>CALMOK010000139.1 GCA_937871825.1 uncultured Alphaproteobacteria bacterium
TCAGTACAGTGATGAAGACCTAGACCGAATACGGCGCTCGGCATAGCCGAAATAGGCGCCTTATTATTACTGTAGACATTAAATACAATCCTCCTGCATGCCTGACCGCTTGCGATACTGCGATCGTTTCGGCGAAACGAGCGACCGTGTCGAGGCGGACAGCTTCGGCCCGCCTCGATCGATGGAGGTTACGGCAACCGTGACGCTACTCCGGCCGGCCCGCCGCCAATGCCCGGGTTTCGGATCGCGGGGCGTCCATCAGGTCCTCGACGAGTTTGGCCAGGCGGGCCGCGTGGTCGAACCCGATCGCCGTCGTGGTGTCCCGCATGATGTCGTCGCGCAGGGCCGCGTAGACGAGCGCGACGTTGGCGGCCTCGTCGGGCATCGACGCGGCCTCCCCCTCGTCCACCGACACGGGTGCGCCGTCAAGGAACAGGCGCAGCCGTCCCGATTGGAAGCCGCGCGGCGCGCCCCCTTCCAGGACGAGCTCATGCAGGGTGCCGGTGACAGTGAAACGAAACGGCGTCGCCTCGGGGGGACGGCCACCCGACACCTCGATGGACAGCGGAGCGCCTCCGGCCAGGCGCGCCTGAACCAGGAGGTGGTCGGCCGTTGTTCGCGGCTGCCGCGCCTTGCCGCCATCCCCCTCCAGGGTGACGTTGGGATATTGGGTCGTCGCCAGCGCCGATGCATCGGCAAAACCGCCGAGCACCGCCAAGGCGGTGTCGATCGTATGGGCACCCTGGATGGTCGGCAGCGTGACGCCGTTCTCGCTTGTCTCACTGAATGCCATCGCGGCTTCCACGTCCGGCCCGAACGCCATCGTGGTGGACAGGATCCGGCCGCTGAGCACGCGGCCGATCGCACCGGACGCGATCAGGTCGCGCGCCTTGCCGACGGTCTTGTTGCTTCGCATCTGGAGCCCGATCGCGACGTGGACGCCGGCCTCCCGCGCCGCCGCCGCCAAGTCGCGCGATTCGGCATGGTCGCGTCCGAGTGGATATTCGCAGTAAATGTGCTTGCCGGCGGCGATCGCACCCAGAAAAAGGTCGCGATGATCCGGGACCTTGACCCCCACGGTGACGATGTCGATGGCGGGATCGGCGAACAAGAGTTCGGGATCGTCATAGGCCGCCTTCGCCCCGAAGGCTTTCGCGGCCTTTTCGGCCGATGGCCGATCCCGCGTCACGACGGCGCCGAGTTCCAGGCCGGCGAGCTGTTGAACGGCGGGCACGTGGGCGATCTTCGCCCAGCCCCGCTCGGCGCTGGCGCCGATGATCCCGATCTTCAATGTCCTATCCATGACGACTCCTTCTGGTGCCCGATGGAGAATGGCGTGTCGGCAGGAGGGGATGTAGTGGGCCTTTTGGTTCAACTGTCGAAACGGTTCGGCGGGAATGGAGCCGCGCTCAGGCACCGGGGCCGAAGCTTTCGACCAGGGCGTCCACGAAGCTGCGCAGCTTGGGGGGAACTTGCCGGCTCGGCGGGTAAACGACACGGATCTCGCGCAGCGGACCCGCATAGGCCGGAAGCAGGTGTTCGAGCTCCCCCGTGACGAAATAGGGCCTTAGGATCTCGATGTCCTGCAGAACAATTCCGTGGCCGGCGATCGCGGATGCGATCAGGCTCCTGCCGTCGTTCACCTGCAGGCGCCCGGCGACCGTGACGGTGACGACCTCGCCATCTTTTTCGAAGGTCCAGTCCGCGAGCGGCGGCTTGAACCAGTAATCGTAGATCAGGCACTCGTGATCCCCAAGATCGAGCGGCGCCAAGGGCCGGCCGCGCCGGCGGAGGTAGGCGGGCGAGGCACAAGCCGCCAGTCGGAAGGACGTCAGCCGGCGCGTGATGAGGCTGGAATCTTCAAGCTCGCCAATCCGGATCACGGCATCGAAGCGTTCGCCGACGACGTCCACGGTCCGGTCGGTCAGCACCAGCTTGATGCTTACCTCCTCGTTCCCCGCCAGGTAGTCGGCGATGAAAGGCATGAGCCTGGCGCTTCCAAAGGTGTGGGGCGCGCTGACCGTGAGTTGGCCCCGCACCGTGCCGCCGAATTCGGCCACGGCAGTTTCGGCCTCCTCCGCGTCCCGCACCACCGCGCGGCAACGGTCATAGAAGGCCTGTCCGGCTTCGGTGACGCTGTGCCTGCGGGTGGTTCGCACCAGCAGCTGCACGCCCAGGCGTTCCTCGAGCGCAGCCACATGCTTGCCGACGAGCTGCGACGACATGGACAGCACCCGACCGGCCGTGGCGAACGAGCCCCTCTCGACGGTTCGCACGAAACAGGTCATCTCCGTCAACCGATCCATGGCGATCCTTTAGCGACAGTCCGTCCCGGCGGGAAAAGCCGCGCGGACCGATCGGAATTCCAAATGGGCCCGCGTCACCGCTGAAAGCAACGGATGGTCCGGATCGGCTTGGGAACCGCCGAACTCGCAGCCTCGGACACCGGGCCACCCCGTGCCCGATTTCATCCCGGCCCGTCTTGTTCTACGGTCCGCCCCGAAACGCGTTTTGCACACGAGACCCAGCCCATGTCGATGTCCGCCGGCTCCACCCCCGATTACCTCGTCGACCGTCGCCGCATGCGCCGCAAGCTGTTCTTCTGGCGCATCGCGGCCTTCGCGCTCGTCGGCCTCGCCCTCCTCGGGCTGGCCTTTCAGGCGGTGGGCTCGCGCGGGGCCGGCACCCTGGTGCCGCACATCGCGCGCCTCAAGATCCAGGGCGTCATCACGGGGGACGACCAGACGATCAAGCTGCTCGGCGATATCGAAAAATCACCCGCCTCCGCCCTGATCCTGTCGCTTGAAAGCCCGGGCGGCACCACGGTGGGCTCGGAACGGCTGTACGACGCGATCCGGCGTGTGGCCGCCAAGAAGCCGGTTGTGGCGACCGTGGGCACCATGGCGGCCTCGGGGGCCTATATCGCGGCGCTCGGGGCCGACCGCATCGTGGCGCGCGGCAATTCGCTCGTCGGATCGATCGGGGTGCTGTTCGAATTCCCGAATTTCTCCGGACTGCTCGAAAAGGTGGGGGTCGCCGTCGAAACCGTGAAGTCCGCGCCCCTCAAGGCGTCCCCCAACGGGTTCGAGCCGACCAGCGACGCGGCGCGGGCCGCTCTGGCCTCCCTGGTGTCGGACAGTTTCGATTGGTTCAAGGGCCTGGTGAAAAGCCGCCGCAACCTCAGCGACGCGGAGCTCACCACCGTCAGCGACGGGCGGGTGTTCACCGGCCGGCAAAGCCTGCCCTTGAAGCTGATCGACCAGGTCGGCACCGAAGATGACGCGGTGGCCTGGCTCGAAAGCGACAAGGGCGTGGCCAAAGGATTGCCAATCCGTGATTGGCGGGCGGAGCGCAGCTTCGAGCGGCTCGGCCTGTTCGGGGCCGCCGCCGGGCTTGCCCAAAACCTCGGGTGGCCTGGTTTGGCCGGCCTCTTGCGGCAGGTCGCCGCCGCCGAGCGGGCGCCGATGCTTGACGGTCTGGTCTCCATTTGGCAGGGTGCTGGCGCCAAATAAGGCAGGCGCCGGCTTATGAATGTGGCTTTCATCAAGGCGCGGCCGGGGCGGATCTGGGGCGTCAGGTGATCAAGTCGGAACTCGTCCAGCGGATTGCGGAAAAGAACCCGCATCTTTATCAGCGCGACGTGGAACGCATCGTCAACGCGATCCTCGACGAGATTACGCACGCTCTGACGCGCGGCGACAGGGTGGAATTGCGGGGCTTTGGGGCTTTCTCGATCAAGAAGCGCGATGCCCGTCCAGGACGCAATCCGCGAACGGGCGCGCACGTCGATATCGACCAGAAAGCCGTTCCCTTCTTCAAGACCGGCAAGGAAATGCGCGAGCGCCTGAACGTCGAGAGTTGAAGAGCCGCTGGGGATAGGCGTTTAACGCGGTCCGGTTCGGCTTAAAACGCCACATTGGTGTTGTTTGTCGAGCAAAGTCCTCTCAACCTGGCGAAGCGTGAATGAAAACCTTTTTGAGATTGCTCGTGGTGGTGCCGCTCGGTTTGCTGGCGGTCGCCTTCGCGCTGGCCAACCGGCAACATGTCGAAGTGTCGTTCGACCCCTTCGCGACCGATGTCCCGGCCTTCGCGCTGAGCGGCCCCTTGTTCCTGGTGATCATCGCCGTCGTGGTGATCGGGGTGATCATCGGCAGCGTGGCGACTTGGCTGAGCCAGGGCCGCCACCGTCGGGTCGCTAGGGCGGCGCGCCGCGAAGCCGACGACCTGAGGGCGGACATCGCCCGCTTGCGGGCCGACCTCGACGCGCAACGCCGCGAGTCCGGCGAGGTTGCCGGACACTATTCCCTACTGCCGGACCAGCACGCGGCGTGAACGCCGAGTCGAAGCCGGTTCGCGTCACGCGGGTGGCGATGAACGAGGGTGGCGACGTTACCCGGGCGATCCGCGACGGGGCGACCACGGCAGGCCTCATGGCGGAACACGTTTTCGATCATCGCGCCGGACACCTGGAAGGTCGCCGGACCGATGACGAGGTCACGCCGGTCAGATCGGTCCGCACGGCAATCGAGGATCTCGCCGCCGCCGTCCTGGTTCGGCGCAGCCCCCAAGCCTCGTCCTGATGCCGGAGCCCGTGTCATCCGAACGAGGACGGTCCTGGGTCGGACGCGCCCGGACGGCCATGCTGCTCTTCTTCCTGTGCGGTTGCGCGGCCTTGCTGGCCGCCTGGCTTTACGCCGCCCGGGGCGAGGCGGGTCGCCTCGGTCAAATCGTCGAAAACGCGCCCGGGGCCGCCGGGGCGATGCCCGACCCGCGCCTTGTTTCCCTGCTGGTGGTGCTGGGCGGTGGCGCGATCCTTTACGCGATGGTTCTGCTGGTCACCGAACGCGTCTTCTCGATAGGGCAAGCCAGGATCGCGGGGTCATCGGCCAGACCGCCCCAACGGCGTCGGACGCGGCTCGTGCGAACCGGCTCGCTTCTCCTTCTCGCCCTTGGCGTCGCGGTGGCGGTGCGCTGGACATTTTACGTCAACAACCAAGTCACGCCGTTCGACGAGGTCGGCATCGCGCTGAACACCCACGCGCCCGAGCCGCTTCGCCGATGGGGCTGCGCGCGTTTGAAGGCGACGTTCGGGGCCACGACGGTTGCGCCGATGGGATGCGGGCGAGGCGGCACGCCGCTCTGGCAGTGACGCGCCTTGCCTCGGATGAACGGGCGACGGGCTCTAGTTGCCCCCGCAAAGCTGGTCGATGGTATCGGACACGTTAAGGCCCACGATGGTCATGTCGCGCTCGATCGGCTGACCCTTCCGCAGCACCTTGAACTGTTTCGGATTGCCGATTTTCGCGTCGATGGTGGAAACCCACTTGCCGTCGCCGCCCTTGATGAAGTTCTTGCACTCGGCTTTCGGAGCCGGTGGTTGCGCCTGCGCATGGGCGGCGCCGATCATCAGTCCGGCCGTCACGGCCACCATCACGCTTCGCAGCATCGTCGTCTCCAGGATTGTGTAAGTCGTCGTGCTTCCCGGGCCGCCAGCCTTCGCCCGCAGACAAGCCGTCTTGAGCTTGCCGCCAACGTGGCCGGCCCTGCCGGGCAACCCGCCCTGCTTAACCGAATGACGATCCGTGTTCACCTCAACTTCGGCGTCTCGGCAAGGGCTTGGGACCAAGAAAAGGCCGGTGAAGCAGACCCGACGGCCTTGTGCCGCGATCCTGCGGTGAATTTGTCACCATTTGGGAAATCCGGACCGGCCCGCACGTCTCTCTACTTCGATACGGGGGTTTGACCACCCCGACTTCCACGCCTAAGACGACTCCCGATGCGACGCTCCCAAGATCGACCCTTCGACGTTGGCGACGGGTTGCCGACCCCGCGCCGCTATTTCGCGGCCGCGGCCGTGCTGGCCGCCATCGTCCTTGCGGTGCTCGACGGTGCGATCGCCAACGTGGCACTGCCAACCATCGCCACGACGTTGAAGGTTTCGGCAGCCGCCTCGGTCTGGGTCGTGACCGGCTACCAGATGGCGTTGGTGGTGGCCCTGTTCCCCTGCGCGGCGCTGGGCGAAAGCCTCGGCTACAGGCGCGTGTTCAGGGCCGGCGTCCTGGTTTTCACGGTGGCCTCCGCGCTTTGCGCCCTGTCGCCCAACCTGCCGCTGCTGGTCGGGGCGCGCATCCTGCAGGGCCTGGGCGCGGCCGCCATCATGGCGGTGATCGCGGCGCTGCTGCGCTTTTCCTACCCGTATCGGCTGCTCGGCACGGCGCTCGGCCTCAACGCGGTTTTCGTCGGCCTGTCGTCGGCGGCCGGGCCGACGCTTGGCGCCACGATCCTGTCTGTCGCGGCCTGGCCCTGGCTGTTCGCTGTCAACATCCCGATCGGCGTGGTCGTTCTGGGCGCCTCGCTGGCCCTGCCGCGAACGGAGGCGCATGGGCGGGCGCTCGATCGATTGAGCGTCGCGCTGAACGCCGGATTCTTCGCCCCCCTGGTTCTGGGCGTCGACCTGCTGACAAGCCGCCCGACGATGGCGGCCTTGCTGCTCGTCGTTTCGGCCTTCAGCCTGCTGTTCCTGGTCCGCCGCGAAGCGCCCCGGCCGGCCCCGCTCATCCCTCTCGACCTGCTGAGAGGCGGCACCTTCAGATTGTCGGTGATCGCCTCGATCTGCATTTTCGCCGCCCAGATGCTCGCCTTCGTGGCGCTGCCCTTCTACCTGCAGCACGGCCTCGGCCTCGACGCCCTGACGACGGGCTTCTACATGACGCCCTGGCCGCTGACCGTGGCGGTGGCCGCCCCGGTCGCCGGCCGCCTGTCCGACCGATTCTCGACCGCCGTCCTGTGCGCGCTTGGCGGAACCTGTCTCGCCGTCGGCCTGAGCCTCGCGGCGATCTGGCCACTCGCGCGGCACCTCCAGCCGCTGGTGATCTTCACGGTGCTGAGCGGCCTCGGGTTCGGCTTCTTCCAAACGCCAAACAACAGGAACATGCTGCTAGCGACCCCAAAGGCCCGAAGCGGGGCGGCCGGCGGCATGCAGGCGACGGCGCGGCAGTTCGGGCAAGCGTCCGGCTCGGTCCTGATGACCATCCTGTTCACCCTCGTGCCAGCGGATGCGCCGCGGGTCGCGCTCGGGGTCGCCGCCGCGCTGGCGCTGACCTCCGGGCTAGTGAGTTGCCTGCGGATCGCGCAGGTCCCCGAGAAGGCTGCGATTTGATGGTGGCCACCCAGTGAAACATTGACGTGTGCCGGCCGTTGAGGAAGCCAAAAGGGGCCAATCATGCGCCACGTTCTCCTCGTCAGCTTGCTGTTACTGCCCGTCGGCCCTGCGCTCGCGCAAACCCCCGCCTCCCCTGGTCCGGACGACGGGGTGGCAAGCCCATTCTGCGACATCATCAATTTCGCCTTCTGCCCGCAGCCGGCACGCCCCGCCCCGCCCTTCCCCGACCCTGAAGGTGACATCGAGACGGCAGCCCGGCGCTCGGGCGTTCAGCAGCCCCCGCCGGCGCCGGCCTTGCCTCGCCGCCACCATCGCAAGCCTGCCGGCGAGCGATCCTGACAAGTGGCGGTTGTTGAGATCCGCGAGGCTGCCTATGGTGGCGGCATGGATGACGAAACGGCTCGTGCCCACCATGACATCGGCGGTGTGTCCCGGTTTATGTGCCTGCCGATCGACACCGAACCGCACGCCTTGACGGATTTCGACAGGCAGGTCGATGCGATCCGCCAGATCGTCAGCCGTCGAGGCTTGATGAGCGTCGACGAGCTCCGTCGCGGCATCGAGGCAATCCCGGAAGACGATTACTTCAGGCTCACCTATTACCAGCGGTGGATCCGCTCGGTTGTCGGCATCCTGCTCGGCAAAGGCGTGATCACCGAGGCCGAGCTGCAAGCCGCGCTCGACCAACCGTGACGCCGCTTCTCGAGCCTGGGCACACCGTCAGGGTACGTGACGATTGGCCGGAAGCGCACGGACCCGTCCACTTGCGCACGCCACACTATCTGCGGGGCGTCAGCGGCCGGGTGGAGCGATACCTCGGCTCCTTTCCCAACCCGGAAGACCTCGCGTTCGGCCGCACCCCGCGACCCGTGCAGCTCTACCACGTGGCTTTCGAGGCGGGGGCGATCTGGCCGGAGGTCGCCGAAGGTGGGCTGCTGGTCGAAATCTACGGTCATTGGCTGGAGCCGTCCCCATGAGCCTCGATGAGATCGAAAGCGAACGGCTGCTGGGGGCCTTGCGCCAAGTGCTGGCCGACAAGGGCATCGCGACGGCGCGCGACATCGCCGAACAGATCACGCAAACCGAAACCGCTTCGCCGGCGCAGGGAGCCCGCCTCGTAGCGCGCGCCTGGGTGGACGACACGTTCCGGGCGCTCATGCTCCGGGACGGCACCATGGCGGCCGAGACCATGGGCATCTCCATGCGCGGCGCTCCGCCACTCGGCGTGCTGGACAACACCGGCCCGGTGCATCACCTCGTCGTGTGCACGCTGTGCAGTTGCTACCCGCGCGCCGTGCTGGGCTATCCCCCCTTCTGGTTCAAATCAGCCGCCTACCGGGCCCGCGCCGTGCGCGACCCGCGCGGGGTGCTGGCCGAATGGAACACGGTCTTGCCGGAAGGAACGCCGATCCGCGTCGTCGATTCGACGGCGGACTATCGCTGGATGGTGCTGCCGCGCCGCCCCGCGGGCACGGGCGGCTGGAGCGAGGAGCGATTGGCGGTTCTCGTGCGCGAGGGCGACATGGTCGGGGTCACCTGCCCGACAGCAGGATAGGACCGGGACGGTGACCTAGCGGATCGAAAACGCATCACGCCTTTCTCCCGCATGGAAGAAAGGCGCGATGTGTCAAAGAACAGGCTTGGTTCGCCTGCCCTCCTTCTTGAATCAGTACTGGCCCGCGTAGGGATCGTAGGTGGTGCCGTCGCGCTGGACGAAGGACGCATCCTCGTCCGGGAACATGACGTGGTTGTCCGCGGGATCGGGCTCGGCCGCGCCTTGGCCAGGTGCGTAGCGCTTGCGGCGGTCGGCGACGCTCGGCTGCGCGGTGCCCAGAACCTTGACGCTGGTTCCAAGCGGGATGCGGCTGTAAAGATCGATCACATCCTGGTTGATGAGGCGGATGCAGCCCGACGACACGCTGGAACCGATCGTCCAGGGCTCGACCGTGCCGTGGATGCGGTACAGCATGTCCCTGTTGCCTTGGTAAAGGTACATGGCACGCGCGCCAAGCGGGTTGCCAGGGCCTCCCGCCATGCCGACCCCTTCGCCGAGCTTACCCACGACCCGCTTGATACTGGGGTCGCGGGCGATCATTTCGGCGGGCGGGAACCAGTTCGGCCATTCGCGCTTGGCCTTGATCTCGGCGTTGCCCGACCACAGGAATCCCTGGCGGCCCACGCCCACGCCATAGCGGATCGCGTTGCCGTCACCATTGACAACGAAAAGGAAATGCTGCGCCGGATCGACGATGATGGTGCCGGGCTCCTCGTTGCTGTCGTAAGGGACGACGGTTCGCAGGAACTCGGGCTTGATCCGGCGGAGGTCGATGGCGGGAACCGCGAAGGGCTCGCCCTCGACCGGGCCGTAGATCACGTCCGGATCGAACATGGACTGTGCCGCGGCCCGGAAAGGCATCAGCGAACTGCCGACCAAGCCGGCGGCACCGGCCAGAAGGGAACGGCGACTGAGATGGGACATCAAGGAACTCCGACGGATTCGCGCATATTGTCCCTCAATACTTGAGAAATCCTCGCCGTCGGGGCGCGCAAAGTCGTCCCGGATCAATGATTGTCGACCTGTGGCTCGCGCACCTCACTCGCGCGACCAGGGCACGACGGCAAACGCCGGGTTCTGAAACCGCGACCGTCAGGCCAATTCGGCTTCGACCCGTCCCGCCGCGGCCCGCATCGGCGCGGCGCCGTCCGCCACGATGATGGTCGCCGCCCGATCCCCCATGGCCAGCGCCGCCGCGTTGGTGTTGCCTGAAGGAATAAAGGGCATCGCCGCGCAATCGATGACCCTGAGGTTCTCGACACCGCGCACGCGCAAGCGTTTGTCGAGCACCGCCAGGGGATCCTCGTCCCGGCCCATGCGGGCCGTGCCCACGGGATGGTAGTTCGTCTTGACGACTTTCTTGCAGAAGGCATGCAGCGCATCGTCGCTTTGCGCCTCGCTCCCCGGCAGCAATTCGCGATCAACAAGGCCGGCCGCTGGGCTGGTCGCCAGCAGGCGGCGCGCGAAGCGCATCGACGCCACCGTCAGCCGCAGGTCGTCGGGATCGCCGAAGAAGTTCGAATCGACCAGCGGCCGGTCGAACGGGTCGTCGGAACGGAGCTTCACCGATCCCCGCGCCTTGGGCCTCAGCAGGCATGAGGTCAACGTCACACCGTGGGTGGGCTTGGTGTCCGACACGTCGCGGTCGAGGTAGACGATCGGCGCGCAATAAAGCTGGATCGTCGGCCGCTCGCCGCCATCGGGATCGTAGAAGCAGCAGCAGTCGACCCCGATCGTTGTGACCGGGCCCGAGCCGAAGGCCAGATATTGCAGGCCGTTGCGGACCATGCGCCATCCCCGGTCCTCGCCATGGTACCCGGCCGACCGCTTGTTGGTCGCCGCGATCACCGGAACCTCGTGATGGTCCTGCAGATTGGCGCCGACCCCCGGCAGATCGGCCACGACCGGAACGCCATGCTGGGCGAGATGGTCGGCCGGGCCCAGCCCGGACAGCATCAGCAGCTTGGCGGTGTTGTAGGTGCCGGTCGCGACCAGCACCTCGCTATCGGCTCGCGCCCGCAGTGTTTCGCCGTTCCGCACGTAGTCGACGCCGACGGCGCGCCCTCGTTTGATCACGACGCGTGTCACCGTCGACCCGGTTTCCACGGAGAGGCGAGGGTCGTCGATCACCTGGGACAGGAAGGCCTTGACGGCGTCGCAACGCTCCAAGCGACCGGAGCGGCCCCGGCCGAAAGTGTTCTGCATCGGCCCGACACCCGCCTGCCGCGCGCCGTTGAAATCATTGTTGTAGGGCATGCCGCAGCCCTGGGCCGCCAGCACGAAGGCTTGCGACATCTCTGCCATGTAGCCTGGATCGGACACTTGGAGCGGCCCGTCGATCCCGTGATATTCGTTGTTGAGCCGGGCGTTGCCCTCCATGCCCCGGAAGGCGGCGAGCATGTCGGCGTAGGACCAGCCGGATTTTCCACCCAGGAAAGCGTCCCAGCCGTCGTAGTCCTCGCGCTGCCCGCGCATGTACACCATGGCGTTCACGGAGCTGCCGCCCCCCAGCACCTTGGCCTGCGGGACGATCGGGGCGCGGCCGTCGAGTTGCGGTTGCGGGACAGCCTTGTGCATTTCGAGGAAGTTGTCGCGGGCGAGATATTTCATATACCCGGCCGGCATTCGCATCAGCCACGAGTATTTGGCCGGACCGCGCTCAAGCAGGAGGACGCGGGCACCATGGTCCCGGACAAGGCGCATCGCCGCCACGCAGGCTGACGATCCCCCACCGGCGATGATGTAATCATAGGACAAGCTGCTGGCCGGCATTGATCCCGTCCACCCGACGTCTCGCGCGGGAACGGAAGGCGTGTTGATCATGCCTTCCGCAAAAAAGGGCGGCTGGGTTTCCCCAGCCGCCCGAAAGGTCGGCTTACTTGAGGTAGCCGGCCCGGGTCATCGTGGCCGTAGCGGTGGTTTCGGACTTCTTCAACGCGTCTTGGGGCGTATCCTTGCCGGCCAGCGCGCCTGCGATGTTCTGACCAACGGTCGTGCCAAGGCCCTGGAACTCAGGAATAGCGACGAACTGGATGCCGGTGTAGGGAACCGGGTCCTTGGTGGCATGGGTCGGGTCGGCCGACAGGATGGCCTGGAGCACCGCCGGGGCGAACGGGGCCGCTTTCTGGTAGTCAGCGTTGTCGTAGGTCGACTTGCGGGTGCCGGGAGGTGCGGCAACCCAACCTTCGGACTCGCCGACCAGCTTCACGTAGTCCTTGGACGTCGCCCAGCGGATGAAGTCCTTGGCAACGGCTTCCTTGCTGGTGGACGTCGGAATCCCGAGCGCCCAGGCCCAGGACCAGCTCGACCCATTCGGCGTCACCGCCACGGGTGCCTTAGTGAAGGCGATCTTGCTGGCCACCTGGCTCTGCTTGGGATCGTACAAGCGGCCAGCTGCCGACGTCGCATCGATCCACATGGCGCACTTGCCCGTCGAGAACAAAGCCTGGTTCTCGTTGAAGCCGTTCGCCGTCGCGCCGGGAGGACCATCGGCCTTCATCAGGCCGACGTAGTAGGTGACCGCCTTCTGCCACGGATCGGCCGACAGCTGCGGCTGCCACTTCATGTCGAACCAGCGCCCGCCGAAGCTGTTCACCATCGGGCCGATGAAGGCCATGTTCTCGCCCCAGCCGGGCTTGCCGCGCAGGCAGACGCCATAAACACCGTTGGCCTTGTCGGTCAGCTTGTCGGCGAACTGCTTAATCTGATCGTAGGTCGGCTGCTCGGGCATCGTCAGCCCGGCCTTCTCGAACAGGTCCTTCCGATACATCGTGAAGGAGCTTTCGGCATAGAACGGGGCCGCGTACATCTTGCCTTCGTACGACAAGCCGGCCTTCACCGGGGCGAGCAAATCGTCGTAATCGTAGTCCTTGAGGTCGTCCATGGGCTTGAGCCAGCCGGATTTACCCCAGATCGGAGTCTCGTAGGCGCCGATCGTGACGATGTCGAACTGGCCACCCTTGGTGGCGATATCGGTCGTCACGCGCTGGCGCAGCACGTTCTCTTCCAGAACCACCCAATTGATCTTGTTGCCGGTCTGCTGTTCCCACTTGGGCGACAGCTTCTGCATGATGATCATGTCGCCGTTGTTGACGGTAGCGACCGTCACGGTTTCCGCATGCGCGGCCCCCGTCCCCCCAATTGCGGCCGCCATTCCGGCCACACAAATAGCAATCTTCTTCATCGCGTTTCTCCGCTCCGTCACGTTAAAGCCAGCAATCCTGGTCTTTTGATTATTCTTCGCCCACCATTAGGCGTCGCCCCACAGACCTGATAACAGGTCACGTCGCGGCGCGCGCGGAATTTATATGGCGTGAAGCATTTTTACCCAGCCCATTTGCCGCAACCCGCGATACCGTGAACCGGCGCCGCGTACCGTATGATCAATCCGCCGGCTCCGACACGCGGATCTGAAGCTTGACGTCGCTTGGAAGCCCTTTGGCGGCCCGTTCAAATGCCGCGATGCTGTCGCGGAACGGCAAGGTCGCCGTCACCAAGGGTTTCAGGTCGACCTTTCCCGACGCGATCAGCGCGAGGGCTCGATCAAACACATTAGCGTAGCGGAACACGGTTTCGATGCGAACCTCCTTGGCGATGGCGCCGGGCACGTCGAGGCGGACGGGTTCGACCGGCAGGCCGACGAGAACCACGCAGCCACCGGGCCGGACGCAGTTGAAAAGGTCGTCAAAAGCGCGCGGGCTGCCGCTGGCCTCGAAAACGACGTCGGCACCCCAGGAATCCGTTTCACGCGCCACCGCCCCCGACAGGGTGTCGGTTCCGATATGCACGGGAACGATGCCGGGATAACGCGCCGCGATCGCCAGCTTGTCGCCGCTGAGGTCCGACACGATCACCTTGGAACAACCGCCCGCCAAAGCCGCCAGGGCAATCATAATCCCGATCGGGCCGGCCCCGACCACGGCGGCGACGTCGCCGGGAACGATCTGCGCCCGAGTCGCGGCCTGCATGCCGAACGCGAACGGCTCAACCATCGCGCCTTCGGCGAACGACACGTTGTCGGGCAGCTTGAAGGTGAACGACGCCGGATGAACCGCGAAGGGGGCCAGCACGCCGTGGATCGGAGGCGTGGCCCAAAAACGGACGGACGGATCGACATTGTAGATGCCGAGCTTGGAGGCCCGGGAGGTCAGGTCCGGAACGCCGGGTTCCATGCACACCCTGTCGCCGACCTTGAGGCCGGTAACGGCGGCCCCTACCTCGACGATCGTTCCCGCGGCTTCGTGGCCGAGCACCATTGGAGCGTCGACCACATAGGCCCCGATCTTTCCATGCGTGTAGTAATGGACGTCGCTGCCGCAGATCCCGACGGTATGGATCGCGATCTTGACGTCGCTCGGACCGACGTCCAACGGCACGTCGACTTCACCGATCGTCAGCTTCCCCATGCCTTCAAGGATAAGTGCCTGCATTTTGAGAACCTATGTTGAATGCTGTCCGATGAGGGCTGATGCCGAGCGCCGATCCGCATAGGCCACTGTCGCCTCGAATGGAGACCATCCGACCAGGGCCGATCGACGAAGCGACGACGATCCTCCCTCGCCGGTTCTCGCTTTATCGCCCATTTGAAGTGTCGGTGTCCAATCGCAAGACGAGCCGGTCGCGGTGCCGATATCGAGGCTCCACGCCGTTGATGCCACAAGCAACAGCATCAGTGCACCAACCAGTGGGAGTCACGTCGGTCTCCCACTGGTTGGCGGGTTTCCTTAGCTGCCGAGCCGCGAAGTCGCGGACCAACGCTTCAAATCTAATCGGATCGCTTATGCGACGCGGCGCTCCTCAAGGTACGCCGTGTCACGCCTCTTCGTCATCAGGCGTTGCCCGTCCATCGCTCTCGGCCGGCAGGTCGGCGTCGTGGTTCGCCGGATTGTCCTGCAACTGCTCGACCTGCACCGCCTTGCTGTCGAGTCCCCGCTCATCACCATGACGCGACTTGTCCCGGTTGCTTAGAACCATGTTGGGTTCGATGAGGTCGTCCGGGATGTCAGTCATGCCGCCGACCCCGGATCCCTTGCCCTGGCTTCCGGCGCCGATGTGATGCTTGTTGGCGTTTGCCATGCTGGGCTCCTGCTGCATTATCCGGATGTTTGAACGGCCAAAGCGGGAATGGAGTTCCGGCTTGGCCTTGGAGGTGGATCTACCTGGAGGTAGCGCGAGCCGCCATGAGCGTGGTTGTGAAGCGAACCGGTGCTTTACCCGTTCGCCGCCCGTTCGCGCTTGAGCGAGGCCATGTCGATCGAAACGATACTTCACCTTGCCCTTGAGCATGCGCTCGTAGGCGTCATTGACGTCCTGGATGGCGATCGTCTCGCAGTCGGGCATCACATCGTGCTCGGCGCAGAAATCCAGCATCTCCTGGGTTTCGGCGATGCCGCCGATCAGCGATCCCGCCAAGGTCCTGCGGCGAAAGATCATCGGAGCGCCGTTCACCGCCTTCAAGGGCTCGACCGCCCCGACGATCACCTGCACGCCGTCCCGCTTCAAAAGCCCCATGTAGGGGTCGACGTCATGGCCGACCGGAATGGTGTTCAGCACGAAATCGAAGGTCTCGGCCGCCGCCGCCATGGCGGCCTTGTCGGTCGAAAGAAGGAAGTGATGCGCCCCCAGGGCCTGGGCGTCCTTTTCCTTGTCGGGCGAGGTGGTCACCATGGTGACCTCCGCCCCGAGGGCCCGCGCGATCTTGACCCCCATGTGGCCGAGGCCGCCGAGGCCGACCACCGCGACCTTGTGGCCCGGCCCGACCTTCCAATGACGCAACGGCGAGTAGGTGGTGATCCCGGCGCAGAGCAGGGGCGCCACCCGGGCGAGGTCGAGTTTTTCCGGCACCTTGAGGACGAAACCTTCGGTGACGACGATGCGATCCGAGTAGCCTCCGAAGGTCAGTTCACCCGTCACCTTATCGTTGCCGTTGTAGGTGAAGACGGGCGACTTGGTGCAATATTGCTCCAGCCCTTCGTCGCAGGCCTCGCAATCCTTGCAGCTATCGACGAGGCAGCCCACCGCCGCGAGATCGCCGACCTTGAAGGTCGAAACCGCGGAGCCGACCGCGCCGACCCGCCCCACGATCTCGTGGCCCGGAACGCAAGGATAGATGGTGTTGTGCCATTCGTTGCGTGCCTGGTGCAGGTCGGAATGGCAAACCCCGCAGTACAGGATGTCGATCGCCACGTCGTCGGGCCGGAGGTCCCGGCGGTTGAAAGAGAACGGCTTCAAGGACGCCTGGGCGTCGCCTGCCGCGTAACCGATACATTGAAACATGAGAAGCTGCCCTGAAACGGCTTTGATCCGATGCCGCAGGATTTAACGCGCGGCCGTCGTTTTGACAGGCCGATGCGTCGCCATCGGTGAACCGCGCGAGTTTTCGGGCGGTGGACGCGCACGACGGCTCTCACAGGCCCTGACGCACCCGCGCCGTTCCGCCGGCCGTCAGGTTGCGGTAGCGAGCCATCGCCCACAACGGAAAGACCTTCGGGTAACCCAGGTAACGGAGGTAGAAGACGCGCGGGAAGCCGGTCGCCGTATATTGATCCTCCTGCCACGACCCATCGTCGCCTTGACGGGCCAGGAGGTGGGCCACCCCGCGCCGAACCGCCGAAGTGCGGACTTCCCCGGCGGCCATCAGGCCCAGCAGCGCCCAGGCGGTTTGCGAAGCCGTGCTGGGAGCGGCCTCGTGGCTTCGGTAATCCAGGGCGTAGCTGCGGTCGTCCTCGCCCCAGCCGCCGTCGGGATTCTGGATGCCTTGCAGCCAGGTCACGGCACGGCGAACCGCCGGATGCCCCGGGTCGAGGTCGACGGCGTTGAAGGCGCACAGCACCGACCACGTGCCATAGATGTAGTTGAGCCCCCATCGCCCGAACCAGCCGCCGTCCGGGTGCTGTTCCCCCATCAGGTAGTCGAGCGCGCGCCGCAGGGCCGCGCTGGTGGCGGGCCGGTCGCCGAGTTGGCCCAGCATGGAAACGCAACGCGCCGTCACGTCGGCGGTCGGCGGATCGAGCAGGGCGCCGTGATCGGCAAAGGGGATCGCGTTGAGGTAATAGGCGGTGTTGTCGACGTCGAAGGCGGCCCAGCCGCCGTTGGAGCTCTGCATCCCGGCGACCCATTCGCGGGCGCGGGCGATCGCGACCTCATAGGCCTTCGACCCGGTTGCGCCGCGCGCGCGATCCATGGCCAGCACCACGACGGCGGTGTCGTCCACGTCAACATAATGGGGGTTGTTATACTGGAAGGCCCAGCCGCCCGGACGCAGGTTGGGGCGGCGGTGGGCCCAGTCGCCCTTGAGGTCGAGCACCTGGAGCGGTCTCAGCCAGTCGAGGCAACGCTTGGCCGGGCGAGGGTCGTCGGGCGCTGCTTCCATCAGGGCGTGGCTGGACAGAACCGTGTCCCAGACGGGTGACAGGCAGGGCTGGCAGAAAATCCGGTCGCCGTGGCGGGCGACAAGCTTTTCGAGCGCGGCGCGCGCCACCGCGACGTCGGGGTGGTTCGCCGGAACCCCGAGCGCCTGGAACATCATCACGGTATTGGCGACCGATGGATAGATGCCCCCGAGCCCGTCCTCGCCGTTCAGCCGCTCTGTGACGAAAGCCACGGCCTTGTTGATCGCCGAAGCGCGAGCCTTTCGGGGGAAAAGCGGATCGATGAGGCGCAAGACCCTGTCTAGCCCGGCGAAAACCACGCCCCAGGGGCCCGTCTGGTTGGCGGTCGCGGGCCAGCGCCGAACCTCGTGCGGCGGCACCACGAAGAGTTCGTCCAGGGTGATGCCGCGCGGGTTCCTGGCCCGCGGCTTCAACGCCATCAGCACCATGAGGGGCACCAGCGTGGCCCGCGCCCAGTAGGAGATCTTATGCAGGTGAAACGGGAACCAGGCGGGCGCGTGCATGATCTCGACCGGCATGGCCGGCACGGCGCGCCAGGGAACGATGCCGAACAGCGCCAAGGTGGTTCGGGTGAAGATGTTGACGTTGACGGCGCCTCCCTCTTTGAGGATGGCCTGCCGGCACCGCGCCATGTGGGGCGCGTCGACCGGATCGCCCGCCGCCTTTAGGGCGAAATAGGCCTTCACGCTCGCCGAAACGTTCAGCGCCCCCCCGGACAGCATCGGCCACCCACCATGTGGTTCCTGAATGGCCCGCAGGTAATTGGCGGCGCGTCGCTCCATGTCGGGGTCGATCTCACCGAGGAAATGTTTCACCAGCATGTATTCGGATGGGATCGCGGCATCGGCTTCGAGATCGAAAGCGAAATGGCCGTCGGCCCGCTGCTCGCACAGGAGCGCGTCCCGGGCGCGGCGAATCGAGGCATCCAGGTCGGCGAGGCCGGGATGGTCGGTACGAAGAACGGGATCGGCGTTGGATTCGGTGAGGGACATCAAACCGTGGGGGCTCGCGCGGCAGTTTCTCCAGCCACCAACCATAAGGCATCGGCAACGGGAAGCCGAAGGAACGAAATGGGACGGAGATCGATCCAGGGCCCGCAGCAAGCGGAGGCGTCGACCCCGCGCCAGCGCGCGATGCCGAACCCCGGCGGGGAGGCGCCTTCCACGGCGGGCGAAGCCGGCCTGCGCCCGCCCGATCAGCAGGCCAAGCAGGACCGGGCCGGAGGGGTGACGGGGAAGCTGGACCAGCCGGGACGCGTTTCGTAGACGCGACCGCCAGGCAATCCCGACCGGCTCTCGAACGCTTCCACGCAGGCGATGCTGCAGAACGACTTGTTGGAAAAATCCCGTCGCTTGAAGGTCCGTCCGTTCAACGCGGTTCCGCACAGATCACATTGATGGGTCATGGTTCGCCTCGCCGATCGTTGTCGCCATTCGGTCACCCGATGACGTTGGACAACACGCGTTGTTGAAACGTTTCCTTTCGTTGCTTTGCTCGGCTCACCATCGGCATGGTGAAGTGCGAGTAACGAGCCATCGGCTTCTTACTTTTCATAAACAGGATTCATTGACCATCGCGCAGCGGAACGGGGAAGAAGCGGCAACAGGAGCCAAGCGACGGAGTATTTGACCGGCTGCCACGGGATGCTTATCTGCAGGGCGATCCTTTCCAAGGTTGATCATGGCCATTCGCCCCGTCATCACGCTTCCCGACATGAAGTTGCGGCAGCCCTCGGCTCCCGTGTTTCGCGTCGACGAGGCCACGCGCACGCTCTTCGACGACATGCTTGAAACCATGTACGACGCCCCCGGCATCGGCCTGGCGGCGGTCCAGATCGGCGTGATGCGGCGCCTCGTGGTGATCGACACCGCCAAGGAGGGGGAAGCGCGCCGGCCCTTGTTTCTGGCCAACCCCGAAATCCTGTGGCGGTCCGACACGGTCTCCTCCTACGAGGAGGGCTGCCTGTCGATCCCGGATTATTACGAGGAGGTTCTGCGCCCCGAGAAGGTACGGGTCGGCTTCCTCGACCGCGACGGACAGGCCGGGGAGATCGAGGCCGACGGCCTGCTGGCCACGGTTCTGCAGCACGAGATCGACCATCTCGACGGCATTCTGTTCGTGGACCATATTTCCAAGCTGAAGCGCGACAGGGTGGTCAAGAAGTTCGAGAAGGCGGCCCGCCTCGCCCGCGAGTCGGGCAAGCTCTTCAACCCGCGCGAGGGCGACAGGCCACCGCCGCCCGAACGCGCCCCGCCCCGCCCTACAGACGTCGCAACCTGACGCGATGCGCCTCGTCTTCATGGGAACGCCCGATTTCGCGGTTTCGACGTTGAGCGAGATCGTGGGCCAGGGACACGAGGTCGTCGCCGTCTACACCCGGGC
>CALMOK010000140.1 GCA_937871825.1 uncultured Alphaproteobacteria bacterium
CGACCGCGAAGTCGCAGATGTCGATCATCTCCTGGACCTCGCCGAGGCCCTCCGACACGACCTTGCCGACCTCAAGCGTGACGAGGCGGCCGAGCGCCTGCTTGCCGGCGCGCAATTCCTCGCCGAGGAGGCGGACGAGTTCGCCGCGACGTGGCGCCGGCACGCGTCTCCAGGCCAGGAACGCTTGATGCGCCCGCCCGATGGCGGCGCCCGCCTCGGAGGCCCGGACCTCGGCGACGGCACCGATGATCTCGCCCGTGATGGGCGAGCGCACCTCGAGGGTGCCGCCGTCGTACATGGCCTTGGGGACCCCGAAACCGGACAGGATGCCGGTGACCTCGGAAGCGATGGATCTTGCGTTGGGGGGCATGGCTGTTTCCTTCATGGCGATGGGTTGCGATCTCAGAAGCGGGCGGCCGCAGCGTGGGCCACCTGGGCCCCGACCTCGTAGTAGGCCTCCTTCAGGAGGCGGTGCCGGGCCGCGACGGGCTCGGTCACCGGGAGGGGGAGATCGTTCTCCGTGATCCGTTCCAGAACAAGGTCGGCGAGGCAGCGGCCGAAGACCGTGCCGGGGGCGATGCCGCGGCCGTTGTAGCCGCTGAAGGCGACGACGTTCCGTGCCAAGCGGTGGAAGCGCGGCAGGCTGTTCTCGGTCATGCCGATCTTCCCGTGCCACTCGTGCTCGACCGAAACCCCGTCCAGCTGCGGGAACAAGCGTCGCAGCGCCCGCCGCCCCCAGTCGCGATGGATCGCGACGCCCGTGCCGCGTAGCGCGCCGACGCTGCCGAACACGAGCCGGCCGCGCTGGTCGAAGCGGAAGGAGCTCAGCACCTCGCGGGTGTCCCAGACACCCTGCCGCTCGGGCAGGATCGACCGACGGACGTTGTCCCCCAGCGGCTTGGTGGCGAGGTTGAAATAAGGGAGGTGCACGATCTCGGCGCGGATTTCGGGCCAGACCGCGCCCGTGTAGGCGTTGGTGGCCACGATCACCCAGCGGGCCCGCACGGAGCCGGCGTCCGTCCGGACGACCCATTCGCCTTCGCCCTCCGTCGCCGAAACGACGGGGCTGTGGGTGAACACGTCCGCACCGGCCGCCATGGCGGCACGCGCCAGCCCCCGCACGTAGGCGAGGGGCTGGATGGTGCCGGCCCGGAGGTCGAGCAGGGCGCCGGAATAGGCCTTGCTGCCGACCTTGCGCCCGGTCTCGAAAGCGTCGAGCACCTCGACGGGGGCGCCGCGCTCGCGCCACTGGCGGGCCCGTTCGGTGATCTGCGCCAAACCCTTCGGCCCGACCGCGCAATGCAGCGTTCCCGAACGCTCGACCTCGCACGACATGCCGTGCTTCTCGACGAGTTCGAAGACGACCCGGGGAGCGTCGCCGAGGGTCTCGATCAGGCGTTTGCCGTAGATGTCGCCCAGGGCTGCCGGTAGCTCGTCCGGCATCACCCACATGCCGGCGTTCACGAGGCCGACGTTGCGGCCCGAGCCGCCGAAGCCGACCTCGACACCCTCGAGCACCGTCACCGACGCGCCGCCCTCGGCCAGGTGCAGCGCGGCGGAAAGGCCGGTGAAGCCGCCCCCGATCACGACGACGTCGGCGACGAGGTCGGTCCGGAGGGGGGTGGTGTCGGGGGCTGGAGGCGCGGAAGCTTCCCAAAGCCCGTGGCTGCGCGGATCGCCCTTCATTCCTGGCATCCCTCGATGTGGGCGAGGATGGCCTCGACCGGATGGGGCGGATGAAAATCCGCGAAACGCTTCGTCTGGCACCGGCAGGAGAAGCCGGTCGCCAACACGCGACCGGCCGTCGGGGCCGCGTCGATGCGGGGCCGCCAGCCGAGGTCGAAGATGCGGCGCGACAGGTCCGCGTGCTCCACCTCGTGGCCGAACATGCCCGCCATGCCGCAACACCCCGCGCTCGGGACGTCGGCGACCATGCCGAAGTGGTCGAACACGCGGCGCCACCGGTCGGCGGTCTCCGGTCGGGCCGTGCGCTCCGTGCAGTGGAGAAGCACCGTGAACGATCCCGCGGCTGCACCGCCCGCCCGGGGGAGCCGGCCCGCATCGAGCTCGGCCGCCAGAAAACCCTCGATCGGGATAACGGGCGGCTCGTCGGGAAGGGGCGCGAACTCCTGGTATTCCTGGTCGTAGAGGAGCCCCGTCGCCGCGTCCAGGCTGACGATGGGCAGGCCAAACGCTCCAAGGCGCAGCCGTTCGAGCTGGGCCCGTCGCGCCGTCACGGCGAATCGGTCCAACATCCCGAGGACCTGTTGCGCCTTCCCGTTCGCGCCGATCCCGGACACCCGGACGTCGTAACCGAGACGCTCGAGCAGTGTCGCCGCGGCGTCCACGACGCCGCCGTCGAAGGTGCCCAGGAAGCCGTCCTGCAGCAGCACGACGCCGGGACGTCCCATGCGGGGCGCGGCGGAGCCCCTTCGCCTGCCCATGGGCCGGATCCGGGGCAGGTCGACGAGACCGAGCACGCGGCGGGCGACCCCACCGGCCATCGATGCGGCGACGTTCGCCGCGCGCGGGAACAAGCGCGCCGCGGGCAGCAAGCCCTCGAGCCGCGACAGGACCCGGTCCCGGAGCGGGCGGCGTCGGCGCATGTAGTAGTCGGCGAGGAACCTCGCCTTCATGGTCGGGACGTCGACCTTGACGGGACACAGGTTCGAGCAGGCCTTGCACGAGAGGCAAGTGTCCAGCGACGCCTTGACCTCCTCCTCCAACGCGGCAAGCTCCCGGCCCACCGCGGCCCCACGGTCGCGCTCCGAGGCGAGGGTCGCCCAGTTGCGGAGGAGCGTCGCCCGCCCCTTGGGGGACTGCACCCGGTCTCGCGTCGCCTTGTAGGACGGACACATCGGGGTGAAGGCGTCCCAGCTGTGGCAGGCCCCGTTGCCATTGCAGGCGACGGCGCCGTCGAAAGCACGGCTGTGGTCGGCGTCGATGCGGCGGTCGGCCTCGCCCCGCAACGGCACCGCGTCAATCCTGTCGACGCGGTGCCTGGGTCCGGGGGAGGCCAGCTTGCCGGGGTTGAACAGGTTCGTCGGGTCGAAGGCCCGCTTGATGTTGCCGAGCTCGGCGTAGAGCACCGGTCCGAAAAACAAAGGCGAGTACTCACCGCGGTAGCCGCGGCCGTGCTCGCCCCACAGCAGTCCCCCGTAGCGCTTGGCCAGCGCCGCCACCTCGTCCGACACCGGGCGTATCACCCCGGCGTCGGCGGGGTCGGCCATGTCGAGCGCCGGCCGGACATGGAGGCAGCCGACGTCCGCGTGGCCATACATCCCGTAGGACAGCGCGTGGCGGTCGAGGATGGCGCGGAACTCCGTCACGAAGTCGGCGAGCAGTTCGGGCCGCACGGCCGTGTCCTCGACGAACGACGTCCCCTGCCGCTTCCCGCCCAGCTTCCCGAGCAGCCCGACGGCCTTCTCGCGGAGCGACCACAGCTGCCCGATGACGGTCGCGTCGGTCACCACGGCCCAGTCCATGGCCTTGAAGGGCGACGTGGCGAGCAACCGGACGACTTCGGCGTAGCCGCGCCCCACGGCGTCGGCGTCGGCGGCGACGAACTCGACGAAGTTCAGCCCCCTGACGGGCTCGGCAGAGGGTCCCCCGAGCACCGCCTCCATGCCCGACCAGACGACGTCGCGCGTCGCCACCGAAAGGACCTTGTCGTCGATCACCTCGACGGCTGCGGGTTCGGCGACCATGAGGTGCCGCACGTCGCGCAGCGCGTCATCGAAGGACGCATAGCGGGCGACAACGAGGGCGCGGTGCCGCGGGCGCGGCAGGACCCGCAAGGTCACCGACTTCGTCAATGCCAGCGTGCCCTCCGACCCGGCGAGCAGGTACGCTAGGTTGAAGGTGCCGTCGCGACGGGCGACCCCTTGCAGGTTGTAGCCCGTCAGGCCGCGGTTGATGTCGGGGAAGGTGGCGTCGATCAGGTTAGCGTGCTCCGTCACGATGCGGTGCACCTCGCGGTGGACGTCACCCACGATTCCGCCGAGTCGGCGGGCCGTGTCGAGGCCGGCGCGGTCGAGGGGACGAATGGTCCAGTCGGAGCCGTCCGACAGAACGACGTCGAGCGAGGCGACGTGCGCCGAGGTCTTGCCGTAGATCCGCGATCCCTTCCCCGAGGCGTCGGTCGCCACCATGCCGCCGATCGTGGCGCGGGACGCGGTCGAGACCATGGGCGCGAAGAACAGGCCGTGGCGCGACAGGAAGGCGTTGAGCTGGTCGAGGACGACGCCGGGTTCGACGGTGACGAGGCGGGCCTCGACGTCGAGCGCCCCGATCCGATCGAGGTGACGGGACACGTCGACCATGACGCCGCTCGTCAGCGATTGACCGTTGGTGCCCGTGCCGCCGCCGCGTGGCGACAAGGCGACGTCCGTCGCGCGGGCCGCACGCACGATCCGGTTCAAGTCGTCGGCGGTGCGGGGATAGAGCACGGCGGCGGGGAGCACCTGGTAGATGCTGTTGTCGGTCGCCGCGACCAGCCTGGCCGACGCTCCCGAGGCGAACTCGCCCTCGAAGCCCAAAAACGCGAGCCGGTCCCGAAACGGCCGCAACGAGGCGGCCTCCTCCGACGGTGTCCCGTGGGCGCCCATGGCGGAGGCCTCAGGCGGCCGAAGCGTGGGAGCCGCGCAAGCCCTCGCGCACCGCCTCGATGGACCGGCGCTCGGCCGCTTCGTACAGCGCCACCTCGTCGAGCGGCCTCGCGCCGAGGGCCTCCTCGAACGCCTGGCGGTTGGCGTTCGAGGCGTAGCTCTTCTGCTCCGCTCCGCCGAGGTTCGATTGGAAGATGCCGGCGGCGCTGACGGGCAGGAAGTCCTCGTAGACGATCGGGTCGGCCGACACGTAGCCGGCGTTGACGAGCTCGTCGATCGGCATCGCCCCACGGACGGCGCCGGCCTGCCCTGCCCCCTTGTCGGTCAGGGCGTAGCGGAAGAAGCCGAGGCGTCGACGGCGGATCTCGTCGTAGCAATCGGGAAACGCCTCGAATGCCTTCGCGAGCCGGGCGTCGTAGGCTTCGCCGGCGCTGCCCGCCCCGCCTTCGTCGCGCACCGACGCGAGCAGCTCGTCGTACAGGGAGCGCCCCTCGCGGGTGAGCGCGATGCCGCGCTGCTCGATCTCGCCGAAGCGGGCCGTGTGGGTGCCCGCCTCGGGACCTGCCTCACCGTTGAACGCGATCGGCTCCTCCAAGGCCTTGAAGGAGGTTTGGCGAAGCAGGATCGGGGCGCGACGGGACGGGGGACCTTCCACCACGGCCTTGGCGGTGATGCCGCGCCTGGGCATTTCGACCTGGACGGTGTCGATATCGAGCGTGCGCGGGGTCAGGTGGTTGATGTGCGGACCCTTGAAGCAGACCACGTCGGCGATCAGACGGTGCGCGTCGCTGAGCCTGCGATAGGTTGCCATGTCGACCGTGGCCTCGCCGTGCCAACGGAACGTTTCGACGGCCTCCCTTACGAACACGTCGACGTCGGCCTCGACGAGCCCTCCCGCGATCTCGACCTGCTCGATCAGGCGGATCGCGCCGTCCGTGAAGATCCGGCGGCGGGCGAGGATGGCCTCGGCCCGGGCGCGGAGGTCCGCGTCCTCGATGAGTTCGAGGCGGAGCAGCGACGTGAACACGCGGAAGGGGTTGCGGGCGAGGGCGACGTTGTCCACCGGGCGGAAGGCCGTGGAATGGACGGGAACGCCTGCGACCGACAGGTCGTAATAGCCGACGGCCACCATGCCCATGACGGCGAACAGTCGGCGCATCGTGGCGAGTTCCTCGGCGGTCCCGAGGCGGATGGCGCCGTGGCGCTCCAGGCCGATGCGGTCCAGTTCACCCGCGCGAGAAAGGCGCCGTTGAAGTTCGAGGTCCCGCTCGAGGATTCTCCCGTTGACGTCCGCGACCAGCGTCATGAGGGTGCCATACTGCGGCACCTCCTCGCGGTACATGTCGGACATCGCCCGCGAGAACCGGTTGCGGATCTCGTCGGGGGACACGAAGGCTTGTTGGCTCACGGCCTGTTCTCCTGGAAACCACGCGGGTGATCGACCGCCATCGACGCCGTCCCTCCCCTCGACGGGACCACAGTGCCCACCACGACCGTGGCTCACAAACGATGTGTTGGTCCAACCTCATTCCGTCCCGGAATGACCACCCTGAGTTGACGTGTCGGCCGGAAGCCTTAGTCGACGTGAGATACGATGGTTCAACGGCTTCACGCGAGCCGGAACATGATCATGCAGCATAGCCGCGACAACGGCGTTGGCGCGTTCGAGGGAATGACGGCGTCCGTTGTGCCCGCGCGAGCCGACACTTCGCCGGCAGGTCGAAGGATGAACCACCATGGCGTTGGCGCGGCGATTCCTTCCCTCCATGTCGCTCCTCTGCGCCTTCGAGGCCGCGGCTCGGCACGGAAGTTTCACGGCCGCGGCCGGCGAGCTGAGCCTGACGCAAAGCGCCATCAGCCGACAGGTCAGGTCGCTGGAAGACCTGCTCGGCTCCGAACTCTTCGACCGTGATCGACAAACCGTTCGCCTCACGATGGCCGGGGAGGCCTACGCGCGGGAGATCCGGGGGGCGCTGACGCACATCTCGGCCGCGACCTTGGGTTTCCGGGCCAATCCGAGGGGCGGCACGCTGAACCTCGCCATCCTGCCGACGTTTGGCACGCGCTGGCTCGCGCCTCGCCTTCCAGCCTTCCTGGCGGCCAATCCCGGCATCACCATCAACCTCACGACCCGCCTCGCCCCCTTCGATTTCAGAACCGAACCGCTCGATGCGGCCGTTCACTTCGGCGCGCCGGAGTGGCAGGGAGCCGAGTTGGAGCCGCTGATGAGCGAGACGGTCGTGCCCGCCTTCGGGGTGGGCCTTCCCGAGGCGACACGATGTCGGAATCCTGCCGACCTGCGGGCGACCCCGCTGTTGCACCTCGCCTCGCGTCCCGACGCCTGGGAGCGATGGTTCCGGGCCAAGGGGGTGGCCGTGGACCAGGTGCACGGCATGTTGGTCGACCATTTCGCGACCGCGGCGCAGGCCGCGATTTCCGGGCTGGGTGTGGCGCTGCTGCCGAAGTTCCTGATCATGGGCGAACTGGCGCGGGGAGAGCTCCTGACGATCGACGATGGTGAGCTCGAGAGCAGCGAGCGCTACTACCTCGCCTGGCCCGCCCGCAGGGCGAAGCACCCTCTCCTGCTGGCGTTCCGCTCGTGGCTAAAAGAGGCGACAGAACGGGACTGACCACCTCGAAGCAGCGGCACGGCGGGCAGCACCCTCAAGGCGTCAAGATCGGCGACGAGTGCCCGTCGCGCGACCGAGACCCTCGGCCCGGGACGGGACAATGGCCTGCCGTCGCGTTGCCGCGGGGCGCACTCCAGTTCTGACGGCGCGCCCTCATCGTTGAAAGCGGGTCGACAGGATGATCGACGACTGCGTCCTTTCCACGCCTTCGACCTCGCCGATCATGTCGATCGTCCTGTCGAGCTCGCTGATGGATGGTGCCGCCACGTCGGCGATCAGGTCGAACCCGCCGCTCACCGAGTGGACGGAGGTGACCTCGGCGAGGGCTTGGAGGGCATGGACCACCCCGCTGAGCGCCTTGGCTTTCAGGACGATCATCACGTGAGCCCGGACCAGACCGCGCGCGTAGCTGTCGGACAGGCGCACCCCATACCCGGCGATGACCCCATCGCGCTCCAACCGCTCGAGCCTCGTCTGGACGGTCGTGCGCGACAGTCCCAGCCTTCGGGCCAGGACGGCGGTCGGCATGCGGGCGTTCTCCGCCAACAGGAGCAACAACTGCCGATCCTTGGTGGTGATCGTCATTCTGCCGATTCCTCCCTGCGAATAGACCAGTATTCGTCGTGTTTTTGCATGATCGGCCGCTGCGAAACATCCGACGTTCATATGAAGATCGCGTCACAGACAGCTTCGTCACGTGATCGCAGGAGAAAACAAGATGGTGGATGTCGTCGTCGTCGGCTCGGGTAAGATCGGCTCTACGATCGCTCGGCTGCTCGCGGACACGGGAGACTATCATGTGACGGTCGTCGACCGCAGCGCGGAACACCTCGCCGCGGTCGAAGCCGGTCCGGCGATCTCGACCGTGTGCCTCGACATCGCCGACGAGGTGGCGCTCGCGTCGCTGCTTTTTGGCAAGTTCGCCGTTCTGAGTGCCGCCCCCTTCCAACTCACCCTAAACATCGCCAAGGCGGCCGCGAAGGCTGGCGTGCATTACCTTGACCTGACGGAGGACGTGGAATCGACCCGACAGGTGAAGCTGATCGCCGAAACCGCCAACACTGCATTCATCCCACAGAGCGGCCTAGCCCCAGGGTTCATTTCCATCGTGGCGAGCGACCTCGCGCGCAAATTCAGCAGCCTCGACAGCGTGCGGCTGCGCGTCGGCGCCTTGCCCCAATTTCCAAGCAACGCGCTCAATTACAACCTGACCTGGAGCACCGACGGGGTCATCAACGAATATATCCAGCCGTGCGAGGCGATCATCAACGGCAAGCTCGTCGAGGTGCCCGCCTTGGAGGAGCGCGAGGAGTTCTCCCTCGACGGCGTGACCTACGAGGCGTTCAACACCTCCGGAGGCCTCGGAACGCTCTGCGAAACGTTGAGCGGCAGGGTCAGGACCCTGAACTACCGGACGATCCGCTATCCGGGGCATGCCGCCATCATGAAGGCCCTGCTACACGACCTCGCGTTGCGCCATCGCCGCGACGTCCTGAAGGACGTTCTCGAACATGCCCTGCCCGCCACGCTGCAGGATGTCGTAATCGTTTTCGTGACTGTTTCCGGGCAGAGGGACGGCCGGTTCATGCAAGAAACCTACGCGAACAAGATCTACAGCACCGAGATCGGTGGGCGCATGACAAGCGCGATCCAGGTCACGACGGCATCGAGCATCTGCACTGTCCTCGACCTGCTTGCTGGCGGCAAGCTTCCCACGCGGGGCTTCGTGCGCCAGGAGGACATCGGCCTCGATGCGTTCCTGGGCAACCGCTTCGGCGTCTACTACCGGCAAGCCGAGGTCGCGAGGGGATACCGCCCGCCGGTGGCGGCCTGACGAGGCGATTCCCGGTCGAGAACGTTGAAGCGTAGCAAAGGGGTGGATGAGTTCGCTACCCGGGACCGCCTCGCTCGCACCGTCCTGTCCGACGTCACAAGCTTGCCGTCGCGGCCCAATTGGCCAATGAAGCGGTCACCTGGTTGATGTCCGCTCAACGAAGCGCCGCGTCGAAAGGATAGCCCCCGATGATCTCGAGGCCGACAGGCTCGCCGACGCTGAAGCGCACCGAGTCTGGCGACTCGACAACGAAGGGCTTGCGGTCGGGTCCCTCGACCTCGATCCTCTGGCGCCCCTGCGTGCGGTAGGAGGATTGCACGATGGCCACGAAATGGGCGTCGTCCGGCCGTGTCAGGCGGATCTGCCACGGCCTGACGTAGAGCTTGAGGTCCCTGCCCGAGTTGGCCGGCGCCTGAACCGGTGTCGCGCGCCCGTTCACCTCCACGCCGCCGTCCCGTGCGACCGCGGAAACCTCGACGGCATCGCCCAGGAATTTCAGGACGGTCGGCGAGACGGGCTGTTCCTGGACCTCGTCCGGGGTGCCGACCTGTTGAAGCCGTCCCTTGTCCAGCACCGCGACCCGGTCGGACAATTCGAGCGCCTCGTCCTGATCGTGGGTGACGAAGATCGTCGTCTGCCCGGTGCGGTCGTGGATTTCGCGAAGCCAGCGACGCAGATCCTTGCGGACCTGGGCGTCGAGCGCACCGAACGGCTCGTCGAGCAGAAGAACGCGCGGCTCCACGGCCAGCGCACGTGCGAGCGCCACGCGCTGCCGTTGGCCGCCGGACAGCTGGGACGGGTAGCGGCTCGCGAAACCCGATAATTTGACGAGGTCGAGCAGGTTGCCGACCCGGTTCTTGATCTCGGCTTTGGGCGGACGCCGCTTGCGCTCGCGCGCATTCAGGCCATAGGCGATGTTGTCGGCCACCGTCAGGTGCTTGAACAGCGCGTAATGCTGGAACACGAAACCCACGGCGCGTTGCTGCACGGGAAGCCCGGTCGCATCCTCGCCGCCGAAGATGATGCGGCCGCTGTCCGGGTGGTCCAGGCCGGCGATGATGCGCAGCAGCGTCGTCTTGCCCGAGCCCGAAGGCCCGAGAAGCGCCAACAACTCGCCCGCCTGCACGTCGAGCGACAATTGGTGCAGAACCGCCGCCGTGTCGAAGGTCTTCGAGACGTCCGCAACCTGAATCGCCGTGGAGGCCCCGATCCGGTCAGTGGCGGCGTGCACCCGCCGCGATGTCGGCGCTGTAGCGCCATTCGAGAACGGACTTGATGACGAGTGTGACAAGTGCGAGCCCGGCGAGGAGGGAGGCGACGGCGAAGGAGGCGACGAAATTATACTCATTGTAGAGGATCTCGACATGCAGTGGGATCGTGTTGGTGAGCCCTCGGATGTGCCCGGACACGACCGACACGGCGCCGAACTCACCCATGGCGCGGGCATTACACAGCAGGACACTGTAGAACAGGCCCCACCGGATGTTGGGCAAGGTCACGGTCCAGAAGGCGTGCCAGCCACTCGCCCCAAGCGTCAGGGCGGCTTCTTCCTCAAGGGTCCCTTGCTCCTGCATCAGCGGGATCAGCTGTCGCGCCACGAACGGGAAGGTGACGAAGATGGTGGCCAGGACGATGCCCGGCACCGCGAAGATGATCTGGATGTTGTGGTCGATGAGCCACGGGCCGAGAAGGCCCTGCGTGCCGAAGACCAGAACGTAGATCAGCCCCGACACGACGGGTGAGACCGAGAACGGCAGGTCGATGAGCGTGATCAGCAAGTTCTTGCCACGAAACTCGAATTTCGCGATGGCCCAGGCCGCGACCACGCCGAACACGAGGTTGAACGGCACCGCGATGGCGGCGACGGTCAGCGTCAGCCGGAGCGCTGCGACGGCATCGGGCTCGGTCAAGGCCGCCGCATAGGCGCCCAGGCCTTTCGAGAAGGCCTCGACGATGACCGTCAGCAACGGCAGGAGCAGGAACAGGGCTAGAAACACGATGGCGATCGCGATGAGAAGCCATCGCACGCCCCTTTGTTCGGTCACGACGCTTGCGGGCGGGCGAACCGGGGTGACCGACGGCTGAAGCCCCGCGTTAACGACGCGATCAGACATGGCCGAACCTCCGCCGGCTCCAAGCCTGGATGAGGTTGATCAGGAGAAGCGTGGCGAAGGAGATCACCAGCATGATCGAGGCGATCGCGGCCGCGCCGGCATAATCGAATTCCGACAGCTTGATCACGATCAGGAGCGGCGCGATCTCGGACACGTAGGGAAGGTTGCCCGCGATGAAGATGATCGAGCCGTACTCACCGACCCCTCGCGCGAAAGCGAGTGCGAACCCCGTCAGAACAGCGGGGATGAGCGGGGGCAGCACGATGCGGGAGATGGTGTGCCAGCGGCTCGCCCCAAGGGTCGCCGAGGCTTCCTCGATTTCCCGGTCGAGTTCGAGGATGAGCGGTTGAACGGTCCGCACCGCGAAGGGCAGGCCGATGAAAATCATCGCGATCAGGATCCCGACCGGCGTGTAGGCGACCTCGATCCCGATCCGGCTCAGCATGGACCCGATCAACCCGTTGGGCGCGTAGAGCGAGGCAAGCGCGATGCCGGCCACGGCGGTCGGCAACGCGAAGGGAAGGTCGACGGCGGCATCCACCAGTCGTCGGCCCGGGAAGTCGTAGCGGCTGAGAACCCAGGCCACGACGCTGCCGAACGTGGTCGACACCAGGGCGGCCAGGAAGGATGTTCCGAAGCTGATCCGAAGCGCGCTCCCGACCCGAGGGTCGGTGGCGACACTCCAGATCCCGCCAAGACCAGTCCCCGAGGCGCGCAGCACCAATGCCGCGAGCGGCAGCAGCACCACGAGGCCGAGGATCATCAACGTGTAGCCCATGGTCATCCCGAACCCCGGAATGACGCTCGGCTGGCGAAAGGGTCTTTTAAGGCGGGCAGCGGCGGCCACCGCTCAGTGGCCCGCCTTGCTCAACTGGTCGAACAGGCCCCCATTGTCGAAGTTCGCCGACTGGATCTTGTCCCAGTTCCCCTGCAGGTCCTCGATCTTGAAGAGCTTGATGTTCGGCAGCAGAGCCAGATCCTGGGGCGAGGCCGCCTCACGCTTGATGGGACGATAATGGTGCTTGGCGAAAATCGCCTGAGCCTTGTCGCTGTACAGGAACTGCAAGAAGGCCTCGCTCACCTTCCTGGTGCCGTTCTTGTCGGCGTTGCCGTCCACCAGGGCGACGGGCGGCTCGGCATAGATCGACACCGGCGGCACGACCACGTCGAACTTGTCCTTGCCGAACTCGTCGAGCGCGAGAAAGGCTTCGTTTTCCCAGGCGGGAAGGACGTCACCAAGACCGCGCTGCGCGAAGGACACGGTGGATCCACGGGCGCCCGTGTCGAGAACCGGCACCTGACGGTAAAGCCGGGCCACGAAGTCGTTGGCCTTCCCGGCGCTGCGCCCCTCCTTCTCGTAGGCGTAGCCCCAGGCGCCGAGGAAGTTCCACCGCCCGCCCGCCGAGGTCTTTGGGTTTGGCGTGATGACCTTCACGTCCGAGCGGACGAGATCGTCCCAATCCTTGATCCCCTTGGGGTTTCCTTTGCGGACCAGGAAGACGACGGTCGACGTATAGGGGAGGGAGTCGTTCGGCAGCTTCGAGCGCCAATTCGCGTCGATCTTCTTGGTGAGCCTGGCGATCGCGTCGATGTCGGACGGGATGCCGAGGGTTACGACGTCGGCCGGAATGCCGTCGATGACCGTTCGGGCCTGAGCGCCCGAGCCGCCATGGGAGGCCCGCACGGTGACCGCCTCGCCGGTTTTCTCCTTCCATTCCTGGCTGAAGGCCGCGTTGATGTCCTTGTAAAGTTCCCGCGTCGGATCGTAGGACACGTTCAGGATCGCGGTGTCGGCCGAGGCCGGTCCCGTGGCGGCAGCCGCCAGGGCAAGGAAGCACGCCAAACCCAACAGCGTCCGTGACGCCCGAGATCCTCGACTTCCCTGCGCTGCAGAAGCTAACCGGCTCATGAACTGCTCCATCCCTGAATGAGTCCTTCAGGGAAGCGGATTATCGATTTCCCTATTAAATGTCTACCGATTTAATAGAGTAAAGCTGGACGGAGCGAATGCTTGTTCATGACTGGGGAAGTTTTCAGGCGTTGGATGCGCGCGGTGACTGGAGGATGACCAACAGCGTCGACCTGTTCGGGTGTTCGCCTCGCGGCACACCCGGTCCTCAGCGCTTGGAGGTCGAACAGACTGGGATCGATCACATTACGGGTGCGATAGTCGGCTCATTTGCCCGTAGCGGGCCGTCGGATCAGGAAGAACAGACCGGTGCTGCTGGTCCCTGCCATGAGACTTGCTCGCGCTTGATCCGAACGCCATTCTGACCGGTGTTCCCATCGGGATCGGGCGGAAGCCGAAAGAACATGGATGGCCCTCGTGAATCAGCGCCTTAGAGCAATGGAGCGGGCGAAGGGAATCAGCCCTAAACTCTTACGAACCGAGAGGGTTGCTTCAAAAGCAGCACCGGTTCCCACCTGGATTCCTGCCACTTTTCTTGCCACGGGGGTGCCGCAAATTGGGCCTCAGTGCACTGACACAGACGGATGGTTCAGGACGAGCTTGGTCCTGACTGCCTTGGCGGCAGCGATCCAGACAAGGGGCTGGGGTCTCTGTTGTCAGTGGCGATGTAGTGGGTGATCGCTGGTTCGAGGTCATGGACGACGTGGAAGACGCCCCGTCAAGGTTTTGTCGGGTGACCTTACAGACGAAGCCCTTAACGGCGTTAAGCCAGGAGCGCGAAGTGGGCGTGAAGTGGAACGCCCATCGCGGATGGTTGGCGAGCCAGGCCATGACGTTGGGGTGCTTGTGAGCCGCGTCGTTGTCGAGGATGGCATGGATTATCTTGCGGCGGCACGGAGTGCTCGACGGTCGCGATGAAGTGCCTGCTCCTGACGAGAGCAGTCGTTCTTTTGGAACGGAGGAGCAGTCGCTTAACCGCCACATCCGCGATGTTCGCGTGATCTTGCCCCCAGGCCGCTCCAGGCGGCATATTTGCGTCGGCACCCGCAATCGTCGTTGCTCGGCGATCGGCTGCGATGAGATCAGTGGAAGCGAGCGGCGCAACTCGGCACGGCTTCATCGCCGCCGCCGGCCTCAACCGGCCTGGCGGGATCGACATCGTCTCCACGACCTTGGCAGTTGGATAGCCTATGCGCTCGCCTCCGCCTATCCGGACGACGTGCGCCGGCTCGTGCTGAGTGAGGCGACGATCCCCGACCCGACCTCCAGCAACCCGTTCCTGACGACGATGCCAATGTGAAGACATGGCATTTCGGGTTCAACCGGCTTGCGGGCCTTCCCGCGGCGCTGGTCACCGAGCGCCAGCGCGTGTTCCTCGATTGGCTGTTCGACAACAAGGCGATGCATCCGACGCGGATCGATACCGCCGCGCGGGACGAATATGTGCGGGCTTTCTCAACGCCGGGAGCAGCCAGCGCGGGCTTCGCCTATTATCGCGAGTTGTTCGGCGCGGCCGGATTGAGGCGGATGGGTGAGCGCCTCGCCGCGCCGCTGACGATGCCGGTTCTGACCGTTGGCGCCGAGGGCGGCGTGGGCACATTGCTCCACGGGAGCCTGCAAGGCGCCGCGACCAACCTGCAGAATGCCGTGCTCGCCGGCTGCGGCCACTACCTCCCCGAGGAAAGCCCAGTGGAATTCGCCAGCACGATCGAGCGCTTCTGGCGCTCGACCTCCCCGGCAGCGCGCTGACATGCCGTTCGCCATCCTCCTCGCCATCTTCGCCGGAGCGATGCTGCCGGTCCAGTCGGCGATGAACGCGCGGCTCGGCCGGACCCTTGGCTCACCGATCTGGGGAGCGGCGGTGTCGGGCGCGGTGTTGACGGTGGCCCCTCGTCGCGGTCGGCTTGGTGGCGCTGCGCACGATGCCGCGTACCGCCGGTCTCTCGGCCGTACCCTGGTGGGCATGGGCGGGCGGGCTTTGTGGCGCGCTGGTGCTGGGGGCGACGGCAGCGGTGGCGCCGCGGCTCGGCGCCGGGACGATGATCGCGATGGTCGTGGTCGGCCAGGTGCTGTGCTCGATCGCGCTCGACCAGTTCGGCGCGCTCGGCCTCGCCGCTCACCCGGTCGACCTACGCCGGGGCATCGGTGCGGCGCTGCTCGTCGCGGGCGCGCTCCTGATCAAATGAGGATGGCCATGCCGAAGCTCGGAATGAACCTGTACCTGTGGACGCAGACGGTCACCCCGGCATTTTTCCCACTGATCGGATCGCTGCGCCGGATGGGCTTTGAAGGCGTCGAGATCCCGGTCGTGCACGGCACCGAGCAGCACCTGCCCGAATTGCGGGCGTTGCTCCGCTTGGAAGGGCTCACCTGCACGACGCTCAGCAGCGTCACCCCGGAGGCCGACCCGACTTCGCCCGACCCGGCGGTTCGCCAAAAGGCGCTGGAGGTGCTCCGATGGGTGATCGACGCCAGCCAGGCGCTCGGCAGTTCGGTCCTCACCGGCCCGCTCTACGCCGCCGCTGTGCCGAGCGGCGAGGCGGTTGGGCCGACGGCGGATGCAGCCAAGCGTACGGCCGACATATTGCACCAAGCTTGCGCCTACGCGGCCCCGGCCGGGATCCGGCTGTGTCTCGAGTTCCTGAACCGCTTTGAGGGTTATCTCCTCAACACGACCGAACAGACCCTCGCCCTGATCGACGCCGCCGACGCGCCGAACCTGGCGGTCGCCTATGATACCCACCACGCCCATGTCGAGGAGCACAGCATCGCCGGCTCGATCGAGACGGCAGGAAGGCGGCTGGCGCATGCCCATATCAGCGAGAGCCATCGTGGCGCGCTTGGCACCGGCCTCGTCGACTGGGGGGCGGTGTTCGAGAGCCTCAGGGCCAACGATTATGCCGGCTGGCTGATGGTCGAGGCGTTCGCCACCGACGTGCAGCCGCTCGCCCGATCTGCCCATGTTTGGCGGAACGCGTTCGGTACCAAGGAACAGGTGGCGCGCGACGGCTTGGCGTTTATTCGCGAACGGTGGACGGCTGCCAGCCCGTCCTGACCCCTGACAACCGGTGCGGGCGAGTCGCGCACGCGGGATCATGCTTCGACCTGGCCTCCGGCGTCGGCGTTCGCCAGACCGGCCAGCGACCTGCAGGCGTGATGGACCAAACCACTGACGTCCCCCAAATCGCGAGACCGAGCGTGGTAGACCGGGTCCAGACATGACGACTAGGAACTATTTGGAGATGATGCAGACAGCTGTTTGAAAGTGCCGTCCAGCACCTGGCGACCCCTGGGGTTTCAAACCCAGGCTTGAGCAATCGGACTGCGCTTTGACGCGATTGACAGCATCGGACGCAAGCAGCCGTTCGCGCCTGTTGTCCGGACTATCGGCGACGATTTCAGCTGCGACTTGACCTGTCTGCCTACGCCGAACCGCTCCGCTGCCTGCCTCAATGGCGGCGATCACCCGCTCGCAAAGATTGAGCGACAAGGATCACTGCCATAGTACTGTTCCTGATCCAGTCGTCATGGAATCACAGGGCCTGCCGCCGCGTTGTTCCAATCGACTCGAACTGAAAGGCATCAGCTCTAGCAGGCTGTTGAAGAAGGCTCTCGAACGGCCTTGAGGACGGCTTCGTCGCCG
>CALMOK010000141.1 GCA_937871825.1 uncultured Alphaproteobacteria bacterium
GCCTTGGTGATCGTGCCATCGTTGTCGGGCTTGCTGGTGTTGTGGTCGGCCGCGATAGCCTTGCCGAGTGTGCCGGTTTCGGCATCCTTCAGGGCCATCGCCTCGTCTTTCGACAAGTTGTTGGGCACATTCTTGGGATCCCAGGGCTGCCCGCCCGCGAAACCCCAGTCGTCCCAGTGCGAGGCCAGCAGCTTGGCTTCCTCCAACGGCTTGCGGATGTCCTTGGCCTGCTGGTCGTTAAGCCCTGTCAGGCCCTTGAAGGGATCAGTCTTCCCGGTTTCCTGGACGTCCTTGGCGTTGTCCTTGTCCCTTTTGATCAGGTTTTCGACATCCTTTTTCGAGATGTCGCCGTCCTCCCTGCCCAACACCTTGGACAGGGTGGGGTTGTTCTCGATGAAGGCGAGCTCACTCTTAGCGTGATCGTCCTTGGGCACGTCGGTGGGCTTGAAGGTCTTGCCCAACCCCAGGTCGTCCCAGTCCTTCTGGACGTTCATCAACCCTTTCAGGATCGTGCCCTCGGCCGGGTTCACGTCGTTGGCGACCAGCGGCACGTCGGAGGGCATGTCGCCTTCCGTGGGGGCCGCCGGCTTTGGCGCTACTGGGTCCGGCTCGGGCAGCGGTACCGGCGGGGGCGTGTAGGCCGAAGCCGGAAAGGTCACCTGCGCGGGATGGTCGCCGGGCGTCTGGCCGACCGGGGTACCCGAATTGTTGTCGTTGCCGGGGAGGTTGAGGGCGATTTGGGCCGTTTCGGCAAACCGCTGGTTCGCCACGGCGCCCAGCGACGGGTCGGTGCGGGCGATAAAGGCCGCGCGCTCGCTCTGCGGCATCGCCAGGATGGCCCGCACCTCCTCGCCTGCCGCGTGGCCGGCGACTGTGAAATCGTGCTCCTTCGTCTTTGCGGCGTCGAGAAAGGCACCCATGTCGGCAAAGGTCTTCTTGCCCCCGATCGCTTCGGGGTCGATGACCTGTCCGGTTTTCCGGTCCTGCACCACGGCGTGGCCGACGCCGCCCGCCTTGGGGGCCGCGTCGTTCAGGAACACCACGTCCTGCCCAGCCTTTGCCTGCTTGGCCGCCTGCTCCAGGCAGTTGTTGGCTTTGCCGTCGTCGTTCAGCAGCGTGGTGGCGCGACTGTCGGTCTGGCCGGCCTTGTTGGTGGCCAAATCGCTCGAGGCGTGATTGAAATCGGTGCCTGCCTTGTCTTTCGACGACGTGGTCTTGACGTCTTCCCGAGCGACTCGCCGAACCGGCATCCCTACCTCCCTGATCACCCGAGCCTATGAAAAGCTCCAGCCCACCTGAAATCGTCCTACCAACGAGCCATGCCGCCAATAACCGACATGCCGCTTGGATAGTGGTTAAAGCAACTGTTAACGTCAATATTTAAATGCCAAATTCCTTTACGGCTGATATTTTTCAGTAGCAAATAAACGACTTCATTGATTTAGATGCGACATTATCGGCCTCTCAATTGCCGCCTTGCCGACACGTTTGATGCCATCTGCTCGAACGAGAGCCACCTGTGCTCGATGGTTCGAGCACATTGATCCCCCGACGCGGGCACCGTCTCTTCCCATGAAACGATCACCCGACGGGCCATAAGCTGCAACGCACGGCACGGCAGATCCTTCGCGTCGCCAGGGCGAACGGCGATCCAGAACCACCACCCCCGCGCAAGCTTGGCTCGACAGATTGGCGGCGAACATGAGGTTCCCCCGAGTCGAGGCTTGAATGAACGCGATGGAACAGGCGCAGCGGCTGTGGGCCAGCCTTGTGCAACTGGGTGGCCGCAGGTTGGCGACCCTCGCGGCGATCGGCGTCGCAGTTTTCGCGCTGACGGGGATCGGCGGCTATTACCTCAGCCGCCCCGCGATGGAAACGCTCTACGCCGGGCTCGACCGGGGGGACGTGAGCAGCATCGGCGCCGCCTTGCGGGACGCCGACATCGGGTTCGACGTCAGCCCCGACGGAACCGCCGTGAGCGTGCGCTACGGGCAGACCGCGCAGGCCCGCATGCTGCTGGCCGAGAAGGGCCTGCCCAATAGCACCAACGCCGGTTACGAGCTTTACGACAAGCTGGGCTCGCTCGGCCTCACCTCCTTCATGCAGGACGTGACGCGGGTGCGGGCGCTCGAGGGCGAGCTCGCCCGCACGGTTCAATCCATGTCGGGCGTGAAGGCCGCCCGGGTGCACATCGTGCTGCCCGACGAGGGCTCGTTCCGGCGCGTCAAGCAACCTCCCTCGGCGTCCGTGGTGATCCGCGCCGCCTCCCTCGACGACACCCACACGGCGCAATCCATCCGCCACCTCATCGCCGCCGCCGTGCCTGGCATGACCATCGACGAGGTGACGGTGCTGAGCACCGACGGCACCATCCTGGCCTCGGGGGACGACACAGCGAACGGCGCGCCCGGCAAGATGATCGATCTCGAGAAGATGATCGACCACACCATCCAGGACAACATCCGCAAAACGCTGACGCCCTCGCTCGGCGCCAACAACCTGCAGATCAGCGTCGCCGCCCGCCTCAACACCGACACCCGGCAAACCAACGAAACCACCTTCAACCCGGACGGCCGGGTCGAGCGCTCGACCCGCACCGTCAAGGAAGTGCAGAACTCCCAGAACAGCACCTCGCAGGCACCCGCCACGGTGAGCCAGAACGTGCCGCAGGCCAAACCGCCGGCGTCAAGCGATGGCAAGCAGTCCAACGAGGAGAACCAGAAGCGCGAGGAGCTCACCAACTACGAGGTGTCCTCCAAGGTCACCACCACGGTCAGCGCCGGCTATGGGATCGAGCGGCTGTCCATCGCGGTGGTGATCAACCGGGCGGCGCTGCTCGCCTCCCTTGGCGAAAAGCCCGGCACGCCCCTCGCCGAAGGCAAGCTGGCCGAGATCGAGCAGCTGATCGGCACGGCCGCCGGCTTCGACAAGGCGCGCGGCGACACCATCAAGGTCATGGCGGTGGATTTCGTTGACGCGGGCCACGACCTCGAGCCGGTCGTCGGCACGGGGCTCGGCGAGGCGGTGCTGCGCCAGTCCGGCACCCTCATCAACGCCGGCATGGTGCTGATCGTGACGATCGTGGTGACGATGTTCGGCATCCGGCCGCTCGTCAAGGCGCTGTCGGCGGGTGCCCCGGCCCAGGCCGAAGCCATGGGGGCGCTCGGCAACGAGATCATGATGCCCGAACTGCCCGAGTTGCCGACCTCGCTCGAAGGCGTCGGCATGATGTCGCCGCAACTCGACAGCGATTGGCAGGAGGCCAGCCTGATCGACGACGTCACCAGCATGCCGCGCCGCAGCCCGCAGAAGCGGCTCGAGCAGATGATCGAGTTCGACGAGGAGCAGGCCGCCGCCGTTCTCAAGCAATGGGTCCACGCCGGGGTGGCGGCATGAAGCCGATCGGTCTCTACCTCGCCGAGTTCAAGCCGCTCCCCGCGATGGCCGCAAGGCGGGATTTTGGGACGAGAAGCACCGAAGATCTTGGGGCTCACGACTTGGAAACCCAAGATTTCGGGCTGATGCCGGGTTTCGACGCGGAACCGGACGACCTGACGTGTCCCGCAGCCGGCCCCGACGGGATCGCCGAAGCCCGGCAGGCGGGTTTCGCCGAGGGCCAGGCCGCCGGGCAGGCCGCCATGGAGGCGGCGCTCGAGGCCTTGCGGGAAACCCACGCGCTTGAACGGGCGACCGAGCGGCAGGAATGGGCGGAACAGCGGGCGGCCGACATGGCCCAGCTCGCCCAAACCGGCCTCGCGGCGCTTGAGGCCGATCTCGCCGCCACCCTGGCCGAGGTGATCCAGCCGCTGTTGAGCCAGGCCGCGCGCGCCAAGGCGCTGGCCGACGTGCGGGAAACCATCGAGACCCTGATGCGGGGCGATGCCGGCGCGCTGATCGCGGTGAGCGGGCCCGCCGACCTCGCCGAGCCGTTGCGGGCGGCCTTCGCCGAGCAGCCGAGCGTCGAGGTGAGCCACGCCGAAACCTTCGAGGTGGTGGTGCGGGCCGGCGACACGACGATCCGCACCCACCTGCAAACCTGGGCCGAAAACCTGGCCGCGCGACTCGTGGAGGACCCGGCATGAGCGAGGCCAAGATCCACGAGATCGTCATCATCAAGCGGGCCCACGGCCATGGCGAGGAAGGCCATCACGGCGGGGTGTGGAAGATCGCCTTTGCGGACTTCATGACCGCCATGATGGCGTTCTTTCTGGTGATGTGGCTGATTTCGGCCAGCGACAAGAACAAGGCGACGATCGCCCGCTACTTCAACCCGGCCCAGCTCGTCGACGCGACGTCGCAGCCCCCCGGCCTGAGCGATCCCACACCGGGGGCGAAAAGCAATCCGAAGGCCGAGAAGCCCCATGGAAACAGCGACGCCACCGCCGACAAGCCCGGCACGGACGACAAGCCGGGCAAGAGCGAAGAGGCCGCCGAAAAGGAAAAGGCCGCCGCCGACAACAAGCCGATGGCGCCCTCCACCAAGGGACAGCCGGATGCCGGCAAAACGGAAAAGCGCGACGAAGCGCGCTTGTTCAAGGATCCTTACGCGGTGCTGGCCGAACTCGACGCCAAGAACAGCGCGCAACCGGGTCACCCGGCGTCGAAATCCTCCGCCGAGGGAACGCTTGGCGGTCCCGGGGCTGTCGGGATCAAGGCCGGCGAAGCCTACCGCGACCCCTTCGAGCCGCTGACCTTTCCGTCCCCGACATTGCCGACCAGCGACCAGCCCGCCAAGGACGACGCCGACGCCGAACAGGCCCCCCTCGCGCCCACCCAAGCCCAAGGCAGCCGGCCGCCGGGGGCGCCAGCCCGGGACGCCACCCCGGCGGAAGCGCGCCCCCTCGGGGAAAGCCTGAAGGCCAAGATCGCGGCCCTGCAGGGCTCTGCGGGGCTGGGAGCGACGTCCGCCCGGGAACCGCGGATCGAGGTGCGCACTACCGGCGAGGGAACCCTGATCGATGTCACCGACGGGGCGAACTTCTCCATGTTCGCCAGCGCATCCGCCGAGCCCGCCCCCAAGCTCGTCGCCCTGATGGCGAAGATCGGCAAGCTGCTCAAGGCCGAGCATGGCGCCATCACGGTGCGGGGCTACACGGACAGCCGCCCCTTCAAATCCGAGACCTACGACAACTGGCGGCTTTCGGCGGCCCGCGCCCAGATGGCCCATTACATGCTGGTCCGAGGCGGCCTGGAGGACGCGCGTTTCGACCGGATCGAAGGCCATGCCGACCGGCATCCCAAGAACCCGAAGGATCCCGAAAACGCCGACAATCGCCGGATCGAGATCCTCGTGCAGCAGGACGCGCCATGAAGCCCATCACCGTCCTTGTTGGATCGCTCCTGCTCCTGGCCTCGCACCTGCCCGCGCCGGCCCAGACCAGCAATCCCGCGCTACCCGAACCCTTCGTGATGATGCGGACCCTGCAAACGCTGCAGGAGCAGATCGCGCATGGAAACGCCGCCGCCCAGGCGGCCCAGCCCAAGCTGATGGCCCATATCGCGGACGTTTTCCTGGCAGCCAAGCCCGACGTTTGGCACGACGTCCGCAACACCCGGGCGGCGGCGCTGTTCCTGCTCAGCGGGGGCAAGCCATCCGTGATCCGCACCGTCATGGCGGCATCCTCCATGCCTCCCGAAACCGACAGGCTCTTGAAAGGCGCGCTCGCCTACGGGGAAGGCGAGGACGAAACCGCGCGCACGCTGCTCGGCCCCATCGACCCCCGCAGCCTGCCCTCGACGCTGGGCGGGCATCTCGCCCTCACGGAAGCGACCCTCCTGTCGAACGAGGACGAAGCCAAGGCGGGCCGTCTGCTGGATCTCGCGCGCCTGCTGCTGCCCGGCACCTTGGTCGAGGAGGCCGCCTTGCGTCGCCAGATCTTTCTCCTGGCCAACACCAGCACGGTTGACCGGTTCGCCGCCTTGTCGCGCCAATATGTGCGTCGTTTCGGCCATTCGATCTACGCCATCAATTTCCGGCAGCGGTTCACGGCAGCGGCCATCGCGCTGGGCATCGGGGACGACCTCGGCTCCTTTGGCAAGCTCGAGCCGGTGATCGCCGAACTGCAGCCCGACGAGCAGCGCGGCCTCTACCTCGCGGTCGCCAGGGCGGCGATCGTTCGCGGCAGGACGGTGGCGGCGCGCTTCGCCGCCGAAAGGGCGGCGAACCTCGCCAAGAGCCAACCGGTCGACGCCGCGCGTTCGGTTCTTTACGGGGCAGCCTCCCAAGTCGCCTCCGACGCGCCCGACAAGGCCGTCGCGCTGCTGGAAGGCATTGACCCCGCCCGGCTGTCGGCAAGCGACGCCGCCTTGCGGGAGGCCGCCTTGGCGGTTGCCCGATCGGTGCGCGCCGAACAACGCGACACGGCGCGGGGCGACAAGCTCGACGCCCCGGCCGGGATCGAGGCGGCCTCGGCCGCGATCATCGCCCAGGCCCGCAAGGCGATCGCCGACACCGACGGCCTGGTGGGGGCGACAACGCCATGAGCGCCCTCCCGTTCCCGATCGGCACCATGGCGGACGTCAAAGCGGCGCTAACCGCGGGGGCACGGCGCGCGCCGGTGAGCGACGACGCTTTCTCGGGCGAACTGGCCAGGGCGGCGGCCCTGATCCAGGCGTCCGGCCAGCCCGACTCGGTGTCGGACAAGGAAGGTTCCCCGCCAGCCTTCTGGGGCTTCGACGTCTTGAAGGCGTCCTTTCGCAACGACGATGGTCTGGACACCGGCGCCAACACTCCGCCGATGCGGGACGCGACCGGAACGTCCAATTCGCCCGTCGCACTCGACGTGGTCACCTGGGCGAAGTCCTCCGCCCTGCCCGACTCGCGCCCCGTCGTCGAACTCGCGCAAGCCGCGACCGCCACGGCACCGTGCCTGCCTGGCCCCGAGCCGTTCGTCCAGGCGGCGGATGCCGGCTCGAACGCTGCCGACGCGGCAATCCTCAAATCCGTCGCCGAAAGGACGGCCGCCGCCAACGACGGGAAACCGGCGCAGCAGCCGACCTCGATTTCGCAAGCCTATGCTGGCCAGGAGCCTAGCCAAGAGCCTAGCCAGCATACCGGGAAACGCGACGGGAGCGCGGTGCCATCCCTGCCAAAGCCGGCCATGGGAAAAGCGCTTCAAAGAACCGTCCAGCCGGCACCGGAGCAACCGGTCGCCCCCGTCCCATCGCTGGCCCCGGCACCGCAAGCGGGTGTCTTGGATGGCGGAACGGCTCGGATCGAGGAGGCAAGCGCTTCGGCGGGCGCGGATGCCAAGCCGCCGGTCGTCGCCGCCGCCTCGCCGGCCGCGGAACCGGCTTTGCGGAAGCCCGGTCCGGGAACAATGCCGGTGGCGTCAGAGCCCGAAAGTGTCAGCATGGCCGCGCTCCCGGCGGCCTCGACATCCCCAGCCATGCCGGACAGCACGGCCGAACCCGCGCGACACCTGTCGGCGATGTCGCCAGCCAGCAGCCCGCGACCCGTGGTTTCGGCGGCAGCCGCGCCCGCCAGGGCGGCGGCCAATCAGGCGCCGATGGACCAGGGCCGGCCTACGGGAGATCCGACCGACAACGGCGCGCCGGCCACCACCGTGCCGGTCCAAGCCGTTGCCGGTCCGATCACGGCTGGAAGGGCGAACCGCAAGGCCGCCGCGCCGGCCTCCCCCCAAACGGCGACCTCATCCGAGACAACAACCACGGCCGGGCCGCGACGGCCCGCGACGCCGCGCCTCGACGAGGACGCCCCTGCGGTTTCGGCAACCGCCCCCCTCGAGACAACCCGGAGCCGGGCCGTCGAGCCCGATGCCCCCGCGACCACCGAAACACCCGTTCAGCAGGTCGTGGCCGCGCTGCGAAGCATGGCGCAAGAGGCCCCGTCCGGTCCGCGCCAGCCGGGCGACGACGCGCCGGCCGCGGGCGCGCCCACCGCGGAAGCGGCCTCAAAACCCGGTCTCGCCCCGCCCCCGCTCGCCAACCGTCAGGTGACCATCCAGCTCAACCCGGAGCACCTCGGCTCGGTCTCGATCACCCTGCGGCTCAGTGCCCGGACCATCGACGTCCGCATCGCGGTGGCGAACGAGCAAACGCTGAACCTGCTCGACAAGGACCGGCACCTCCTGTCGGCGGCGGTGGAAGCCGCAGGCGGCACCGCGGACGCGCTCGCCTTGGTGTCGGCCGCGCCGATGCCGACCGTACCCTCCTCGACCACTGCCGGACACGACCAAGCCCGGCCCGACACGAGCCGGCAGCAGGGCTTTCCATCCGCCGCCTCGTCGGGCGGCAACGGCGAACGCGGCACGCGCGCGGCGCCATCCCCTTCCAACACCGTTCCAGAGGACGACCATGCGATCCTTCCAGCGTCGCGCCAAAGCCGCGTTGGCGACGATCTTTATCTCTAGCCTGCTCCCCGGGTTGGCCCTGGCCGAACCCAAGGTGTCCTGCGAGGGTCAGATCGCCGCCGCCGCCAAGCGCTACGACGTGCCGCTCGCCGTGTTCTACGCGGTCGGCCTCGTGGAAACGGGCGGGCGCAACGGGCTGCAGCCTTATTCGCTCAACATCGAGGGGCGCTCCTCGGTCAACGCGTCGCTCGCCGATGGCCTGCAGGCCTTCGAGGCGGCCCGACGCCAGGGCGCGCGGCTGATCGACGTCGGCTGCATGCAGATCAACTATCGCTGGCACGGCGACCAGTTCCCCTCGGTGGCGGCCATGTTCGACCCTGTCCACAACGTCGACTACGCGGCCCGCTTCCTGCGCGACCTGCGGTCCCGCGAAGGCAGCTGGACCCTGGCGGTGGCCCGCTACAACGCGGGGCCGAACAACAATCCGGCCCAGAAGAAATACGTCTGCGGCGTGATCGGCAAGATGGTCAAGAGCGGGTTCGGAACCTGGACCAACAACGCCCGCAGCTTTTGCGGGGAGCCGCCCGCCTGAGCGGCCCCGGAACGGCCCAAAACCGATCCAGGCCCCATCACGAACCCGGCACCTCAACAGCCTGACACAAGCCCCGTCGGCAAAGATCGCTCCACCTGAAGGACATCGTTTCATGAGCATTTTCGGCACCCTCAACACGGCCGTTTCCGGCATGGCCGCCCAGGCCAGCAAGCTTGGCACGATCGGCGACAACATCGCCAACGCGAACACCACCGGCTACAAGAACGCCACGACCGATTTCGAGACGTTCCTGGGCAGCCAGTCGACCAGCGAGTATAATTCGGGCGGCGTGCAGACCCGGGTGCGCTACGGCATCGCCGAACAGGGCAGCATCACCACGACATCATCGGTCACCGATCTCGCGGTGAACGGCAACGGCTTCTTCGTGGTGCAGGACCCCTCGGGCGGAACCGCGCTCACCCGCGCCGGCTCCTTCGTGCCCAACGCGACCGGCAACCTCGTCAACACCGCCGGCTATTCGCTGATGGGCTACAACCTGCTCGACGGCTCCTCGGCGACCGCCAACGGCGTCGGCGGCCTGCAGGTGATCGACCTGTCCAAGCAGGCCCTCAGCGCCAGCCCGTCCAAGAAGGGAACGCTGTCGGTCAACCTGCCCTCGAACGCGCCGGTCCTGGCGGCGAGTGGAACCGCGGCCCTGCCGGGCGACAATTCCTCCACGTTGCCGACCAGCTACACCGCCAAGACCTCGCTGGCGGCCTACGACAACCTCGGCAACCAGGTGACGGTCGACGTCTACATGACCAAGACGGGCGTCAATACCTGGAACGTGTCGGTCTACAACAAGGCGGATGCCAACACGTCGACGGCAGCCGGCAGCACGGCGCCTTTCCCCTACACCGCCCAGCCGAGCGAACCGACCGCGCTGCTCGGATCCACCACGCTCACCTTTGACGCGGTGACCGGAAAGGTTTCGGGAGCCGGCGCCTTTCAAATCGCCATCCCCAACGGCCAGAAGGTCGACCTCAACATGGGGCTGGCGACGCAGCTCGCGGCCGACTACACGGTCGCCTCCGCGACCATCGACGGCACGGCGCCCAGCAAGCTCGACCACATCACCATCGGCACGGACGGCATCGTCACCTCCGTTTACGCCAACGGCGTCCAAAGCGCGACCTACCGCATCCCGCTCGCCGCCGTGGAAAGCCCCGACAACCTCACATCCCTGTCGGGCAACGTCTACGAGGTGAGCCTGGCGTCCGGCACGCTGACGGTGGGCACCGCCAACACCGCCACGCTGGGCAAGATCCAGTCCTCCTCGCTCGAGGGCTCAACGGTGGATCTCGCCACGGAACTCACCTCCATGATTGCCTCGCAGCGGAGCTACGAGGCCAATTCCAAAGTGCTGACGACCGGCTCCGAACTGCTGCGGGTGCTGACCCAGTTGCAGGCGTAAAGAAAAATAAACCCTAACGGGCCATCAATGGTCGGGCGCTGGCGATCCATCGCCAGCCCTGTTCAACGCCGTCGCGAGTGCAATCCATGGGACTTTCCTCGACCCTGAACATCGCCCAATCGGCGCTCGCCACCAACGCGGCGCTGACCACGGTGGTGTCCCGCAACATCGCCGGGGTCAACGACCCCAACTATTCGCGCAAGATCGCCAATGTTTCCACCGGCCCGACCGGGATCGCGGTTTTGTCCTCGGTGACGCGGGCCACCGACGCGGCCCTGTTCGCCAACCTGCTGACGGCCAACGCAGATGCGGCGTCGAGCCAAGCCATCGCCGATGGACTCGACAAGCTCGAGAACACCGTGAACCTGACGGGCACGACCTTGACCGATGCCGGAACGGCCACGAACGCCTCGCCCGCCGGCCTGCTCAGCGCCTTCACGGCCGCGCTCCAACAATACGAGTCATCGCCCGGCGACACCGCGTCCGCCCAGGCGGTGATCACGGCGGCCAAATCCCTGTCGGGCGGGCTCAACGCGGCTTCGGCCACCGTGCAGGCCGTCCGCACGCAGGCCGACAAGGACATCGCCACGTCGGTCGCGACCGTCAACACGCTGCTGGGGCAGTTTCAAACCGTCAACGCGGACGTCGTGAAAGCCGGCACGTCGGCCGTCGACCCCACCGACGCGCTCGATGCGCGCAGCAAGATCCTGACGGCCCTGTCGCAGGAAATCGGCATCACCACCACGGTGGAACCCAACGGCAGCATGGGGATCTTCACCGACAGCGGCGTGACCCTGTTCCAGGGAACACCCCGGACGGTGTCCTTCTCGGCAACCGGCGCGCTGGCGGCCGGCACGGGCGGAGGCGGCGTGTCGGTGGACGGTGTTGCGGTCACGGGCTCATCGGCCGTCATGGCGATCAGGAGCGGCCGGGTCGCCGGGCTGACGCAATTGCGCGACACCACAACCGTCGCCTACCAGGACCAGCTCGACCAGATCGCCAGCGGCCTCGTGTCGGCCTTCTCGGAATCCGACCAGACCGGCGGCACCGCTCCCACCATCCCGGGCCTGTTCACCTATCCGGGCGCCCCGGCCATGCCGTCGGCCGGGCAGGTCGGCCTGTCGTCGGGCATCGCCGTCAGCGCGTCGGTCGACCCTTCGCGGGGCGGGGTCATCGCGCGCCTGCGGGACGGCGGCATCGGCGATCCCGGCAACGCCGCCTATGTGGCCAACACGACCGGCGCGGCGGGCTATTCGGCGCATCTGGTCACCATGTTGGCCGCACTCGACGGCGGGCGGACGTTTGATCCCGCTTCCGGTGGCGCCGCCCAGGGCACGCTGGGCGCTTACGCGGCCTCCTCGGTGGCCTGGCTCGAAGCGGCGCGGCAGGGCGCCACCAAGGTGGCGGGCGATCGAAGCGCGGCGGCGACGCAGACGGCTTCAAGCCTGTCGAGCGAAACGGGCGTCAACCTCGACGAGCAATTGTCGAAGATGCTCGACCTCGAACATTCCTACAAGGCGTCGGCCGAACTCATCTCAACCGTCCGGAACATGTACGCCAGCCTCCTCCAAGCTGTGCAGTAAGGGGACCAGCCCGTGGTTTACATTTCTTCGCAGGCCATCACGGCGGCCGGGCGGCAGGGCGTCATGCAGGCCCAGTCCGATCTCGCCAAGACCCAGAAGGAACTGTCGAGCGGCACCATGGCCGACGTCGGCCTGGGGCTCGGATCGACCTCCGGGCAGCTCGTGTCCTTGTCGCAGCAGCAAACGCGACTGCAAGCCGTCCTCGACGGGAACACGAACGCCAGCACGCGCCTGAGTTCGACGGCCTCGGCCCTCACGGGCCTTCAAACGGCGGCGGCGAGCTTTCTCAGTAGCCTGACCACGGCGACGTCGGCCGGCGGCAGCGGCGCAGGGCTTCAATCGACCGCCAAGGGAAGCCTCGCCACCCTGATCTCGACGCTGAACACCACCGTCGCCGGGCAGGCGATCTTTGGTGGCATCAACACGGGCGGCTCACCCATGGCGGCCTACGCGTCCTCGCCGGCCTCGGCCAGCAAGACGGCGGTGGACACGGCCTTTTCGGCCACCTTCGGCACATCGCAAACCTCGCCCGCCGCGACCTCCATCGACGGCAACGCCATGCAGTCCTTCCTTGATGGGCCCTTCGCGTCGCTGTTCACTGGAGCGGCCTACGCCGCCACCTGGTCGTCGGCCTCGGACGAGACGATCAGCAGCCAGATTTCGGGAAACGAGACGGCGCAAACCTCCGTCACCGCCAACAACGCCGCGTTCCAGAAACTCGCCCAGGCCTACACCATGGTCAGCGAATTCGCCGGCCAGAACCTCGGCGCCGACGCCACCAAGGCCGTGATCGCCTCGGCGGCCAGGATCGTCAGCAGCGCGATCGGCGATCTCACCAACACGCAGGCCGGCGTGGGCATCGCGCAATCCTCGATCTCCGCCGCCAACGACGGCATGTCGGCCCAGATCGCCCTCCTGGCCCAGCAGGGCTCCGCCCTCAACGCCGTCGACCCCTACGCCCTGGCGACCCGGGTGAGCACCCTGCAGACGCAGATCGAAGCCTCCTACGAGATAACGGCGAAGCTGCAAAGCATGAGCCTCGTCAACTACCTGGGGTGACGGGGGCTCGCCCCGCCCGACCAGCCGCGCCAGCCGGGAGCGGGGCGCAATCGAACCCCACGGATCCACCTGTCCGCCTTTATTCGAAAGAATCGTCTCGCGGCGCCCGACAAGGCCGGCGCGCAGGATCACCAGCCGGCAAGACCAACCCACAGGACTTCCGATGTACCACGTTTCCTATGCCGAAGTTCTATCCGACAGCCCGGGCGACACGCGATCGGCCGAGCGCGACGCCCTCGACCACGCGATCGCGCTGCTGGACCAGGCCGGGCGTTCGGAGGGCAGCCTCGCCCAAGCGCAGGAGGCCGTCGCCTTCACCAACCAGCTCTGGGCCACCTTCATCAAGGATCTGGCGCGCCCCGACAACGACCTGCCGCCCAAGCTGCGCGCCGACCTCATGTCGGTGGGCCTCGGCATCATGTCGGAAACCCAGCGCATCTCAAGCGGTGGATCGCGCAACTTCACCGCCATCGCCGAAATCTGCGGCATCGTCCGCGATGGTCTAGCATAGGGCAGGTTCATGCATATAACGCTGCGATCCAACGAGAAGATCTACATCAACGGGGCGGTGCTGAAGGCCGACCGCAAGGTGTCGATCGAACTCATGAACGATGCCATCTTCCTGCTGGAAGCCCACGTGATGCTGGAGCAGGACGCCAAGACGCTGATGCGGCAGCTCTACTTCATCGTGCAAACAATGCTGATGGAGCCGGACGAGCACGCCGCCAACCGGGAATTGTTCAACCAGCAGGGCATCGTCATGGCGGGCATCTACAAGGACGCCACGATCCTCGAAGGGTTGATCCGGGTCGCCGGTCTGGTGGAAAAGCGCCGCCACTTCGAAGCCCTGAAGGTGATCCGCGCCCTCATCCCGGTCGAGGACAAGCTCTTGAACCCCAACGAGGCGCCGCTTCTCGCCAAGGCCTCCTGATCCCTCGCCCCGGCTGACGTCCGGGATGGGCGCGGGGTCGAGCGTGGCCCTCCGCCGCAACTTGTGAAAGACTGATCCCATGAGCACGGTCACCCCCACGACGCCCACCACGGGCGTGACGGCCGCCACC
>CALMOK010000142.1 GCA_937871825.1 uncultured Alphaproteobacteria bacterium
GGCCGGGGGACGAGCCGGGCCTCGTTGGCGGCTATACCGGCCCCGATGGCAAGCCCGGCCGTGGCTTGGCGGCCCAGATGGCTTATGTCGACGACGCGCTTGGTGAACTCATGGCCGGGCTAAGCGCCAATGGCTTGGCTGAGTCGACGCTGGTGATCGTTTCTGCCAAGCACGGCCAATCGCCCATCGATCCGGCGTCGCTGCGGGCGATCGACGACGAACCATATACAAAGATGCCGGGTTACGGGTTCCACATCGCTGACGACGCCGCGCTGATCTGGCTCAAACCGCAGGGGCGGGCGGAACACCTACCGGCCGCCCTGGCCTATTTGGAAGATAATTCGAAACCACTTGGCATGGGCCAGATCCTCACCCCCAACGCCCTGGCGCTCGCCTATGGTGATCCGGCCACGAACAGCCGAACGCCGGATTTCATTGTCGGCGCGAACCCCGGGGTCGTCTACACCTCGGGCTCCAAGATCGCCGAACACGGCGGCATGAACCTTGACGACCGCAGTGTGTTGCTTCTGCTGAGCAACCCGGCGATGAAACCCTCGTCGATCTCGGCACTCGTTCAAACGACCCAGATCGCGCCGACGATCCTCGAAGCGCTCGGCTACGGGCCGAATGAACTGGAAGCCGTGCGCCTCGAGGGCACACCCTTGCTGCCTGCCCTGCCCTTCTGAGGCGCACGTCTCTTCGCCTTCACGGTTCGGACGGCACTGACCGTGGAAGCCGGACGGCGGAACGAGCCTCGTGTTGCATGGACCGTTTCCTTGTTTTTTGGTCGCAATCGCATCAGAACGTGCAGATTAGGGAGGCCTGATCCCTCGGGCCGCGAGCCCAACGTGATGAACTGAGCCGAGCCATGCCCGCCACCACCGAAGAGCTGCTGGCCTTCCTCACCGATCTCGGCATCCAAGTCACGACGGTGTCGCACGAACCGGTGTTCACCGTGGAAGAGTCGCAGCAATTGCGCGGGCAGATCGGCGGCGCCCACACCAAGAACCTGTTTTTACGCGACAACAAGCGAACCTACTTCCTCGTCACCCTTGGCGAGGAGGTCACGGTCGACCTCAAGCGACTGCGGACGGTGATCGGAGCGAAGGGCGGACTGTCCTTCGCCTCGCCCGAAGCACTTTTGGAGAACTTGGGCGTGCGGCCCGGGTCGGTGTCGCCCTTGGCGGCCATCAACGACGTCGCCCACGCCGTGACGGTCGTGCTCGACTTGGGCCTGCTCGACGCCGACGCGGTCAACTGCCATCCGCTCCGCAACGATCAGACAACCTCGATGGCACCGCAGGATTTGCTGGCCTTCCTGCGCGCCACCGGGCACGAGCCAACCCTGATCTCACCGCCAGGCTGATCGTCCTCCTCATCGGCTCCGCCGCAAAGGTGGCCCGGGGTCGATCAAGCTGGTTCGCGCACGTCCTCGAGCGGCGGCTCGGCAAAGGCGAAAATGTCGATGGGCTCGCCGACGCCGCGAAGCGGAAACGGGCCAAGCGGGTCGAGGCCGTGCTCGGCCTGGAGTTCGGCCACGAAGGCACTGGAGAACAGGACCTTGCGGCCGACCTTCTTGGTCAAGCCCTCGATCCGCGCCGCCACGTTCACGGCAGGTCCGATCACGGTGAAATCGAGCCGGGACCGCGAGCCGATGTTGCCGTACATCACGTCGCCGACATGAACGCCGACGCCGTAGCCGAGAGGCTCCAACCCGCGCGCGACGCGGACCTGGTTCAACACCGCCATGGCGTCCCGCGCCTCGCCCGCCGCTTCAAGGGCGTCGATACAGGCACGCGGGTTCGCCAGGGGGAAGATGGCCAGCATTCCGTCGCCGATGAATTTCAGGATTTCGCCGCCATGCCGCTCGACGGGCTCCGACATGGCGTCGAAATATTCGTTCAGGAGCATGATGACGTCGTCGCGCGGCCAGAGCTCCGAAATAGTGGTAAAACCGCGCAGGTCACAAATCAGGATCACGGCATTCACCGTGGCGCCGCTGCCCCGCGTGATGGAGCCAGCGAGGATCTGTTCGCTGGCATGCGGCCCGACATAGGTGTCGAGTAGTGTGCGGACGAGCCTGTTCTTGCTGCGGATTTCACACACCAGCGCCAGGATCGGCAGGAAATCGCTGATCCAGGCGATTTCCTCGTCGGTGAAGCCGCCATGCCGATCCGACGAGAAAGTGACGACATGCCGCTTGCCGAGGGTGAAATCCAGCGGCCAAGCGATGTAGTCGGTCAGTCCTTCCTTGGCCAATTCGGCGCAGATCGGAAAATCCTTGATCCCGTCCGGTTGGTCGAGCCGTCGACGCACCATCGCAGCGCCGTTGTGGATGGCCGCCATCGGGCTTGCCAGGAAGCTCGGATCCTCGATGATCGAGTGGCCAAACGTCTGGATCTCCGCCTCAGCGAGACCGGGCCGCCACAGGATGCGAGCGCCGAGCCACTGCGGATGAAGGATCTGCAGGTGCAGGCTCACTCGAGCCACCGGCAAGCCGCTTCGACGCAACTTCTCGCAGAACTCGACCAGCAGGTTGTCGAGATAGCGTTGGCCGCTGGTTTCATTCACCAGCCAGTTGAGGATGGCGCTCCGCTTAAGCGGCCAATTGCCCGCTTCAATGCCGGTCTCGAACTGGCCTCCGGGAGGCGGAACAACGATCGTCATGTCGAGCCCTTTCGCGAGGCGGCGAGCGTTATCCTACACCCGCCGCCACGACGGCCCAATGCCTGCAAGCCGATTCTACATGGCTTTCATCATCTGCCCGCGAACCTCGCCGGCCTTGTTGGCCTCGGTATGGACGTTGAAATACAACTGGCCATCCTCCAACATCTTGGCCTGCTCGCTGGTCAGCGTGGCGGAGCCTTCCATCGGGCTCATGATGCCGCCGGCCACGGGCACCTGCACGCCGGCGTTCTTGCCGACCGGCGCCGGCCCGTGGAAATGGGCCGCGACAGGTTTGCCGGTCAGCCCGTCGAACTGGACCTTGTAGGTCATCTGGAGGGTGCCCGTGTCGAGGGTGGCGGTCACGGTTCCGCTCCCCTTGAGGTCGGGATGAGGCGGCACTTCTTCCTGCGGCGACAAAGTGGCCTTGAAGTTCATGCTCTCCGCCCAAGCGGGCGTTGACGCCAGGCCGACACATGCGACAGCCGCCGCGACAAGAATGGAACGCATGGTTGATCTCCCGTAACGCGACCCGCGACCGGGTGCCGGTCCTATATGGCGCGACGTCGCCCAACAACCAGACGCAAGCCCAAGCCTGGGCTCGGCGTCGCGCCTTCCGCGCCGTCGTCCTCAGTGCAGGATCTGGCTGAGAAAGAGCTTGGTCCGCTCGTGCCGGGGATTGGAGAAGAAGGCCTCGGGCGTGTTCGACTCCACGATCTCGCCGCCGTCCATGAACACCACGCGGTCGGCGACCTGGCGGGCGAATCCCATCTCGTGGGTGACGCAGAGCATCGTCATGCCCTCGTTGGCGAGCGACACCATGGTGTCGAGCACTTCCTTCACCATCTCGGGGTCGAGGGCGGAGGTCGGCTCGTCGAACAGCATGATCTTGGGGTTCATGCAGAGCGAGCGGGCGATCGCGACCCGCTGCTGCTGGCCGCCCGAGAGCTGTCCGGGGTATTTGTTGGCCTGTTCGGGAATCTTCACGCGCACCAGATACTTCATGGCGAGTTCGTCGGCGTCGCGCTTGGGCATCTTGCGAACCCAGATCGGCGCCAGCGTGCAATTTTCCAGGATCGTGAGGTGGGGGAACAGGTTGAAGTGCTGGAACACCATGCCGACCTCGCGGCGCACCTCGTCGATGCGCTTGAGGTTGCTGGTGAGTTCGATCCCGTCGACGACGATCTGGCCTTTCTGGTGTTCCTCCAGGCGGTTGATGCAACGGATCATGGTGGATTTGCCGGAGCCGGAGGGGCCACAGATCACGATGCGCTCGCCGCGTTTCACGCTGAGGTTGATGTCGCGGAGCACGTGGAACTGCCCGAACCACTTGTGCACCGCCTCGAGCCGAACCACGGCATCGGACGGCGAACCGGAAGGGGCTATGGCCGCGCTCGACATGATGGGTGCCCTCAATGCTTGCGACCGGCGCTGAGCCGGCGTTCAGTGGATTGCGAATAGCGGGACATGCCGAAGCAAAACAGCCAGTAGACGATCGCGGCGAACACGTAACTGGTCGTCGGGATAGTGGGACCGGCCCAATTGGGGTCGAGGCGGGCGCTGTCCACGGCGCGGAGGAAGTCGAAGATGCCCACGATGGCCACCAGCGTCGTGTCCTTGAACAAACCGATGAACGTCGACACGATGCCCGGGATGACGGTGGTGAGGGCTTGCGGCAGGATGATGAGCCGCATGGATCGCCAGTAGCCGATACCGAGCGCCATCGCGCCTTCCGACTGCCCTCGCGGCATGGCTTGGAGGCCGCCGCGGACGACCTCGGCCATGTAGGCCGAGGCGAACAGCGCGGTTCCGATCAACGGCCGCAGCAGCCGGTCGGGTGTCCAGGCTTCCGGCACGAAAAGCGGCAGCATGACATTGGCCATGAACAGAACCGTGATGAAGGGCACGCCGCGCACGATCTCGATGAAAAGGATCGAGACGGACCGCACGATGGGC
>CALMOK010000143.1 GCA_937871825.1 uncultured Alphaproteobacteria bacterium
GTGTAGGGTTGGTCGGCATCGTGCAGGAACCCGGCCAGCTCGGTGTCGGCGATCGCGAAGCCGAAGGTCGAATCCCCCTCCTCGCCGCGCGTGATCGCCGAGTCGATGCCGACCACCCGCCCGCAGCGATCGAGGAGCGGCCCGCCAGAATTGCCGCGCGCGATGCTGGCGGTGTGGAGCAGCACCTCCGTGCCGGTCAGCCGCCGCCGGCCGGAGAACACCCCCTGCGACCGCACCGGCGCGACCGGCGTGATGTAATCAGCCGCCGAGCGCGCGGTGGCGAGATCGACATTCCCGGGATAGCCGAGCGCGATCACCGGGTCCCCCTCCGCCGAAGGGCCGGTGTAGAGCGCGACCGGCGGCAGGTCGGCGGCGCGCGCGTCGATCAGCGCCAGGTCGCGCCGCGTGTCGAACGCGACCAGCTTGCCGCGGAACGACTTGGCGCCCTGCGACGGCACGATGCCGATGACGACGTTGTCGGGATAGCGCTGCGCCAGCTCCAGCACGTGCGCGTTGGTGACGATCCGCCCCGGCGCGACCACCACGCCGCTGCCATGGCCGAAGCCGACCACCTGCCCGTCGACCACCGCGATGGTGACGACGCGGACCACGCCGCGCGCGGTCGCGGCGATGTCGTCCGCGCCCGCCGCCAGCGGCATCAGCAGACAACAGAGGAGGAGAAGGAGCCGCCGGACCATCGCGCTCCCCATTACCGGAAGCCGCGCGCGGATGGTTAGGCAATTCTCAAGCCTTCGCGCGTACTCCGCCCATCAGGAACCGAAGGGTTGGTGCATGAGTGCGTTCGGGCGTCGCAGTGGAGCGGGAAGCGGTCAGCCGGTGCGGCCGGCCTTTGGCGTCGCCCGGCCGATGCAGGGCGGCGGCGGCGCATCGCGGCCCGACGCGGACCTGCCGGGCAGCCAGTTTCCGCCGCTGGACAGCGCCACCCTGTCGGGGGAGATGGACCTGCCGGGCGGCGGCTTCGGCGGCAGCGCCGGGGGCGCCGGGGGCGGTGGCGGCACCATGGCGGGCACCGCGATGGACGCGATGGCGCGCCTCACCGAGCGGCAGAATTCCAGCGGCGAGGCGGGCAACAGCCGCGGCGAAGGCTTCGAGGCGTCGGTCCACAAGATCAAGGAACAGGTCCTCCCCCGCCTGCTGGAGCGCGTCGACCCCGAAGCGGCGGCGACGCTGGGCAAGGACGAGCTGGCCGAGGAGTTCCGCCCGATCATCGGCGAGGTGCTCGCTGAGCTGAAGCTGACGCTCAACCGCCGCGAGCAGTTCGCGCTGGAAAAGGTGCTGGTCGACGAGCTGCTCGGCCTGGGCCCGCTGGAGGAGCTGCTCGCCGATCCGAACATCACCGACATCATGGTCAACGGCCCCGAGCAGACCTATGTCGAGCGCAAGGGCAAGCTGGAACTCGCGCAGATCCAGTTCCGCGACGAGGAGCATCTGTTCCAGATCGCGCAGCGCATCTGCAACTCGGTCGGCCGCCGCGTCGACCAGACCAGCCCGCTCGCCGACGCCCGCCTCAAGGACGGCAGCCGCGTCAACGTCATCGTGCCGCCGCTGAGCTTGCGCGGCACGGCCATCTCGATCCGTAAATTCTCGAACAAGCCGATCACGCTCGACATGATGGCCGGTTTCGGCAGCATGAGCCCCAAGATGGCGACGGCGCTGAAGATCGCGGGCGCCAGCCGGTTCAACGTCGTCATCTCGGGCGGCACCGGCTCGGGCAAGACGACGATGCTCAACGCCCTGTCCAAGATGATCGACCCGGGCGAGCGCGTGCTGACCATCGAGGACGCGGCCGAGCTTCGGTTGCAGCAGCCGCACTGGCTGCCGCTCGAGACCCGCCCCGCCAACCTGGAGGGCCAGGGCGAGGTCAACATTCGCGACCTCGTCAAGAACGCGCTGCGTATGCGGCCCGACCGGATCATCCTGGGCGAGATTCGCGGCAGCGAGTGTTTCGACATGCTCGCCGCGATGAACACAGGCCATGACGGATCGATGTGCACTCTCCACGCCAACTCCCCGCGCGAGGCGCTGGCCCGCATGGAGAACATGGTGATGATGAGCGACATCAAGGTGCCCAAGGAAGCGATCAGCCGCCAGATCGCCGATTCGGTGGAACTCATCATCCAGGTGAAGCGCCTGCGCGACGGCAGCCGCCGCGTCACCAACGTGACCGAAGTGATCGGCATGGAAGGCCCGGTCATCGTCACGCAGGAACTGTTCAAGTTCGAGTATCTGGACGAGAGCGCCGACGGCAAGATCATCGGCGAATACCGATCGATGGGGCTGCGGCCCTACACGCTGGAGAAAGCCAAGCAGTTCGGGTTCGACAGCGCGTATCTGGAGGCGTGCCTGTAGCGGCGAGGAGGGGCGTTCACGCGATCGCTCTGGCTACATATCCTGCGCGCCGGAAGCGAGAACGGGCCTGAGAAAGTCACAGAAAGTCACACCCTCCCGTGTGCGCGGGCATGGGCGCGCGGGCGCGTGAGCCGGTGACGATAACGATTGCAAAGAACACGCCCGCCGCTGCGCCGCGATCTCCTACATCGCAAGCGAAGTGTCCGTTTTTGGTGGAAACCTGCCGTTCCGCTCCTCGGCCAGCGGACAATGTAGCTGCCGCCGGCTCGACGGTCCGTTTCAGATTGGACCGGTCGCCAGGATTGCGAGTCGCATCGTTCTTCATCTTCCGTTAATCGAGCCGCCGAGGCTGTTGGAGGTGGCATGATGAAGACGGTGATGATCTTGGCGGCGGGTTTGGCGTCTCTGGTTTCGGCAAGCGCCGGAGCGCAATCGATCCAGACGATCACTTTCGGCAATCTGCCCAACGGAAATCCGTCGGTCACGAGCTACACCGAAAACGGGTTCACCTTTGCGGCTACGGCAGGAAGTTTTTCGGGCACCTCGGGAAATGGCGCACCGCCCCCGAGCGTATACACGCCAACGGACAGCGGCACCGCGAGCGTGACAAATGGCGGGCTATTCACCTTCAACTCTGTCGCTTTGGGCAATGGTGCGTTTTCGGGAACGGCCAACTTTACGATCAGTGGATTTCTAGACAATGCACTGCTCTACTCATTTAGTCAGGCCGTGAGCCCGACGCAGTTCAACAACTACTCCAACACCGGCAACACGAATACGGCGATCAATCGTCTCCAATTCGTTGTGACCGGCGATGGCAACATCGATAACATCGCAGTCGCCGCTGTCGCTCCGGCCGTCGCTGCCGTGCCCGAGCCCGCCATGTGGGGGATGATGACCCTCGGCATGGGCGCGGTGGGTTATGCGCTGCGCCGTCGTAAGGTCGCGGCCCGGGTTGCTCGCGCGGTCTGATTATCAGGATGGATCTACGGGGCGTCGGTCGAAGGGTCGGCGGCCCTTCACACGTCCGCTGTCGATACGGCCGACATGCGCCGGATCGTCCGCTACTGGGCGTAAGAAACAAACCATCCGCGGCCTTGCCGACGCCGTTCCCTCCCGCCCCCCGTCACGATAGGGCGAGGCGCCGATGCGTTTCGCCCTCCCCCTTCTCCTCGCCGCCGCCTCCCCCGCGGCAGAGCCCGCGACCGGGCCGGCACGCACCACCCTCTCCCCCGACACCGAAGCGCGCTGGGTGCCGTTCGAGCTGACCGCCGGCAACCAGATCCGCTTCCGCATGACGCTCGACGGGCGGCCGGTGGTCGCGATCCTCGACACCGGAGTCAGCTTCTCGGTGATCGCGCGCACCTCCGCCGTGCTCGACGCGCGCCGCGTCGTGGCGGGCGCGGGCGTAATCCCGTCGGGCGACTGGAACGGCTGGTCGCCCACCTTCATGCTCGGCAGCCGCCTCATCGGCAAAAGGCTCGGCGTGGTCGGCATGGGGCGCATCGGTCAGGCGGTGGCGCGGCGCGCCAAGGCCTTCGGTCTGTCGATCCACTACCACAACCGCCGCCGCCTTCCCGCCGAGGTCGAGGAGGGAC
>CALMOK010000144.1 GCA_937871825.1 uncultured Alphaproteobacteria bacterium
GGCAAGTCGACCCTCGTCAAGATCGTGGCCGGGCTGCAGAACCCGACCGAGGGCGAGGTGCGGCTCGACGGCGTTCCGCTCGGGCCCGTCGACGTGAAGGCCATGGAAGGCCATGGCGTGTTCCTCGTGACACAGGAACCCGCCATCGTGAACCCGCTTTCGGTCGCAGAGAACCTCATGCTGGGCCGCTGGCCGCGCCGGGGCGGCTTCTGGGTCGACACGGGTCTCATGCACAGCAAGGCCACCGAATACCTGGCGGGCACCGGGCTCGACCCGCGGGCCCGCGCCGGCAGCCTGTCGGCGGTCGACCGGCGCAAGCTGAACATCCTGCGGGCCTTGCACAGCGGGGGCCGCCTTATCATCCTCGACGAGCCGACAACCGCGCTCACCATGGCGGACCGGCGCAACCTCTTCGACTTCATGCGAAAGCTGAAGGGGGACGGCGTCACCTTCATGTTCATCTCCCACTACAACGAGGAGATCCTCGAGATCTGCGACAGCGTCTCGGTGCTGCGCGATGGCAACCTCGTGACCAGTAACCAGCCTGTCGGCACGATCAGCTCGGACGCGCTCAGCGAAATGGTGCTGGGACGCGGCCTGCAGCTTTTTGCGCGCGGCGCCGGGGCGTCTGCCCAGGGGACGGGGTCCGGCTGGCGGTTCAGCGACCTGCGCAGCCCCGCCTTCGCGGTGGACCAGCTTGATATCGCGGCCGGCGAGATCGTCGGCTTCGCCGGGCTTCCGGGCTCGGGCGCCCAGGAGCTGGCGCGCGCCATCTACGGCCTCCTGCCGGCCTCCGGCACGATCGAGCATGACGGCGCGGCACGGCCACTGCCAGCGGATTCAAAGGCCGCGCTCGCCGCTGACATCGCCTTCCTGTCCGAGGACCGCCTGAAGGACGGCATCGTCGGTATCCATTCGATCGCCAAGAACATCACCTTGTCGAGCCTCGGCACCATCTCCACCGGCAGCATCATCTCGCCAACGAGGGAGCGCTCGCTCGTCGACGGTCTTTTCAGGCGTTTGTCCATCAAGGCGCGCGATGCCGAGCAGCTGGTCGGCCAACTCAGCGGCGGCAACCAGCAGAAAGTGCTGCTGTCGCGCCTGCTCGCCACGAAGCCAAAGCTGCTGATCCTCAACGAGCCGACGCGCGGCATCGACGTCGGCGTCAAGGAGGAGGTGCACCGCATCATCGACGTCCTGACCCGCGAAGGCGTCGCGGTGATCATCGTGACCTCCGACCTCGACGAGATGCTGCGCGCGGTCGATCGCGTGGTGCTGTTCGCGGGCGGCGCCATCGTCGGTGACCGGCCTGCCGGCACGCTGACCAAGGACGACGTGCTCGCCATCGCCTTCTCGTCCAGCCATCCCGGGGCTGTGGCCCCGACCGCCACTCAGACGCAGCCGGGAGTCCTCGTATCATGACCGTTCAAACCGAACGCTCGGCCACGCTCGCCTCGGCGTCGATCCCCGGCATGCGCCGCCCGACCCTGGGCAAACGCCTGCAGGGCGCGCTCGCCCATGTCGTGTGGTTCTGGCTCGCCGGGCTGATCATCATCTTCGGCGTCCTCAACCCCTTCTTCTTCTCGACCTCGAACCTGCAGAATGTGCTGGTGCAAGCGACCGTGCTGGGCCTGCTCGGCCTCGCTCAATCGCTCGTGCTGCTCGTAGGCGAGATCGACCTCTCGATCGCTGCCGTCACCGGCATCTCGTCGGCGCTCGGCGCGCTGGCGATCCAGCGGCTCGGCTTGCCGGTCGGGGTCGGCATCGTGCTCGGCATCGGCATCGCGACCTTTATCGGCTTCATCAACGGCCTGTGCGTGACACGCCTCAAGATGGTTTCGCTGATCGAGAGCCTCGGCATGATGATCACACTGCAGGGCGGCCTGCTCGCCATCACGCAGGGCAACACGCTGACCGACATGCCGGACAGCTACAACTGGATCGGTCAGGCCACGATCGGCGGCTGGCCGGTCATGCCGCTGGTGCTGTTGTTCGCCTTCATCGCGATGGGCTTCATGCTGCGGCGCACGATCCTCGGCCGCAGCCTTTATGCCACCGGCGGCAATGCGGCCGCTGCGCTTGTGGCCGGCATACGGGTTCAGCAGGTCAAGATCGTCGCCTTCACCCTGTCGGGCTTCATCGCGGGCGTGGCAGGCTGGCTGTTGTCGGCATGGCAGATGGCCATTACCTCGAACCAGGGCGAGGGCTTCCTGCTTTACGCGATCGCCGCCCCGATCATCGGCGGCGTCAGCGTGTTCGGCGGGCGTGGCGGCACGCTCGGCATCCTGGGCGGCGTCCTGCTGCTGACCGTGATCCACGTCGGCCTGGCGATCGTTTATGTGCCGTCCTTTTATGTCACGATGATCGGCGGGGTGCTGATCTTCGTCGCCGTCGCAGTTGACGCCCTGCGTGTCAACGTCCTGGGTGAGGGGTAGGCGTGGTGGAGCGCTATTTCGTCGAGGACGATGCCGTGGCGGCTTTCGGCTTCGATTGGGGACGCACGACGTTCACAGTGTCGCCCGAGCTCACCGGCGCGGTGGCCATCAGCACCGCCGTCGCGGTGCTGAACCCCGGCCAGGGTCACGCCCGTCACAACCATCCCGAGGCCGAAGAGGTGATCCGGGTTCTATCCGGCACGGGCGAGCAGATGGTCGAGGATGTGGAGGGCCGCCCAATCGTCCGGGCGATCGGGCCGGGGACGACGGTCTACGTGCCCAGGGGGCGCTTTCATTCGACCATAAATCGCGGTCAGGAGCCCTTGCGGATCTTTGTCGCTTTCTCGCCATCCGGCTCGCAAGACGAACTGCGGCGGCTTCCCGACTTCAGGCTCATTCCTCCCGGCGACTGAACCGACATCGTGACGAGGGCACAGCCGAGGACCGGCAAGGAACAAGGCCGGGTTTTCCGCCCTGCCGGCATGGCGATCGGGAATGACTGCCGAGGGGCACACGGACGAGCAATGTCATACCGGTCAATGACACCGGCGTTTTCGGGAGTGAACCGCGTTTTTGTACAGCCCATGCCGGGGGTCAGGCGCGGCTCCAGGCCAGCGGAAGAAAGTGCCGTCAATGGCGATCGTCGTCCTTCTTGGCACACTCGACACGAAGGGCGTGGAATTCGCCTTTGTTCGCGACGAGCTACGGAACAACGGGTGCGCGGTGATCCTGGTCGACGTCGGCATCACGGGGGTGCCGCAGGCTGCCGCCGATATCGGCCGCAACAGTGTGGCGGAGGCAGCGGGCGTCGCATTGGCGGACCTTGTCGCGGGCGATGACCGTGGCGTTGCCATGGCCGCCATGGCGGGTGGCGCCACTCGGCTGACGGATGACCTTTATGCCACCGGCCGGCTGCATTGCCTTCTTTCGTTGGGCGGCTCGGGAGGCTCCTCGATCGCCACGGCCGCGATGCGGGCACTGCCGATCGGCGTTCCCAAGCTGATGGTCTCGACCATCGCATCGAGCGATGTCAGCGCCTATGTCGGGCAGTGCGACATCACCATGATGTATTCGGTGCTGGACGTGTCGGGCCTGAATGCCGTGTCACAGCGGATTTACGCGAATGCGGCTGCAGCGGCGGCCGGGATGGCCAAGGCCTTCGCGTCCCGCACGTCGACGGCCGAGGCCAAGCCGGCCGTTGCGATCACGATGTTCGGCGTCACCACGCCTGCCGCCACGACCGCCCGGCACTGGCTGGAACGTCAGGGCTATGAGGTTCTGGTCTTCCACGCCAACGGGGCGGGCGGCCGCGCCATGGAGAAACTCGCGGCCGACGGTGCCCTGGCGGGCGTGCTCGACCTTACAACAACGGAACTCGCCGACGAACTGGTTGGCGGCGCCCAGTCGGCGGGGCCGCATCGACTTGAGGCCGCTGGCCGACGCGGGCTGCCGCAGGTGGTCACGCTGGGGGCGCTCGACATGGTGAATTTCGGGCCGCCGTCCGCCGTTCCCGCGCGCTTCGCTGACCGGCTCTTCTATGAGCACAACGCCAATGTCACGCTGATGCGGACGACCCCGGTCGAGTGCGCTGAACTCGGCCGCATCATCGCCAGCAAGCTCAACGTCGCGCGGGGCCCGGTCTGCCTGTTCATCCCGCGCGGCGGGGTGTCGTCGATCGCTGAGCCCGGAAAGGTGTTTTTCGACGCGGCGGCCGACATCGCCCTGATCGACGCGCTCACTGCGAACATATCTCCATCGGTCGAGGTCGTGACCGGCGATGCCGCGATCAACGATCCCGCCTTCGCGACCGCGATGGCACGCAAGCTCCACATCCTCATCTATGAAACCAGGGCGAAACATCATGATCAAAGCTGAAACCATGAAGCGCCTGCGCGAGCAGGTGGCACGTGGCATCCCGATCGTGGGCGCAGGCGCCGGCACAGGCATCTCGGCCAAATGCGAGGAGGCTGGAGGCGCCGACCTGATCATCATCTATAATTCCGGCCGCTTCCGCATGGCGGGGCGCGGCTCGATCGCCGGCCTCATGCCCTATGGCGACGCCAACCAGATCGTGATGGAGATGGCAGCCGACGTGCTGCCCGTTGTCAAGACGACGCCGGTCCTGGCCGGCGTGTGCGGCACCGACCCGTTCCGCGAGATGTCGCGCTTCCTGCCGCGGCTCAAGGACATGGGCTTCAGCGGCGTGCAGAATTTCCCAACGGTCGGGCTCTTCGAAGGACGCATCCGCGCCAACATGGAAGAAACCGGCATGGGTTACGACAAGGAAGTCGAGATGATCCGCCTCGCGAATGAACTCGACATGCTTACGACCCCTTACGTTTTCACGGTGGAAGAGGCGCGGTCGATGGCTGCGGCGAAGGCAGACATCATTGTGGCCCATGTTGGCACGACGCTGTCGGGCACCATCGGGGCGCATTCCGTCATGTCGCTCGACGAGGCGGTTGAACGGGTTCAGGCGATGGCGGACGCCGCTAAATCAGTCAACCCGGACGTCCTCGTGATCTGTCATGGCGGTCCGATCGCCGGCGTAGAAGATACCCGTTACGTGCTCACAAAGACCAGGGGCCTCGCTGGCTTCTACGGCGCCTCCAGCATGGAACGACTGCCGGTCGAGATTGCCATTACCGAGAACGTGAAGAACTTCAAGGCGCTCAGACTGGACGTTTGAGCCGGTGGGCGCAGCGGGTGCCGTTCAGATGTTCCTCGTTCCAAACTGATCGCCTTCGACAAACCTTTTCGGTTCGGCCAGTTCGCCCCATCCTTCGGCGCTCTTCTCCCAGCGACCATCGGCCGCGTGAGAAGAGCGATCGAACTCGGCGAATTCGATCCGGGTGCCAAGCGGGGCTGTGGAACGCCGGTCGGAACCTCGGGGCAAAGCGGGCGCTCATTCCCAGCAGGTGTGCCGTGCGGGTTGCCACCATTTGGCCGGTCCCGATCCGCTCCGACAAGCTCGCCGCCGACTTCCTTCCAGCCGCCACCTTCTGGCGGGATCAAGATCGAGTCTCAGTAAACGTTTACTGACAATCATGATAAAGGAATCCGCAAGGATGTCGTCGCATCTTAAGGAGCTACAGAACGGCTAATTCATCCTAACAAACCTTTCATCCAAGGAAGTGGGTTTCTTTATGAGACTGTCTCTCAAGTCGCGCCTGGTCGTTGGCTTCATGCTGATCCTGGCAATGACCTTGACGCTGTCGCTGATCAGCATCGTCGAAGTGAGAAGAATCGCCACTAACCTGAGCGTTGTTAACGACATCAATAGCGTGAAACAGCGATATGCGATCAACTTCCGCGGCAGCGTACACGACCGGGCCATCGCCTTGCGGGACGTGAGTCTCGCAGCGACGCTGGAGGAGGCGCAAACGGCTGTTGATGCGATCACTCGCCTCACCGACAACTACGCCAAGTCCGCCGGGCCTCTCGACGAGTTGATGGCATCAGGCCGTGAGGTGACGGGCGAAGAGCGAAGCATCCTTGAGAGCATCAAGGCAACAGAAACAAAGACCCTGCCCCTGATCCATGACACGATCACAAAGAAGATGGCTGGCGACGAGACCGGCGCCAAGACCCTGTTGATGAGCAGTGCGAAGCCGCAGTTCGTTGAATGGCTGCGGGAGATCAATCAGTTCATCGATATGCAAGAAGCCAAGAACAAGAGCATCGGAGCCAGAACCCGAAACATCGCAGAAGAGTTTTCTCTCCTGACGGTTTGCTTGGTCATTGGCGCGCTCCTGCTCGGAACATGCATCACGATCTGGTCAATACGCGCGATCGAACCCCTTCGTCGCTTGACCGACATCATGGGCCAGCTTGCAGCCGGAGATTTCAAGGCCGTCGTGCCAAACCTGAACCGACGCGACGAGGTCGGCGCCATCACGCAGGCCGTGCAGGTCTTCAAGGACAGCGGCATCGAGCGCGTTCGCTTGCAGGCTGAGGCCGCCAAGCACAAGGACGAGGTCGATGCACAGCTTCGCTCGATGCGACAGACGTTTGAGAAAGCTGGGCAGGATCAGGTCGTGGTCGTCGCCGCGCTTGCGGAGTCACTGGACAGATTGGCCAGCAAGGACCTGACCGTCGCGATCGAGGCCGACGTCGCCGCCGAATACGGTCGACTCAAGAAGGATTTCAACACCGCGATCGCGAGCTTGCGCGAAACCATGACGGGCGTGCTCTCGGCGAGTTCCAGCCTCCACACAGGTGCTGGCGAGATCACGGCAGCCTGCGACGACCTTTCCCGACGGACGGAGGTTCAGGCCGCGAGCCTCGCTCAGACCGCGACGGCGCTGGGCGAGATCACCACAACGGTGCGCAAATCCGCCCAAGGCGCGAAACATGCACGAGAGGTGGTAAGCTCGGCGAAGGGAGATGCCGAAAAGTCGGGCGAGGTGATGGGCGAGGCTGTGACCGCCATGAGCGAGATCAAGCGGTCCGCCGGCGAGATCAGCCAGATCATCACCGTGATCGACGAGATCGCGTTCCAAACCAATCTGCTGGCCCTGAACGCGGGCGTCGAGGCGGCACGGGCCGGCGATGCCGGACGGGGCTTCGCGGTTGTGGCGTCAGAGGTTCGCGCCCTGGCGCAACGGTCCGCCGAAGCCGCCAAGGAAATCAAGGAGCTCATCTCGACTTCGGCCGGACAAGTACAACGAGGTGTTTATCTTGTCGGTCAGACGGGCAGCGTTCTCAGCCGTATCGTGTCCCGCGTCGCCGAGATCGACGACATCGTCAGCGAGATCGCCAGTTCTGCTCAGGAACAATCCAATGGGCTTGAGCAGGTCAACACGGCCATGACCCAGATGGACCAGGTCACGCGGCAGAACGCCGGCATGGTTGGCCAAACAACGGCAGCAAGCCACACCCTGGCGCACGAGGCCGACGAACTGGCTCGGCTGATTGCGAACTTCTCGGTTGGTCAGCAATCCAAGGAGCAACCCCAGATCCGTTCGGCTCGCCGAACAAACACCGCGTCGGTCACTCGGGGTGGAGGTCAGATGAGGACGGCTTTGGCCATTGTTCCGGCGGATGCCGTCGATCGAGATAGCTGGGAAGACTTCTGACCGACCAGTTGGGGCCGCCATCCATCATTTCACTTGCTGTTCGTTTTCAAGGTCAGCGCATTGTGCTTCGGCCGAGAGACTTGGCCCGCCTTCGATAGCTCAATAATGAAGAGGCCGGATCATGGCCTTTTAAAAATCGCGAATCAGGCAGCCGGCGCGTGCCAGCCTTTGCGCGAGGACACGATCGGCATCCTGCTCGACGAGCAGGGTCTGCCTATTTCCCCCTCGAACGTAAATGGAAGCGCAACCTTTATCTGTACAGCTTATCGGGAACGACGACTCTCAACATGGCCGAGATCCTTGGCATGCCGCCAAGTTCCACGATCACCGACAAAGGCAGATAGAACGATGTCCGCCGCTGCCCTTCCCGCCAATGAAACCGAGCGTCTCGCCGCGCTTCGAGAATACGAGGTGCTTGATACGGCTTGTGAAGCCGCCTTCGACAACCTCGCCGAGTTGACCGCGCAATTGACCGATTGTCCGATCTCCTGCGTGTCGCTGACGGACACCGATCGGCAATGGTTCAAGGCCCGCTTCGGAACTGAAGCACCTGAGATGCCGCGTGAGCACTCCTTCTGCGCGCATGCC
>CALMOK010000145.1 GCA_937871825.1 uncultured Alphaproteobacteria bacterium
CACCTGCTCCAGCCGCGCCCGCTCCAGTCGCGCCCGCTCCAGTCGCGCCCGCTCCAGTCGCGCCGCCCGCGACGCCCTCAACACCGCCCTCGACCGAACCGAACACCGGGGCGGCGACGCCCGACAAGCAGCCGCCCGATACCTCGATCAGCCAGACGATGGACCTTCCGCCCCGCCCCGCGCTCGTGGTGTCCGGCAAGGCGACGTGGGACAGCGGCTTCAAGGCGATCACCGACTCCTTCGCCAAGCTGAACGACGCCCTCGCCAAGAACAAGATTTCCGGCGCGGGCCATCCGCTCGCCGTGTTCACCGAAACCGATGACTCGGGATTCACCTATTCGGCCATGGTTCCGCTCGGCAAGGCGCCCGAGGGCACGCCGGACCTCGGTCCGGACATCAAGGTTGGTGAAACGCCGTCCGGCAAAGCCATGCGGTTCCAGCATCGCGGCGCCTACGACGACATCGACTCCACCTATGAGGCGATCACCGCCTACCTCGACGAGAAAGGGCTCGAAGCCAAGAACATGTTCGCCGAGGAGTATCTCGACCAGGTGAAAACCCCGGATGACAGCGCGCTCGAGGTCGACATCTACGTGTTCCTGAAATGATGGAATGGAACGGCGCTCGGCAGGTCGGGATGGCCGGCCTGGCGGTGCTCGCGGTGAGCGCCCTTCTCCTGGGCGGCTGTTCCACCGCGCTCGAGCCGCTCAAGGGCCAAGCGTCGCGCGGGCCCGTGGCGGAGATGCGGGTCGACCAGGCCCAGGCGAGCGCGCTCGTGTCGGATTACCGGCGCGCCCATGGCCTCGGTCCCGTGGAAATCGATCCGGCGCTGCAGCGGGTGGCGCAAGCCCAGGCCGATGCGATGGCGGGCGCCAACCAGCTCAGCCACACGGTTGACGGCGCGATGCCCGACCGGCTCGCGCGGTTCGGCGTGACGCGGGGCGCGTCGGTCGAGAATACTTCGGCGGGTTACGCCGACATGGCGGCGGCGCTCGGTGGATGGCGCCGGTCCCCGGCCCATAACGAAAACCTGCTGTATCGCCCGATGCGCCGCATCGGCGTGGCGGCGGCCGAAGCGCCCGGCACGCGATACAAGCGTTTCTGGGCGCTGGTGATGACCAACTAGGTCGCCCACGGGCGCCCCCCACCCTTGTCGCGCGGGTTTCGCGTCCCGGTCGCCTGGTCGACCCACCAGGGCCTCTGTCAGTCCCGGCCCACCGTGCATTCGATCAGCCCTTGCGGCTCGTCGGTCGGCAGGAACACGACGTTCTCGTTGCCCATGGCGAAGGCTGAGAGGTCGATCGGGATGTAATGCTTGTTGGGACAAGCGAGGCTGATCTCGCCAATCTCCGGCACGGCATCGAGGGCCGCCCGGCCCATGCGGTACAAGCTGTCCTGCACGCTCGCACTATATGTCGTCATGAAGACCCGCAGCATGGTCCGCAACACGGCCGCGTTTGCGGCCCGGTAGTCGGCGGGCGTTCCCGTCCATCTCCAGGACGCGTCCATGCTGGTGGCGCAGATGCGGTCGCGCGTTTCCCGCAGGGTCGTGTAGGCGTCCTTGTGGAAGCCTTCCCAGCCCGATTGGGTCGACTTCATGAAGGTGAAGCCGGCAACGCCCGAGGCGCTTCGCACCCCGTCCCGCGTCGCCGTCACGCTCGCGAACGGTTTGCCGTTGGAGTCCAGCGTGAAGCCGTGCGGGTGCGGCTCGCCGTCGACCGTGAGCCGGGTCCACTTGGTTTCGTGGGCGGTGACTTCGGCGAGCGTCACCTGCGGGTAGTGGTCGAGGAACCGCCGCGCGACGGCTTGGCAGAAGGCTTCCGTATCGAGCGCCGGCTGTTCCCGCCCCACGATGTTGATGACGTTCTTGACCGTGTCGGTGCATAGGCACCGGCTGTTGTCGGCCGCCGTGTAGGCGTCGGCGAAGTCGCCCGTCAGCATGGCTTTGAGGGTGAGTTCGCGAACCTCGTGGTGCTCGCCCTCCCGATGCAGGCGCAGGATGCGCACGCGATCCTTGCCGTAGCGGTTGCCGAGAAGCGTCATGACGCCGTCCTTTCACGCTCGCCAGCGCGGATGATCGCGGCCGATGGTTGCCCTGGGGCGAAGTTTTAACCAGGCGGCCGCCATCCGCAACGCGCCTTCTCAGGCAGCGGGCGAAACCCCAAGGTTCAACCCGCCCTTCGCGCGGATGAAATCAACGACGGTCGCGACACCTTCGCCGCTTCTCATGTTGGTGAACACGTAGGGCTTGCCGCGCCGCATAGCCTGGGTGTCGCGCTCCATCACCTCTAATGAGGCGCCGACATGGGGGGCGAGGTCGATCTTGTTGATGACCAGCAGGTCCGAGCGCGTGATGCCCGGGCCGCCCTTGCGGGGAATTTTCTCGCCACCCGACACGTCGATCACGTAGACTGTGAGGTCGGCGAGTTCGGGCGAGAAGGTGGCGGCGAGGTTGTCGCCACCCGACTCAATGAGGATGAGATCGAGCCCCGGGAAGCGCCGCCGCATCACCTCGATGGCGGCGAGGTTGATCGAGGCGTCCTCGCGAATGGCCGTATGGGGGCAGCCTCCGGTTTCCACGCCCATGATGCGCTCCAGCGGCAGGGCATCGGCGCGCGCCAGGATTTCGGCGTCTTCCTTGGTGTAGATGTCATTGGTGATGGCGGCGATATCGTGGGGGCCGTGAAACACCTTGCAGAGCCGCTCCATGAGGGCGGTCTTCCCCGAGCCGACAGGGCCGCCGATGCCCACCCGCAACGGACCGTTTTGATTGCTCATGATCGGAAAAGCCTCGAATACTGGGTTTCGTGCTGCAGGGACGCAAGGTCGGACCGGAAGGCGCAACCGCCGAGGTCGTCGAGCGAGGCCCCGGCCGCCAGGCGGGCGAGGTCGCGCACAGCTGGAATGAGACCCGCGGTCACGCGCTGGCCGTCGGTCTGGCCGATGGAGCCGAGACGCACCGCCGCCGAGACCAGGCTCGCCACGAAGGCCATGGCGAACGCCTCGAGCGTGGCGGCGAGGCCCAGCTTCGCCGTCCCGCTCGCGGCGCCCACGGCGACCGGATAGGCCACCGCGCCGACCAGCGCCTCGGGAACAGAGCCCGGCCATGTGGCGCGAAGCGTGCCGACGAAGGCCGTGCCCATGGCTTCCGTTTCGAGCCGCCGCTCGCGGCCCGCGCAAAGCGCCAGCGCGAGTTCGTTGGCTTCGTCCAGAACGGCGCTGTCGGCCGCTCCCGCCCAGGCGGCGACAAGCAGGATCGCGTCCTGGCGGATAGAGCCATGGGCCAGGAGGTCGCCGATCCAGCTCGTCAGGCTCGCCGCGTCGGCGACCAACCCGGCCTCGACGGCATATTCCAGGCCGTGCGAGTAGGCGAAAGCCCCCACCGGAAAAGCGGGGGACAGCCAGACCAGAAGCGGCAGTTCCGCGAACACCTGTGACTCAGACGACATCAATGATCGTGGTCGTGCCGGTGGGCTTGGACATCATGCTTGTGGTCGTGATCGTCGTTCAGGACGGCGGCGGACGCGTAGGCGCCGCCTTCCGGATCGAACGGCGCCTCGATGGCGACGAGCTTGGCGCCGAGGCCGCGCAGCATGTCGTCGATCACGTGATCGCGCCGGATCCGCAGGGCGGTGGAGAGGATCTGGGCCGGCAGGTGCCGGTTGCCGATGTGCCAGGCGAGCCGGACGAGGTCGCCCGGCCCACGCCCGCGCACTTCCGTCAACGGCTCGGGTGCCGCCACAACTTCCACGAAACGGCCGTCCTCCAGGGCGAGGGCGTCACCACCGCGCAGCATCACGGCATCGAGCAGGTCGAGCAGGAATTCGAGCCCCCGTACGCCAGTCATCACGACGCGGCGACGGTGGCGATCGTCGAAATCGAGCACGACCGTGTCGGCGGCGGGCTCGTCCCAGCCGCTCGGCGGGCGGACGCTGGTGGCACGGATCATTGCGGGTTTCCTGCGGGCGGGACCCCGACGTTCAAAGCGTCTCGACGTGATCGGGCGCGATGACCTCGATGACGGACTTCTCGACGAACTCGGGCGACACCTTCCTCCACTCCTGGACGTGGGGCGTTTCGAAATGTTGCGACAGCGCGTCCCGCGACGCCCAGCGCTCGACGAAGACGAAGCAGTTGGGCTCCGTGATGCTGCTCAAAAGGTCGTAGGATTGGCAGTCCGGCTCCCGCAGCGTGGCTGAAATGAGGGTGCGGACGTTCTCGAGGAAATCGGCACGATGCTCCGGGCGCACCGTGACGGTTGCGATCACGTAGATCATCAAACGTTCTCCCGTGGGAATGATGAGCGGTCCCACCCTTCTACTCCGAGAAGGGCCGGGGTCAAACCCGCTGGATCACTCCGCCGCCGTACCGAACTGCGCGTCGTGCAGGCGGCGGTAGCTGCCGGCCCGCGACAGGAGATCGCCGTGGCGGCCCTGCTCGACGATGCCACCCCGGTCGATCACCACGATGCGGTCGGCGCGCTGGATCGTGGCGAGGCGGTGCGCCACCACCAGGGTGGTGCGCCCCTGCGATAGGTCGGCGAGCGAGCGCTGGATGGCGCGCTCGGTTTCGGTGTCGAGCGCGGACGTCGCCTCGTCGAGGATCAGGATCGGCGGATTCTTCAAGAACATGCGGGCGATGGCGAGGCGCTGCTTCTGCCCGCCCGACAGCTTGATGCCGCGCTCGCCCACGATCGTGTCGAGGCCGGCCGGCAGACCGGCGATGGTGCTTTCGAGCTGCGCCCGGCGTGCCGCCTCCATGAGGTCGGCCTCGCTTGCATCGAGCCGCCCATAGGAGATGTTGTCCCGCAGCGTGCCGCCGAACAGGAACACGTCCTGCTGTACGATGCCGATCTGCCGGCGCAGGGAGGCGAGGGTCGCGGCGCGGATGTCGAGGCCGTCCACCGTGATGCGCCCGCCCGTCGCCTCGTAGAAGCGCGGCAGCAGGGAGCAGAGCGTGGTCTTGCCGGCCCCCGACGGGCCCACGAAGGCGACGGTCTGGCCGGCCTTGATGTCGAGGTCGATGCTTTGGAGCACGGCCGCCCCGGCACCGTAGCCGAAGCTCACGCGCTCGAAGCGGATGTCGCCCTTGCAGCTTTCGATGCGGATCGCGCCCGGCGCGTCCGCGATGTCGGGCGCCGTGTCGAGCAGTTCCGTGTAGCGCCGGAAGCCCGCGATCCCCTTGGGGTAGCTTTCCACCACGGCGTTGATCTTGTCGATGGGCCGGAGGAACACGCCCACCAGGAGCAGGAAGCCCACGAAGCCGCCGTTGCTGAGTTCGCCGTGCAGCACGAACCAGGCTCCGGCGATCATCACGCTCATCTGGATCAGCCGCATGCCGAAATAGGAAAGCGAACTGCTCGCCGCCATGATCCGGTAGGCGTCGAGCTTGGTTCGGCGGTAGCGGGCGTTGTGGTCGGCGAACAGGTGGCGTTCGTGATCTTCGTTGGCGAAGGCCTGCACGACCCGCATGCCGCCCACATTCTCCTCGATCCGCACGTTGAAGGCCGCCACCCGCCCATAAAGCGCGCGCCAGTTGGCGGTCATCCGAGCGCCGTAATGGCTGGTCACCCAGGCGATCGCCGGCACCACGGCGGCCGTGATAAGGGCGAGCCGGAGATTGATGCCGGCCATCAGCAGGAAGGCGCCCACGAATGTCATCACCGCGATGAACAGGTCCTCGGGTCCGTGGTGGGCGACCTCGCCGATCTCCTCGAGATCCTTGGTGACGCGCGCCACGAGGTGCCCGGTCTTCTGGTTGTCGTAGAAGCCGAACGACAGCTTCTGCAGGTGGTCGAAGCTTTTCCGGCGCATCTCGGTTTCGATGTTGATGCCGAGCATGTGGCCCCAGTAGGTCACCACGGTCATCAGGCCGGTGTTGAGCAGGTAAACGGCGAGCAGGCCCGCCGAGGCGAGCAGGATGAGCCCCCAGTCGCGGCCCGGTAGCAGCGTGTCGACGAACAGCTTGACGGCGACCGGGAAGCCGAGTTCGAGCACGCCCGACAGGACCGCGCAGGAAAAATCAAGGATGAACAAGCCGCGATAGGGCTTGTAGTAGGCCAGAAAGCGTCGGAGCATGCGGTGGGTTCTGAACCGCTCCTGCCGCGGGTGCAAGGCCTCGCGCGGGTGCGGGACCGCGTGTGGCCGGCCTTGGCACCCAAGTTGCTTGCGGGCAACGCTTGGCACACGCGGGAACGCAGGGGGAGGGGCGATGACGATCCAAAACCAAGCCGAGGACGCGGGTTATTCCGCCATCGACAAAAGCAACGACATCAAAGTCCTGCACGACATGGGCTACGCGCAGGAACTCGAACGGCGCATGAGCCGGTTTTCGAACTTCGCGATCAGCTTCTCCATCATCTGCATCCTGTCGGGCGGCATCAATTCGCTGGCGCAGGCGACGTCCGGGGCGGGCGGGGCCGCGATCGGGATCGGCTGGCCGCTCGGCTGCGTGATTTCGGGCGTGTTCGCACTCGCCATGGCGCAAATCGGCTCGGCTTATCCGACGGCGGGCGGGCTTTATCACTGGGGCTCGATCCTCGGCAACCGCTTCGTCGGCTGGCTCACCGCCTGGTTCAACCTTCTCGGCCTGGTCACCGTGCTGGGCGCCATCAACATCGGCACCTATTACTTCTTCTTCGGCGCCTTCGGGCCTGCGCTCGGCATGTCCGACACGCTGACCGTGCGGGTCGGCTTCGTGGCGCTCATCACCGCCATCCAGGCGATCATCAACCACGTTGGCATCGGGCTCACCGCCAAGCTGACCGATTTTTCAGGCAGCCTGATCTTCGTCACCGCCATCGTGCTGACGGTCGCCTGCCTGGTCTTCGCGCCGAGCCTGGACGTCGGCCGGCTGTTCACCTTCACCAATTATTCGGGCGAGGCGGGCGGCAACGTTTGGCCGCAGGTTTCCACCGGCTGGGCCTTCATGCTCGGGCTGCTGCTGCCGATCTACACCATCACGGGCTACGACGCTTCGGCGCACACGTCCGAGGAAACCCGGGACGCCGCCCGTTCGGTGCCGCGCGGCATGGTGATGGCGGTGGTCTGGTCGAGCGTCGTCGGTTACGTGATGCTCTGCGCCTTCGTGCTGATGATCCCCAACATGGCGGACGCCGCCAAGCAGGGCTGGAACGTCTTCTTCTGGGCCATGGACACCCAGATGCCCGTCCTGCTCAAGGACGTGCTCTACGTGGCGATCTTCCTGTCGCAATTCTTGTGCGGGCTCGCGACCGTCACCTCCGTGTCCCGGATGATCTTCGCCTTCTCGCGGGATGGCGGCCTGCCGGCCTCGCGCGCGCTGGCGAAGGTCAACCAAAGGTTCCGCACCCCGGTGGCGGCGATCTGGACCGGATCGATCCTGTCGGTTCTCTTCGTGTGGGGAACGTCGCTCGTCACGTTCGGCGAAACCTCGGCCTATTCGATCGTGGTTTCCTGCACGGTGATCTTCCTGTTCTTCTCTTTCGCGATCCCGATCACCGTCGGGCTTTTCGCCTATGGGACGGCGAAATGGCCGGCGATGGGGCCGTGGAACATGGGGCGGGGCCTATACATGTTGTTCGGCGGGTTGTCGGTCCTCGCCATGATCCTGATCTTCGTTCTGGGCATCCAGCCGCCGAACGAGGGCGCCCTCTACATCACGGTCGGGTTCCTGGTCCTGTCCGGCCTCGTTTGGGCGGCGTTCGAGCAGCGGCGGTTCAAGGGTCCGCCCATCGGCGACGAGATCGCCCGGCGACAGGCGGCGATCCGGGCGGCCGAGCGGGCCGTCGGCGAGACGGGCTGATCGCCCCAACGCAGCGAGTGGCAAGGACCGGGCGACGCGCGGGCGAAGCGTCGTCCGCCGGGAGGGCGGAATGAGCGCGACGCAACACAAGGACAGGCTGGCCGGGCGGAGCGCCCTCATCTCGGGCGGGGCGGGCGGGTGCGGGGCGGAAGCCTCGAAGCTCTTCGCCGCCGAGGGTGCTCTCGTCACGGTGGTGGACCGGCAGGAAGCGGTCGGGCTGTCCCTGGTCGAGGCGATCCGGGCGGCCGGTGGGCAGGCCAGCTTCGTGCGGGCGGACGTCTCCAAGCGCGCCGATGTCGACGCCGCTGTGGCTCACGCCACGGAGGTTTTCGGGGCCCCCACCGTGCTGTTCAACCATGCCGGCACGCTGGTAGTGAAACCCTTCCTCGACACGACGGACGAGGATTACGACTGGCTGATGGACATCAACGTCCGTTCAATGGTGATGATGACCCGGGCGGTGCTGCCCGGCATGATCGGGGCGGGGGGCGGCGCCATCGTCAACACCTCTTCGATCTCCGCCGTCGCCGCCACGCCCATGGAGGTCCTTTACGGCACCACCAAGGGAGCCGTTCACATGTTTTCCCGCGCGATCGCGGTCGAGTTCCGCGACCGGGGTATCCGCTGCAACGCCGTCGCCCCCGGCTTCATCCGCACCCCGCACGGTTTGCGCGAGGTCGAGGAACTGTCGCGCTACGGCGTCGACGTATCGGACCAGGCGATGGCGGCCCAGCAGGGGCGCATGTGCGAGCCCCGCGAGGTCGCCGCCGCGGCGCTGTTTCTCGCCAGCGAGGACGCGAGTTTCGTGAACGGAACGCATTTGTTCGTGGACAACTGCTTCACGGCGGTGTGAGCGACGGGAAGAGGGTCGGGGTATGGTCAAGGCAATCTGGAACGAGGCCGTCGTCGCTGAGTCGGACGAGACCGTGGTGGTCGAGGGCAACCATTATTTCCCGCTGCATTCTGTTGACCATGCGCTGTTGAAGAACAGCGACAGGACGAGCGTCTGCCCATGGAAGGGCACCGCCCATTATTGCACGATCACGGCGGGCGGCCGCGAGAACGTCGATGCCGCGTGGTTCTACCCCGACCCCAAGCCGGCGGCCGCCAACATCAAGGGGCGGGTCGCCTTCTGGAAAGGCGTGGCGATATCCTGACCAGCGAAGGTCCGTCGACCACGAATCGTTAACCATAATCCCATAACGAACGGGGGTCGCCCGGAGAGACCCTCACGATGAAAGTCGCGCGCTACACCCTGATCGGCCTTATCGCTTTTTTGTCCGATGCCCACGCCGCCGACTTGCCGTATGCGCCGCTGGCAACCCTTCCGGCCTTTACCTGGACGGGGTTCTACACCGGAACGTTTGCGGGCTATGGCTCGCTCAAGGCGCGGGCAAGCCAGACTTGCGCCAGCACGGGTCCGGTTTTGTGCGACAAGCTTCCGGGCGGGCGCGACCCGGATGCGGACGGCTTCATTGGCGGCAGCCAAGCCGGATACAATGTCGAATTGCCCCTCGGCTTCCTTGTCGGCATCGAGGGGGATTTTCAGTTCACGCGGTTGCGCGGCTTCGATCAGGCCGTCGCCATATCGCAGCCGTTCGGCACCGGCACCCCGCGGGCGCTCGGCATCGGCCACGTCGGCCAGAGCCTTGATGATTTCGGCACCCTGCGGGGCCGGGTCGGCTATGCGTTCGGTCCGGCCCTTTTCTACGCGACCGGCGGCCTCGCGGTCGGCGCATTGCGCTTCGATGCCAACCGGTCCGACGATTTCGGTTTCGCGTCGCTCACCAACCAAGCTTCGCGATCAAGGCTGCGAACCGGCGTCGTGGCGGGCGGCGGCGGCGAATACGCGCTCAGCGACCATCTCTCCGCCAAGGTGGAAGCGCTTTACTTCGATCTTGGCAACACCGCGCTCAGGGGATCGGACGACGCGGGCCTCGGTCTCGTG
>CALMOK010000146.1 GCA_937871825.1 uncultured Alphaproteobacteria bacterium
GTCTATATCCCCGGCACCAAGATGGGCTACGCGGGCGAAAACAATCCGGTCAAGCGCGCCGACATCCTGGCCTACCTGCATACGCTTTCCGACAACCCGGAGCCGTTGCCCGCACCCTGATCGGTCGTAGTACGCGATTTCGATCGACTTGATGGCAGGGTTCGCCCTGCCATTTCTTTTACGAAGCCGGACGCCTTGCCCTGACGCCACGAAAGGCGACACAATCGCCCGGTAGGGCACCACTGGTTCGCCGCACGATATCGCGTCGGCAAAGCTGTTTCCTTTCGCGGCGGGCATGATGCTAGCGGCCGACACACCCGTCCTGGCACCGAATGAGTTGCTGACGAGCTGAGAGAAGGGTCGGAACGGTCGTCAGTCCAGTTAGGAAGGTCAATGGATCGGAAAGGTCGTGTCATGCCGCGCATCACCCGCCGCGCCGCCCTCCTGGGCGGGGCCGCCGCAGCAACGGCAACGTGCGCCCCATGGCCGACAAGCCTGGCCGCCGCCGAGTTGGAAACCGAGTCGCACGGCCTGTCGGTTTTTGGCGGACTCGCCCTGCCGGCTGACTTCCGGGCCCTGCCCTACGTCAACCCAGACGCCCCCAAGGGCGGCACCATCTCGCTTCAGGTCACGGCGACCGGTGGTAACCAGAATTTCACGACCTTCGACACGTTGAACATCTACATCCTGCGCGGCAACGGCGCGGCCGGCATGGGGGCGGTGTTCGACACCCTGATGACCGGCACCCTCGACGAGCCCGACGCGCTTTACGGCCTCGCCGCCCGTTCGGTGCGCTGGTCGGCCGACCGGCTGACCTACCGTTTTCTGGTGCGGCCCCAGGCGCGGTTCCACGACGGATCGAAGCTGACGGCGGCCGACGTGGCCTTTTCGCTCAACCTTCTGAAAAGCAAGGGCCATCCCATCATCCAGTCGACGCTGCGCTTTCTTGAGGGCGCGGAGGCGGTGGACGACGTGGTGGTGGTGCGGCTGAACCCCGCCCGAAGCCGCGAGCTTCCCCTGATCGTGGCGGGGCAGCCGATCTTTTCCAAAGCCTTTTACACCGCCCATTCGTTCGAAGATCCCACCCTGGAGCCGCCGTTAGGGTCGGGCAACTACAAGGTTGGGGCGTTGGAGCAGGGCCGGCACATCAACTTCGAACGGGTGAAAGACTATTGGGCCAAGGACCTGCCGGTGAACGTCGGCCAGGGTAACTTCGATACCATCCGCTACGAGTATTTCCGCGAGCGGCAAGTGGGCTTCGAAGCTTTCAAGTCCGGCGTGTTCACCTTCCAGGAGGATTTCACCTCCATCAACTGGGCAAAGAGCTACGATTTCCCGGCCGTGCTGGATGGGCGCGTCAAGCGGGAAACCATCCCCGATCAGGCTCCGCGCGGGGCACAGGGCTGGTTTTTCAACACCCGCCGGGACAAGTTCAAGGACGAGCGGATCCGCGAAGCCCTTGGCCTCTGCTTCGATTTCGAGTGGACCAACCAGAATATCATGTTCGGCTATTACGCGCGCACCTGGTCGTATTTCCAGAACTCCGCCATGGCGGCGACGGGCAAACCGGGGCCGAACGAACTCGCCCTGCTGGAGCCCTACCGGGGCAAGCTCGACGCGTCGGTTTTCGGCGAAGCCGCGATGCCTCCGAAAACCGATGGTTCGGGCCAGGACCGCGCCCTGCTGGGCCGCGCCTTCAAGATGCTGCAGGAAGCCGGCTGCAAGCGCGACGGCGCCGTGCTGAAACTGCCCGACGGGCAGCCTTTCACCATCGAGTTCCTTGATTTCGGCTCCTCGCTGGAGCGCCACACCGCGCCCTTCATCAAGAACCTGAAACTGCTCGGGATCGACGCGACCTTCCGTGTCGTCGATTCGGCCCAGTACCAGAGCCGCACCCAAACGTTCGATTTCGACGTGGTGACCCAGCGTTTCGGCGCGAGCTTCACGCCGGGCGAAGGCCTGCGCGTCGTGTATGGCGCGGAGGCCGCCAAGACGCCGGGTTCGCAGAACCTTACTGGCATCGCCGACCCGGTGGTGGACGCGCTGATCGAAAAAGCCCTCGTGGCGAACAGCCGGCCGGAGCTCGAAACGATCTGCCGCGCGCTCGACCGCGTCTTGCGGGCCGGTCATTACTGGGTGCCCATGTGGAACAACCCCAGCCATTGGCTCGCCTACTGGGACATGTTCGAGCGTCCCGCGACACCGCCCAAATACGACCCCGGCGTCCTTTCGACCTGGTGGGTCGACCCCGCCAAGGCTGCCCGCCTCAAGCTACCGGGCTGATCGGCCATGTTGGCCTATATCGCGCGCCGCCTCCTCCTGATGATCCCGACCATCTTCGGAATCCTGCTGATCTCCTTCATCGTGGTGCAGTTCGCGCCCGGCGGCCCGGTCGAGCGGATCATCGCGCAACTGCAGGGCATGGACTCGGGCTCCTCGCGCCTGGGCGGCGGCTCCGACATCGGCTCGGCCGCCGCGACGCAGATCGGCGGATCTGATTCGGGCGGAAAATATCGCGGCTCGCAGGGCCTCGACCCGAAATTCGTCAAGGAGTTGGAACGCCAGTTTGGTTTCGACAAGCCGGTCTACGAGCGCTTCTGGATCATGATCCGCAACTACGCGGTGCTCGATTTCGGCCAGAGCTATTTCGGCCACGCGTCCGTGATGCAACTCATCGGTGAGAAGCTTCCCGTGTCGATCTCGCTCGGGCTGTGGATGACGCTGCTGTCCTACGCTATCTCGATCCCGCTCGGCATCTCGAAAGCTGTGCGGGACGGCTCGCGCTTCGACGTGTGGACGTCGGGCGTCATCACGGTCGGCTACGCCCTGCCGAGCTTCCTCTTCGCCGTGCTGCTCATCATCCTTTTCGCGGGCGGCTCCTTCTACAACCTGTTCCCCCTGCGGGGCCTCGTATCGGACAATTGGGCCGACCTCGACTGGTTCCACAAGGTGACCGACTACCTGTGGCACATC
>CALMOK010000147.1 GCA_937871825.1 uncultured Alphaproteobacteria bacterium
CCATCCCGCTCGACACCATGTCGGTCTCGATGACCATGAACGGGGCGGTCGTGCCCATCCTGGCGCTCTACATCGTGGCGGCCGAGGAGCAGGGCGTGCCCGCCGCGAAGCTGTCCGGCACCATCCAGAACGATATCCTCAAAGAGTTCATGGTTCGGAACACCTACATCTACCCGCCCGGGCCCTCGATGCGGATCGTCGGCGACGTGTTCTCCTACACGGCCGCCAACATGCCGCGCTTCAACTCGATCTCCATCTCGGGCTACCACCTGCAGGAGGCCGGCGCCACGGCCGACCTCGAACTCGCCTACACGCTGGCCGACGGCGTCGAGTACATCCGGGCGGGCCTGGGGGCCGGGCTCGACGTCGACGCGTTCGCGCCGCGGCTGAGCTTCTTCTTCGGCATCGGCACGAACCACTTCATGGAGGTCGCCAAGTTGCGGGCGGCGCGGCTTCTTTGGGCGCGGCTCGTCGAACGGTTCGCCCCCAAGCTGGCAAAGTCGCTGGTCCTGCGCACCCATTGCCAAACCTCGGGCTGGTCGCTTGCCGCCCAGGACGTGTTCAACAACGCGGTCCGCACCACCGTCGAAGCGCTGGCGGCTGTAGGCGGGGGCACCCAGTCGCTGCACACCAACGCGCTCGACGAGGCTCTGGCCTTGCCCACGGATTTCTCGGCGCGGATCGCCCGCAACACGCAATTGTTGTTGCAGCGGGAGTCCGGCTTGACGCGCGTCATCGATCCTTGGGGAGGCTCTGTCTACGTCGAGCGATTGACGGCCGATCTCGCGGCGCGCGCCATGACCCACATAGACGAGGTCGAGGCTCTGGGCGGCATGGCGCGGGCCATCGAGTCCGGGCTGCCGAACCGACGGATCGAGGAGGCGGCGACGCGCACGCAGGCCCGCATCGACGCGGGTGAGCAGACCATTGTGGGAGTCAACCGCTACAAGTCCGCCGACGAGGCATCGCTCGACGTGTTGAGGGTCAACAACGGGGCGGTGCGGGCCGAACAGGTCGAGCGGCTCGCCATCCTGCGCCGGCAACGCGACGAGCGCGCGGTCGCCGACGCGCTCGATGCCTTGACGCAGGGCGCCCGGGGCCGGGCCAACCTGCTCGACCTTGGGGTAAGGGCGGCGCGCGCGAAGGCCACCGTGGGCGAGATCTCGGCCGCCCTGGAGACGGTGTTCAGCCGACACCAAGCCAAGCCGGAGCTCGTTTCGGGCGTCTATGCCCAGGCTAGCCCCAAAGGCGCCGACGCGATCGCGCGCGTTCGGCGAACGGTTGCGGCCTTTGCCGAGGCGGACGGGCGCAAACCCCGCATCCTCGTCGCCAAGGTCGGGCAGGACGGGCATGATCGGGGCCAGAAGGTGATCGCCTCGGCGTTTGCGGATTTCGGCTTCGACGTCGAGGTCGGCCCCTTGTTCGCGACCCCGGACGAGGTCGCCGCCCAGGCCACGCGCACCGGTGTCGACGTGCTCGGGATCTCGTCCCTGGCGGCGGCGCACTTGTCGCTTGTCCCGGAGCTGTCGGAGGCGCTCGCGCAACAGGGCCGCGGCGACATCATGATCGTGGTGGGCGGCGTGGTTCCGCCAGGGGACGTGGCGGCGTTGGAGGCGGCGGGGGCGGCGTTCGTGTTCCCACCCGGAACGGTCATCGCGGAAGCCGCCGAACGCGTGCTGAACCGTCTCAACGAGCGGCGCGGCTACGCGCAGAAAAACCCGGACGACTACCGATGAGGTTACCATGCTGCGCCGGCTGAACCATGTCGCGATCGCGGTTCCCGACCTCGACGCCGCCGTCGCCCTTTACCGCGACACCCTTGGCACGGCGGTTTCAGCGCCGCTCGACTTGCCGGACCATGGTGTCACGGTCGTGTTCGTGGATCTGCCGGGCAGCAAGGTCGAGCTTCTCCATCCCTTGACGGATCGCTCGCCGATCGCGGCCTTTCTGAGCCGACATCCGCAAGGGGGGCTTCACCATGTCTGCTACGAGGTGGAGGATCTCGGCGAGGCGTGCGAACGGCTGGTCAAAGCCGGCCTCCGGGTCAGCGACGGCGGACGTCCCAAGGTCGGAGCACATGGCCGCCCGGTCGTGTTTCTGCATCCAAAGGACGTTGCCGGCACGCTGATCGAGCTTGAGGAGGTCAGGAGCGACAACGCTGACCCAGAACTTGGAGAAAAATGACGGGAAGGTCGCGAGAGTGGAGCCGGCCAGCTTGCCACGCCACAGCTTTGGCGCGACTGATCCCGATCCTTAACGCAATCCGAATTCATCCAGGATTGGCGCGAGATCGGCTTCGTTCAATACGAATGCCAGGCAGCAGAGCCAGAATATGCTCAATGTCATCATAACCCGGCCCCAGACGCGAAAGCGCGTGAAACGGCGTTCATCCCGAACATTGCCACGCGGAAGGTGGCTCGATTCCAGGCCAAAGGTTATTGCGCGATTAAATTTCTGTCACGCCAAAACGTTGAAAGAACAAGAAAAAGTGTGGATTCCTCTCCCTCTGGGCAGAAAGATGATGGATTTGCCTCAACGATGGGCAGGTTGCCGGGTGCTTTCAGCTTATGAGAATAACTTAGAGTAGAATTTCAACGTCAAACGAGGATGCTGGGATCGACCTTTGAAACTGGAAGGCCATTCCCCGGGCCAGTTTGCGGACGGCCATCGCCTTGCGGGAGCCGATCACCACGGTCGATCCTAGCCCCACGCCCGGCAGGTCCGTTTCGATCGCCACGCCCGACATGGACACGTCGATGATCCGGGCCGTCAGCTTGCGGCCGTCCGCCGGGGTGACGATGACGCGGTCTTGCTTGGGCTTGAGCCGCTGGTTGTTGCGCCCGCCGGTCTCGTTGTAGGCGAAGAAGGTCTGCTCCCGCCGCCGAGCCGCCTCGGCACCCTGTTCGACGGAGTCGAGGAGCGGGTTGAGGATGGCCAGTGCGGCAGGCGACAGGCCCGCGGCATCGGCCGCCGCGCCGACCGCTTCGCCGAGGTCGCGGGCGAAACCGGCGACACGGGTCGCCCCTTCGGCCGCCACGGCGGCCTCGTGGTCGTTCTCCTGGTCGTCATTTAGCACGCGGGCACACGCCAAGCCGAGTGGAGCGCCCATCGCCAGGGTGGATGCCAGAACGAGAACAGTGCGCACGACCTCGCTGTCGAACCGGACGAGACCGCCGCAAAGGCTGCCCAAAAAGCCGATGCAACCGACCAGGGCCGCCATCATGGCCAGCGAGCGCGATCGCTGGTGCGCCTTGGCGACGCGCTCGCCTGCCTTGCGGGCCTGCGTGGTGGCGATCGTCGCCGCGACGCTCGCCCGTCCTTCTGAAATCGCCTTGGCTTCCAGGCTGGCCGAGATCCGCGTGGTGGAACCGAGTGCCGCGCGGTTGAAAGCCTGTTTGCCGGTCGGGCCGGCGTCGATCCACCGCGTGGCGCGGCTCACGGGCTTCGACGCGTTCATTAGGACCACCCGGTTCATCGGCTCGCTTCGATTGCGGGCGGGCGACGCGGCCGGCCCCACGACATGTCAGGAGGCTGGTTCCCCGGCCCACCACGATGATCGCCCAAGGTGGATATCAAACAATTAAGCGCGATCACCACCCGCCTCGTTGGCCGGCATCCCTTCAAGGATCGTCGGCAAGCGAGGTAAGACGGCAACGGTTCGTTAACGGGAGGCTGGATCGGCCATCGCGTTAACCTGACGTTAACGATCTTGGCTCCAGATCGGAGCATTAAAGGATCATTAAGCCCGTGTCTGATTCCCTCGTCGCGCCTTCATCCGTCCGGTTCCGTGGTCGTTCGCTGATGGCGCTCGTTCTCACCCCGGAAATGCCGGTCGCCGATTGGCTCGTCGAGCTTGACGCCCTTCTGGCGCGGTCGCCGGCCTATTTCACCAACCGCCCCGTGGTGGTGGATGTCGCCGCCTTGCCGCAGAAGCGGCCCGACCTCATGGGGATCGTCAACGAGCTGCAGGCCCGCAAGATCAGGGTCATGGCCCTCGAAGGCACCGAAACCGCGTTGCTCGGGGCCGATGCCCGCGGGCTGCCGCCGATCGTCAACGACGGACGGCCCTCGACGCCCATCGAACTGCCGTCGAAATCCGAAACCGCGCCCCAGCAACCGCCATCTCCGCGGCCCGCGACATCGATGATCATCGATCGGCCAATCCGCTCGGGCCAGTCCATTTATTGCCCAGACGGCGACGTCACGGTGCTGGGCTCGGTGGCGTCCGGTGCCGAGATCGTCGCCGGGGGCTCGATCCACGTCTATGGCGCCCTGCGGGGCCGAGCCCTGGCGGGCTGGGGCAACAAGCACGGACGCATATTCTGCCAAAGCCTCGACGCCGAACTGCTGGCGGTGGATGGGGTCTACAAGACTGCCGACGAGATCGACGCCAGCCTGCGGGGCAGGGCGGTTCAGGCCTGGACGCAGGGCGACGTGCTCGTCGTCGAAGCGATGGCGTGATCAATTTCAGGGTTTGAGGAGGAACGCGATGGCGCAGGTTCTGGTGGTCACGTCCGGCAAGGGTGGGGTCGGTAAAACGACCTCGACCGCTGCCTTAGGGGCAGCGTTGGCGCAAGAAGGTCAGTCGGTCGTGGTGGTGGACTTCGACGTCGGGCTGCGCAACCTCGACCTTGTGCTCGGGGCCGAACGCCGCGTCGTTTACGACCTCATCAACGTGATCCAGGGT
>CALMOK010000148.1:0-12579 GCA_937871825.1 uncultured Alphaproteobacteria bacterium
GCGGTGGAACAACGCCGAGAACCCGTCCATCCGCTTGTCGAACAATGGCTCCAGGGCTTCGGGCGTGACATCGCGGCCGGTGAACCCCGTGCCGCCCGTGGTGATCACCACGTCCACGGTAGGGTCTCCCGCCAAGTCCGTCACGGCGCCGGCGATCGCGTCGCGGTCGTCGGTCACCACCGCGCGACCCGCAAGATAGTGGCCGGCGCCGGTGAGCCGTTCGGCCAGCGCTTCGCCCGAGCGGTCGTCACCCAGGCGTCGCGTGTCCGACACCGTGACGACCGCGATGCCGAGCGCCACGAAAGAGCGCGTCTCGTCCAAGCCCGGCATGGAACGCCCTATCGGTTCGAGCCGCGCCCTATCGCGCGAAGGTGTTGCAGGCGTCGATCTGGCCGGATTTCAACCCGGTGGTCAGCCATTGCGCGCGCTGCACCGACGAGCCGTGGGTGAAGCTGTCAGGCACGGCATAGCCCTGGGAGGCCTTTTGCAACCGGTCGTCGCCGATGGCGGAGGCGGTCGCCATCGCCCGGTCGACGTCGCCCTGTTCGAGGATGTGCCATTTCTCGTCGGCGTGGTTGGCCCAAACGCCGGCCAAGCAATCGGCCATCAGCTCGATGCGGACCGACAGGCTGTTGGCTTCCTGCTGGCTGGCCTGCTCCTGCCGCTCGCGCACCTTGCCCAGGATGCCGATCTGGTTCTGGATGTGGTGGCCGATCTCGTGGGCGATCACGTAGGCGTAGGCGAAATCGCCGCCGCCCCCGAGCTTGCGCTTCATGTCGTTGAAGAACGACATGTCGAGGTAGACCTTCTGGTCGACCGGGCAATAGAACGGTCCCATGGCCGATTGCGCCTGCCCGCAGCCGGACCGGGTGACCCCGCTGTAGAGCACCAGCTTGGGCCGCACGTATTGGATGTTCCGCTGCGCCGGCAGCACTTCGGTCCAGACGTCCTCGGTTTCGCCAAGCACCGCGGCAACGAAATCCGCCATCTGGTCGGTGGGAGCGGCGGCTTGGCGACGCGACGCGCCGGACCGGGGAGCCGCCTGATCGTCGGAAAACTGCGAGGCACCCGGCCGGCTGTAGGACTGACCCATCTGACCGCCACCGGCGTTCTCGATGCCGCTGATCAGCACGCGCGGGTCGATCCCCGTCACGTAGCCGATGATGGCCAGTATCACGATGGCGCCGATGCCGAGCCCGCCGCCGCCCATCGGCAGGCCGAAGCCGCCACCCCCGCCGCCGCCATCACCCCGGACATCCTCGATGTTATCGGACCGCCGGGCATCTTCCCACCGCATCGCTCAAATCCCCTGAAGCCGGCCCGCTTGGGCCCGGCATGTCCGGCTCGCCCGCGGGATCGATACCCCACCCCGGCCGCCGCGCCAAGCGGGGCGTCTCTGGTCCAGGTCTCAATCGATTCCGAACCGACGCGAAACGTCAGAACCATCCCTTGCGACGAAGCCAAATGCCCGGGATCAGGATGCTGAGGGCGATCAGCGTCAAGCCCCACTGGTAGCCGTAGGCCCAGTCGAACTCCGGGATGTTCTTGAAGTTCATTCCGTAGAGGCCGACGATGAAGGTCGGTGGAATGCCGATCACGGAAGCGATGGTGAGCAGCCGGAACAGCCGGTTCTGGTCGATGTTGATGAACCCAAGCGTCGAGTCGAGCAGGAATTGCACCTTGTCGGTCAGCCGCGTTTCATAGTCGTTCAGCGAAGCGATATCCTGCTGGAGGATCCTGATCCGGTTCCTTACGCTGCCGGGCAGCTTGTCCTGGGCGTTGGCCGTGACGAAGGCGATGAGGCGGCCGACGCCGAGCAGACTGTCGCGCACGTTGGACGTGATCTCGCCGCTGCGGCCGATGTCCCTGAGCAAGGTTTCGAGCTTGGCCTCGTATTTGATCGGTTTGAAGGCTCCTTCCTCGTCGGATGGGCCGGCGAAGATCTGCCTGGAAATCTTGTCGAGGTCGGTGCCCAGTTTCTCGACAGCGTCGGCCATGCGGTCGATGATGGCCTCCAGCAAGCCAACGAAGACCTCCGTCCCGCTGATCGCCCGCGTGTCGCCCGGGTATGACTTGCGTGAAATGTAATCCGAAAAGGAGCGTAACTCCTCGGTGCGGATCGTGATCAGAACGGCGCGCGTCAGGAAGAAGCCGACCGTGGTGACCCGGAGTTGATCGGCGCCGTCGCGGAACAGCACCGGGGTGAACACCTGCAGGGTCGCGCCGTCGAACCGCAGGCGGCCCGTGGTCTGCAAATCCGTCAGGGTTTCGTCGCTGGGCAGGCTGACGGCCGTGACCTGCTCGACGTGGCGCAGCTCCTCCGGCGTCGCGTCGACGAGATCGAGCCAAACGACGTTGGTGGGCAGCGCCGATCCGGGGCTGCAGGTCACTTCGTCCCGGCTGCCGACGTTGTCGTAGAACTTGAGCATGGGCGTTTATCCGGCTTTCCCAACTTGGCTTTTGCCGCCGAGGCGGCCGAAGCATCAGGGGATCGTGGGTGTATCGTCACGGGGGGGAAACATCAGCCGGAAGACCGCCGGGTCGGCGCGCGGATCGCGCGCCGCCGGCCCCGACTGCCCGGCACCGCGTTGAGCATAGCGCGGAACTCGTCCCGTTTCTCGTGGATGGAGGCGATCACGAGGCCCATTGGCACGCCGACGTCCACCAGCACGGCTTCGGACAGTTGCAGGCTGGCTTCGATGGTTTCGGGCACCGCGTCGGTCGCCCCCATGTCGTAAAGCACCCGGGCATGTTCGGCGTCGCGGGCCCGCGCCACCACCACGAGGTCGGCCCGCTGCGCCCGCCCCACCGCAACCATCTGACCGACGACCCGGAAGGCGTTCAAGGTGACGACCAACGCCCGCGCGCGCTCGAGCCCGCAACGGCGAAGGAAGTCCGGGCGGGTCGCGTCGCCGAAATAGATCGGCGTGCCGGCCCGGCGCTCGCGGGCCACCAGCGCGGCATCGTCGTCGATGGCCATGAAGGGGATGTCGTGCACGCGCAGCATGGCGGCGACCAGTTGGCCGACCCGCCCGTAACCGACGATGATGACGCGTGCCTCCCCATCCTCCGGAGGCGGCTCGGCCGCAAGCAGCACCTCGTCGGGCCGCCGCAGCCGCCGGCCGAGCCGCTCGGCCACGGGAGCGATCCCCGGAATGGCGATCATCGTCAGGGTGACGGCGACCAGCAGCTCCTGGCCGATCGCGGGGTCGAGCAGGCGGGCGCCGAGCAGCGCGGTCACGACCACGAAGGCGAACTCGCCACCGGGACCAAGCAGCAGCGCCACCTCGGCGGAAACCCGGCGCGGCAGCCTCAAGGCCAGCGCGCCGCCGGCGAGGATCACGGTCTTGATCGCCAGCAACCCCCACGCGAAAGCGGCGATCCGCCCGGGGTCGGACAGGATGCGCGAAAGGTCGAGGTCGGCCCCGATCGAAACGAAGAACAGGCCGAGCAGCAGGCCCTTGAAGGGCTCGATCGTGACCTCGATTTCGCGGCGATATTCGGTTTCGGCGAGCAGCAGGCCGGCGATAAAGGCGCCCAGCCCCATGGACAGCCCCGTCGCCGCCGCGATGGCGCCCGTGCCGATCACCACGAGGAGCGAGGCCGCCATGAAGAGCTCGGTCGAGCGGGCAGCGGCCACGTGGTGGAACAGCGGCCGCAGCACCACCCGGCCAAGCCCCACGATGGCGGCCAGCCCCAGAACGGCGAGCGCGAGCGTGAGCAAGAGACCGAGGCCGCCGCCCTGGCTTTCCAGCACGGTGACGCCAAACAGCAGCGGCGCGACGGCCAAGTCCTGGAACAGCAGCACCGCAAAGGCCGTGCGGCCGGCGCCCGAGTTTAGCCGTTTGCGCTCCGCCAGGACCGGAAGCACCACCGCCGTGGAGGACAGCGCCAACGCCCCGCCGAGCACGGCGGCGACCGGCGCCGCGACCCCGAGCGCCAGACCGGCCGCCCCGAGCGCCAAGCCGGACAGTCCCACCTGGAGGGGCCCGAGGCCGAACACCAGGCGGCGCATGGCGGACAACCGCTCGAACGACAATTCCAGCCCGATCATGAAGAGCAGGAACACGACGCCGAATTCCGCGATGCCGTTCACGTGTTCGAGGTCGGTCAGTGCGATGTTGGCGATGATCGGCAGGTGCGGCACGAGGCGGCCGATGCCGAAGGGGCCGAGCGCGATGCCGGCGAAGATGAACCCCAGCACCGGGCTGATCCGCAGCCGGTGGAAGACCGGCACCACGAGCCCGGCGGTGGCGAGGAACAATAAGGCTTCGCGCGTACCGGCGGGAAAGGAATGGGTCGCCATGTCCGACCCTCAGCCTAGCGGGCGGGAAGGGGCGGCACTGTCCGCCAAAGCGCGCTGCAGCGCCTTGAGGTCGCGCCAGGCGAGTTTCTTGTGGGCGGGCTGGCGCAACAGGTAGGCGGGATGCAGCATCGGCAGGGCCGGGATCGTCCGCCCTTCGCCGGCGTAGTCCGCCCACTTGCCCCGGGCGCGCAGCATGCCCTCCTTGGTGCCCAGCAGCGCCTGGGTGGCCGAGCCGCCGAGCGGCACCAGGATAGAGGGCGCGGCAAGGGCGATCTGCCGGCTGATGAAAGGAAGGCAGACCGCCACTTCCTGCGGGCTGGGGGTGCGATTGCCGGGCGGGCGCCACGGCACCACGTTGGCGACGTAAACGTGGGCGCGCTCGAGGCCGATCGCGGCCAGCATCCGGTCGAGCAACTGGCCGGCCTTGCCCACGAAGGGTACGCCGCTGCGGTCCTCGTCGCCACCCGGCGCCTCGCCCACCAGCATCACCGTTGCGGTGGGGTCGCCATCGGCGAACACGAGGCGGCTCGCCGTGTTTTTCAACCCGCAGCCCTCGAACCGCTCCAGCGCGGCCCGCAACTCGTCGAGCGACCCCGCGCGCGCCGCCGCTTCGCGGGCCGACAGCACGGCGGCGTCGGTTGAAAGGGCGGCGGCGTCCAGCGGGCGCGGCGTCGCGGCAGGGACGAAGCCTGGCAGGGGCGGCCTCCCGCGGCCATCCGGCGCGGGCGAGCTTCTGGTCGGGCGGGAGTCTCCGACAGTTGCGACACGTGCGGCAACGGGCGCTCCCGGAACAGCTGAAGGCGCGACCAAAACAGCAGGGGGCGGTGGCGGCGCGGCAAAACGGTCGTGCGGCGTTTCGTCAACCACCGCATCGACACCCATCTCCCCATACCAGCGAAGGAGCGCGGCGAGTTGGTCGGCGGTTGCGGGGTCGTGCGACGCGTCCATGGGAAGCTTTGTACACGTCGCCGCGGGTTGTGCGAAGCGCAAAAAGCATTATGAAAACAGAAGATTACAATTGAGGGTGGGTGATATGGCCAGGGTGGACGGCGCCGCATCGGAACAGGATCTGCCGGCGCGCGAGGCGATGGACTTCGACGTCGTGGTGGTGGGGGCCGGCCCGGCGGGCCTGGCGGCGGCGATCCGGCTGAAACAGCTTTCGCCCGACCTCGCCGTTGTGGTGGTGGAGAAGGGCTCGGAGGTCGGAGCCCACGTCCTGTCGGGCGCGGTGATCGATCCGGCGGGCCTCGACAAGCTAGTGCCCGACTGGCGCGCCGACCCCGATCCCCCGCTGAAGACCGCCGTGACGGCCGACCAGTTCTTCTACCTCGGCCCGGCGGGCGGCATGCGGTTACCGAATTTCCTGATGCCGCCCCTGATGAGCAACCACGGCAACTTCACGGGTTCGCTCGGCAACGTGGCCCGCTATCTCGGCCGCAAGGCGGAAGAGATCGGCATCGACATCTATCCCGGATTCACGGCCGTTGAGGTGCTTTACGGCGAGAATGGCGAGGTGGTGGGCGTCGCCACCGGCGACATGGGCGTCGGCAAGGACGGCGCCATCACCGAAAGCTTCACCCGCGGCATGGAGTTGCGCGCCAAATACGTGATGGTGGCCGAGGGCGCGCGCGGCTCGCTCGCCAAGGGGCTGATCCGCCGCTTCAAGCTCGACGAGGGACGCGACCCGCAGAAGTACGGCATCGGCCTCAAGGAGCTTTGGGAGGTGCCGGCCGCCAATCACCGGCCCGGCCTCGTGCAGCATTCCTTCGGCTGGCCGCTGGACAACGCCACCGGCGGCGGCTCCTTCCTGTACCACATGGAGAACAACACGGTGGCGGTGGGCTTCGTGGTCCACCTCAACTACCAGAACCCGACCTTGTCGCCCTTCGACGAGTTCCAGCGGTTCAAGACCCATCCGATGATCGCCGAAACGTTTGCGGGCGGGAAACGGCTCGCCTACGGGGCCCGCGCCATCACCGAGGGTGGCTGGCAGTCGGTTCCAAAGCTCGCCTTCCCGGGCGGGGTGCTGATCGGTTGCGCGGCGGGCTTCGTCAACGTGCCCCGCATCAAGGGCTCGCACAACGCGATCCACACCGGGATGATGGCGGCCGAAGACATGGTCGAAGCCCTCAACGCGGGCCGCGCGAACGACACGCTGCAAAGCTACGAGGATGCGTGGCGCGGTTCGTCCGTGGGGCAGGATCTGCGGCGCGTCCGCAACGTGAAGCCCTTGTGGAGCCGCTTCGGCACAGCGCTCGGTGTGGCGCTGGGCGGGCTCGACATGTGGATGAACTCGCTGTTCGGCGGCTCACCCTTTGGCACGTTGCGCCACGGCAAGGCGGATTACGCGACCTTGAAGCCGCTCGCCGATGTCAAGCCCATCACCTATCCCAAGCCGGACGGCGTGCTGTCCTTCGACAAGCTATCCTCGGTGTTCCTGTCGTCCACCAACCATGAGGAAGGACAGCCCGCCCACCTAGTACTGACCGACCCGGCGATCCCCATTGCCAGGAACCTGCCGCTTTATGGCGAACCGGCCCGGCTTTACTGCCCGGCGGGCGTCTACGAGGTGGTTTACGCCGACGAAGTGCGGCGCGCCGAACCGCGTTTCGTGATCAACGCGCAAAATTGCGTCCATTGCAAAACCTGCGACATCAAGGACCCGAGCCAAAATATCACCTGGGTGCCACCCGAGGGCGGTGGCGGGCCGAATTACGCCGGGATGTGAGGCGTCCCATCTCGACGCTCACCCAAGCCCTTCAGCGACCGAGGGGATCGTCGACGATGCGCTTGCGCCGACCCACCAAACTTCAGGGTCGTCGCAAAACGCCGTGCATCGAGCGCAACGGGTGAAGCGTGATCGGCAACGATTCCGACGGCAACTCTGAAAAAGTTCGTCGGGGCGAGCGAGCAACGGAACCTTAACTTATTCATGTCGTTGACCACCCGAACTAGGAACGGTGCTGTCAAGCTTGAACCTGAGGCGCTAACCAAGATCATCAGGGGTGTGTCATGAATATCAACAACAGCGTGTTTACTGTCGGCCTCGCCTGCGCGGCTTGGGTTGGTCTCGCTCTCGCCGCTCTGGTCTGAGTTGTTTCAGTTCTGTTGAACCTCGCCTGATAACGACTCGCGAGGTTCGACTTTTATAACTCTTTGTTGGTTATTCGCGCCCGCGCCAATTGGCTAGCGGGCTTTTCGTTGTGTATGGCCTCAACATTTTAGATGAGAGTGAGCCAGTTGACGCCAAGCTGAGAAACCCGCGTTCCGGCCAAGCTTTCATGCGGCCAACATTCACGCCGTATCCCCTAAGCTGGTCGACACGGCGGACTTCAGTTCCCATTGATCTGACGCCAGCATACCGCGTCTCCAGCCGTCCCGTCACGATTGCGGCCTGCTCTCGCTCCGGGTAGGACATCGTTCTACGGTTGAGTGGGGATGCCGGAATGGTGTCGATGAAAGCCGGGCTTGCCCTGGTTTCAATGGTCGTGATCTCGACGGCGTGGGCGCAAGACGCGCGCGTTGCGCTTCCGACGCTGGCCCTCGACCCCGCATCTCCACAATCGATCTGGACCGGGCTTTACGCAGGCAGCCAGGTTTTCGTGCTTTCCCGCAAGGGCCAGCATGCCGGGGTCGGCGGCGAGGTATACGCCGGCTACGATCGGGAGTTCGCCAACAACGTCGTGCTTGGCGTCCAGGCCTCGACCGGCTATTCGCCCGCCTTTTTCGCGCACGGACCCGTCAAGGGGTTCAACTACGCGGCAACCGACGTGAAGGTCGGCTACGATATGGGCCGGTGGGAACCCTATCTCACCACCGGCGTGGTGTTGGCCAAGCCGAACTTCCGCCCAGGGGGCATCGACCTCGGCCCCGAGGCGGTCAACCACCTGTTCGACAACGTGGGTGGCAGCCTTGAGGCGGCCGGCCGCGTCGGCGTGGGTGTCAACTATGCGGTGACGAACAACCTGCACGTCGGCTTGTCGGTTTCGGTCAGCAAGGGCGATGGGTTCATCGCCCCGTAAGGCGCCGGATGGGCGCGGTCATCCCACCCTGGCCAGCTTCCCAACAATGGACGCCCCGCATGGCTGAGCCCCGGCGTTGCCGGCCACAACTCCGTTGCGGCCTGGGTGCGGCGGTCGCCCTCATGGTGGCAATCAGCCATCCGGCTGAGGCAAGAGCCGACGACAAGGCCTCGCCGGGTGCGACTTCCAGCGCTGCCGGCATGTCACCGGAACAAAAAGGTGGGGGCGGGGATGAAAAACCGTCCTGGGCGGGCGACCTCGACACCCGGCAGAATTTTTTTGGAGACATCGGCGGATTGCGGCCGGCGCTCGACAGCGTCGGCGTGTCATTCGGCCTGAGCGAAGCCACAGAGGTTTTCGGCAATCCGCGCGGTGGTACCCGGCGGGGCGCCATCGTCGAAGGCCTCACCCAAATGAGCCTGGGGGCCGACCTCGGGAAAGCGTTCGGGCTCGAGGGGGCCGTCTTCAACGCGAGCGCCTTTCAGATCCATGGGCGCGGGCTCACCCCGCAGGTCGGCGCTCTCAACGTAATCAGTTCGATCGAGGCGGACCCGGCGACCCGCCTCAACGAGCTTTGGCTTCAACAGCGGTTCTGGGGTGGCAAGCTCGACGTCAAGGTCGGCCAGCAGAGTGCCGACCTCGAGTTCATCACCTCCGAATACGAGGATGTCTTCCTGAATTCCGGGTTTGGCTGGCCGACCCTGCCGGCGATCGACCTGCCGTCCGGCGGACCCGCCTACCCGCTCGCCACACCTGGGCTCCGGGTCCGGATACGGCCGACGGACGATGTCACGGCGCTGCTGGGTCTTTACAGCGGCAGCCCGGCGGGCCTCCGTCCAGGCGACCCGCAGCGCAACGATCCCTCGGGAACCCGGTTCGACGTCACGAGCGGCGCCTTCGTGATCGGCGAAGTGCAATATGGGTTGAACGGCGGAAAGGACGCCAAGGGCCTCCCCGGCACCTACAAGCTCGGGGCCTGGTACAACTCCAACCGCTTCGCCGACGCCTTCTTCCAGCACGGCGACACGGCCCAACCCGCCGGCGTGCTGGTCGGCATCCCGCGATCGAGGCGCGGAAACTGGAACGTCTACGCCACGCTCGACCAGATCGTCTTTCGGCCGGAGGGCAGCGACGGCGGCCTCGGGCTGACGGCCCGGGTCATGGGGGCACCGGACGACCGCAACCTCATCGACGCCTTCGTGCAGGGAGGTGCGACCTACAAGGGCGCCTTCGGCCGCGCCAACGACACGATAGGCCTCGGCATCGAATGGGCGCGCGTGGGCCGGCGCGCCCGTCTGGGCGACGGGGATGCCGTGGAGTCGGGCGATCTCACTCCCATTCGCAGCGCCGAAACCGTGATCGAGGCGACCTATCAGGCGCAGGTCAAGCCCTGGTGGCAGGTGCAGCCAGACGTTCAATACGTCATCAACCCGGGCGGCGGCTCGCCCGACCCGAACAGGCCGGGGCGCCGCGTTGGGGACGCCGCCGTGCTGGGCCTGCGCAGCACCGTGACGTTCTGACGGGGTGTCGCGCTTTGGGAGGGGGGGCGTTCCGCCCACTAACCCGCTCAACATTTGAGCATGGGTGTCGGTTGACCTGCCGCGCCGCCGTCCCTTAGCTGCGAGCGTCGTCCGAACCACGTCGCCGGCGGAGGCGGGCGAGCCCGGCCCCATTCAGGACGTGCCCATGTCGATCCGCGCCGCCATCCACCACGTGACCGAATACACCTATGATCGGCTCGTCGCCCTGGGGCCGCAAACGATCCGGCTGCGCCCCGCCCCCCACTGCCGCACCAAGATCCTGAACTACGCCCTCACGGTCACCCCCGCCAATCATTTCATCAACTGGCAGCAGGACCCGAGCGGCAATTGGCTCGCCCGGCTCGTGTTTCCCGAACGGACAACGTCGTTGCGCGTCACCGTGGACCTCACGGCCGACCTCACCGTGATCAACCCGTTCGACTTCTTCGTCGAACCCGGCGCGATCAGCTATCCATTCACCTATTCGGACGACATCCGGGAGGATCTTGCCGCCTATCTGCAACCCGAACCGGCCGGCCCGACCGTGCGGGCTTTCCTGGACGTGCTTCCACGGCAGGCCGATCTCACGGTCAATTTCCTGGTCGACCTCAACGCGCGCGTCCAGCGTGCCGTGGCCTACCTGATCCGCCTGGAGGTCGGCACCCAGTCCCCGGAGGAAACCCTGGCCAAGGGCTCCGGCTCCTGCCGCGACTCGGCGTGGCTGCTGGTTCAACTGCTGCGGCATCTGGGCTTCGGGGCGCGGTTCGTGTCGGGCTATCTGCTGCAGATGAAGGCGGACGTCGATCCCGCCGACGGCCCGGCCGGCACGCGCGTCGATTTCACCGACCTGCACGCCTGGGCGGAGGTCTTCCTGCCGGGGGCGGGCTGGATCGGTCTCGACGCCACCTCGGGGCTGCTCTGCGGCGAGGGCCACATCCCGCTTGCCGCCACGCCGCATTACGCGACCGCCGCGCCGATCACCGGCCTTCTCGACCCTTGCGAGATGACGTTCAATTACGCCATGGAGGTGGCGCGCGTGGCCGAGGCGCCCCGCATCACCCTGCCGTTCTCCGACGAGGCCTGGACGGCGCTCGACCGTCTGGGCGAGCAGGTCGACCGCGATCTCCAATCCGGCGACGTGCGGCTCACCATGGGGGGCGAGCCGACCTTCGTGTCGGTTGACGATTTCGAGGCCGCCGAATGGAACGGCGACGCCGTCGGCCCCACGAAGCGCCGGCTCGCTGACGACCTCATCCGCAAGTTGCGGGCTCGTTTCGCGCCCGGTGGGATGCTGCACTACGGCCAGGGCAAGTGGTACCCCGGCGAAAGCCTGCCGCGCTGGGCTTTTGGGCTTTATTGGCGCAAGGACGGCGCACCATTGTGGCGTGACCCGGACCTGATCGCGCGCGAGGACGGGCCCCGGACGGCGACGGCGGCCGACGCGGAAGCTTTCGTGAAGGCCCTCGCGCAACGGCTCGGCTTCGACGCCGAATCCCTCGTTCAACCAGCCTTCGAGGATCCGGGGTTCTGGATCGGCAAGGAAGCCGCTCTTCCCGCGAACGTCGATGCGCTCGACCCCGAGGTCGGCACCGTCGAGGGCCGCGACCGCATGGCGCGCGTGTTCGGCCGAGGCCTGGGCCAGGCGGCGGGCCACGTCCTGCCGCTCGGGCGCGACGATGGCCGGGACCGCTGGATCAGCGAGCGATGGTCCACGCGGCGCGGGCACCTGTTCCTGGTACCGGGGGATTCGCCGCTGGGCTTCCGCCTGCCGCTCGACTCGCTGCTCCACCTGCCGGCGGACCGCTTCCCCCACATCGTGCCGCGAGACCCGCTCGAAAGCCGACCGGCCTTGCCGACCGGCGAGGCCGCCGTTCCGCCCGCCGCGTCCGATGAACCCCACGATCCCGTCCGTACCGCGCTGGCGGCCGAGCCGCGCGAGGGCATGCTCTGCGTGTTCATGCCGCCCGTCGAACGACTCGAATCCTACCTCGCCCTGGTGGAGGCCGTGGAGGCGGCGGCCCGCGTCGTCGGTCAACCGGTACACATCGAGGGCTATCCGCCGCCCTTCGACCCCCGGATCGACGTCATCAAGGTCACGCCCGACCCCGGCGTGATCGAGGTCAACGTTCACCCGGCGGCGACGTGGCGGGAGGCCGTGAACACCACCCGGCAGCTTTACGCCGAGGCCCGCGCGGTGCGGCTCGGCGCCGACAAGTTCCTGCTCGACGGTCGCCATGCCGGAACGGGGGGCGGCAACCACGTCGTGGTGGGTGGCTCGACGCCCGCCGACTCGCCCTTCCTGCGGCGCCCCGATCTCCTGCGCAGCCTGCTGGTCTACTGGCAGCGCCACCCGGCGCTGTCCTACCTGTTCTCCGGGCAATATATCGGGCCAACGAGCCAAGCCCCACGCATCGACGAAGCGCGGCACGACGCGCTCTACGAGATGGAGATCGCGCTTTCGCAGATGCCCGGTTTGGGCGAGCCGCCGGTGCCGCTGTGGACGGTCGACCGGCTGTTTCGCAACCTCCTGGTGGACGTGACGGGCAATACCCACCGGGCGGAAATCTGCATCGACAAGCTTTATTCGCCCGATAGTTCCACGGGTCGCCTCGGCCTGCTCGAATTCCGCGCCTTCGAGATGCCGCCCGACGCCCGCATGAGCCTCGCCCAGCAGGTCTTACTGCGCGCCCTGATCGCCTGGTTCTGGCGTGAACCGCGGGCGGGCTCCCTT
>CALMOK010000148.1:12589-13654 GCA_937871825.1 uncultured Alphaproteobacteria bacterium
GTGCGCTGGGGCACGGGCCTGCACGACCGGTTCATGCTGCCGCATTTCGTCCGCGCCGACTTCACCGAAGTGTTGGGCGACCTCCGGGCCGCCGGCTTCGATTTCGACCCCCTCTGGTACGACGCGCAGTTCGAGTTCCGTTTCCCGCATTACGGCACGGTCGAACGCGGCGGCGTCGCGTTGGAGCTCAGGCAGGCGCTGGAGCCCTGGCACGTGCTCGGCGAGGAAGGCATGGGCGGCGGCACGGCCCGCTACGTCGACACTTCGGTGGAGCGCATCCAGGTCAAGCTGGACGGCTGGACGCCGGGCCGCCACGCCGTCACCTGCAACGGCCGGCGCGTGCCGTTGACTCCGACGGGAACCGGCGGGGCTGTCGGCGGCGTTCGCTTCAAGGCGTGGCAGCCTCGGCGCAGCATGCAGCCCACCGTACCGGTTCACGCGCCCCTCACCTTCGACATCGTGGATGGATGGACGGGGCGTTCGCTCGGCGGCTGCGTCTACCACACCACCCATCCGGGCGGCCGCAACTACGAAACGTTCCCGGTCAACGCCTTCGAGGCCGAGGCGCGGCGCCTCGCGCGCTTTCAGGATTTCGGCCACACGGGCGGGCCGGTTACGCTCCCGGCCGAGGAACGCTCCGCCGAGTTTCCGCTCACGCTCGACATGCGGCGCCCGCCCGGCCTAAGCTGATCACATGGCGCCCTCCGATCGCACGATGTCCAAGGGCGAGCGCAGGCTCGACGAACTGATCGAGGCCTACAAGCCCCTGCCCGGCATTCCGGACGAGTTCATCAGCAAGACGGGGGCGCCGCGCCCGCACTGGCGTCCCTTCCTGGACCGCTTCCTGGGGCTCGACGCGGGCGAGCGCGACCGCCGCTTCGGCATGGCCAACCGGCACATGCGCGACACCGGCGTGTCCTACCGGGCCTATGGCGACACCGACGCGCGGCCCTGGCCGTTGAGCCACATCCCGCTTCTGATCGGCGAAGCCGAATGGCGGGAGATCGCGGCGGGTGTTTCCCAGCGGGCCGCCCTGGTGGAAACCATCCTGGCCGACATCTACGG
>CALMOK010000148.1:13664-14921 GCA_937871825.1 uncultured Alphaproteobacteria bacterium
CCCAACACACTGGTTGAGCAGGGCCACCTGCCGGTGGCGGCCGTGACCGGCAGCCCGGACTTCCTGCATCCCCTTCAGGGCGTCAAACCCGTCGGTGGACGATACCTCAACCTTTACGCGGCCGATATCGGGCGGGGTCCCGACGGCCAATGGTGGGTTTTAGGGGATCGCACGCAGGCCCCCTCGGGCGCGGGCTACGCGCTTGAAAACCGCCTCGCCATGTCACGCGCATTTCCGGACTTTTATGGCGACATGAACGCCGAGCGGCTGGCCCCGTTCTTTCAGGCGTTCCGCTCCAGCCTCGCCAGCCAGGCGCAGCGGGTCGACCCGCGCATTTGCCTGCTGACGCCCGGCCCCTTGAGCGAAACCTATTTCGAACACGCCTACCTGGCGCGCTATCTCGGCCTCCTGCTCGCCGAGGGAGGCGATCTCACCATGCGGGAAGGCAAGATCCACATCCGTACGATCGCGGGCCTGAAGCGGGCCGACGTCATTTGGCGACGGATCGACGCCGGCTCCGCCGACCCGCTCGAGCTGGACGGCCGCTCGCGCCTGGGCGTGCCGGGTCTCGTCGATGCGGTGCGCGCCGGCCACGTCGTGGTGGGCAACGCCCTCGGCTCGGGGATCATGGAAGCCCGCAGCATGATGAGCGTCCTGCCGGTTCTCGCCAAGGTCCTGAGCGGGGCGCCGCTCCAACTGAGCAACGTGGCCACTTGGTGGTGCGGCCAACCGCGGCAACGCCGGGAAGTGATCGACCGCCTCGACCAGTTGGCGATCGCCACCGCCTTCGGCGGTCCTGTCCCGGGCTTCGATGGCGACCCCCTTCTCGGCCCGACGCTGGGCTCCGAAGACAAGGAGCGTCTCAAGGCCCTGATCGAGGCGCGCGGCGTGGATTTCGTCGGCCAGGAGGTCGCCCAACTATCGACCACTCCGGTCTGGGCGGATGGCCGGTTGGTGCCGCGCCCCTTCGTGCTGAGGGTCTTCGCGACGCCCACGGCCGAAGGGTGGACGGTGATGCCCGGCGGGTTCTGCCGCATTTCCCATCAGCCCGACGCCCGGGTGATCGCCATGGCGGCAGGCGTCCAATCGGCCGACGTTTGCGTGCTGGCCGACACTCTCGTCGCGCCAATGAGTCTGTTGCCGACGCGCGACAAGGTTCGCGTGCGGCGCCTCATGGGCAACCTGCCGAGCCGGGCGGCCGACAACCTGTTCTGGCTTGGCCGCTACCTCGAGCGAACCGAAGCCACGTTGCGCATC
>CALMOK010000149.1 GCA_937871825.1 uncultured Alphaproteobacteria bacterium
ATGGAATGAAGCTCGCGGATGTCGCCCGAAACGTCTCGTTCTGTGCCCACGCGATTACAGGCAATGGCCGGCTGGTGATTGAGGACGCGATGGCTGACCCTCGCTTTCGAAACAACACACTGGTCACCGGCGAGGCCGGGATACGGTATTGCGCGGGTGTTCCGCTGATCGATCGGGAGGGACATCGCCTGGGCGCGCTTTGCGTCATTGATATGGTTGGGCGCGCTCCCTTGAATGCCGCGCAGCGGGCGCGACTCACGGATCTGGCAAGCACCGCCATGGACGTGCTCGATCGGCTCAGCAACGACGGCCTACCGCAGCGCCGCCCGACGCCGCTCGTTGAGGCTCAATTCGGCTCGCGTGACGCGACTTTAAGTGTCAAGTCAGCCGTCGCGTTCTGACGCGTCGGCCTGTCGGGTCCCGCTCAACGCCGAGAAGCAAGGACGAGGGTCGATTTGACGTCGAGCGTTGAAAAGCAAACTGCCCTTCTGCGTCAGCCCGCGTTTCTCCGCTTCCTCACGGCTCGCGCGTTTTCGACGGTCGCCTTCCAGGTTCTCGCCGTTGTGGTGGGATGGCAGGTTTATGCGATGACTGGCAGCACGCTCCAACTCGGGTTCGTGGGCCTGATGCAGTTCACCCCCATGATCCTGTTGACGATACCGGCCGGCCATGTCGCCGATCGGTTCGACCGGCGGGTCGTGGTGGGCGTGTGTCAGGGCGTCGAGGCCGTCGTCGCGGCGTTGCTGGCCGGCGGCAGCCTGGAGGGTTGGCTATCCGTTCACTGGATCTTCGTGGCCGTGGCGGTGGTCGGCGGGGCGCGGACGTTCGAGAGCCCGACCATGTCGGCCTTGCTGCCTGGCGTCGTCGCCCTGCCGCGCTTGCCGACCGCCTTGGCGTTGGCGTCGTCGGTTCTGCAATCGGCGACGATCCTTGGACCGGCCCTCGGTGGTTTCCTTTACGTCCTTGGTCCGGCTTCGGCCTATGGGACCGTTATGCTGCTCTTTCTGGTGGCAAGCCTGCTGTCTGGCGGCATCGCGCTGACCCGGGTTCCGCCCCGGCGCGAACCCGTGAGCATGACCTCGCTGTTCTCGGGCTTCGTTTTCATTCGCGATCATCCGATCGTCCTCGGGGCGATTTCGCTCGACCTCTTCGCGGTTCTGTTTGGTGGTGCGACCGCCTTGCTGCCAGTCTATGCGCGTGACATCCTGCACACCGGCCCGGTTGGCCTGGGGTTGCTGCGCGCCGCCCCGGCCACCGGCGCGGTGCTCACCTCGTTGTTTCTGGCCAGGCGCCCGTTGCGGAACCATGTCGGACGGACGATGTTCGGCGCCGTCGCGGTGTTCGGCCTTTCCACAATCGTCTTCGGCGTGTCCACCCTGCTGCCAGTGTCGCTTGCCGCACTTGTGGTGCTCGGGGCGTCCGACGTCGTCAGCGTGCTGATCCGCGGAACCTTGGTCCAACTCGGCACCCCGGACGCCATGCGGGGCCGCGTCAGCGCTGTGAACTCCATGTTCATAGGAACGTCGAATCAGCTTGGCGAGTTCGAGTCCGGCTTCACGGCCTCGTTGCTGGGGACGGTTCCGGCCGTCATCGTCGGTGGGGTCGGCACGATCCTTGTGGCCTTGATCTGGTCGCGGCTGTTCGTTTCCCTGCGCGAGGTCGACAAGCTCGCTGCGCCGGAGCCCTGATCCCTGGCTTGCGGGGGCGGGGCGTGGTAGCAGGATTCAGCCATTCCACCGGTCGCACAGGCCGGACATCCTTGGTTCGGAGCGGTCCGTTCGGGGTCGGGTGGCAGGGGTGAGCGCATGTCGGAACGAAGTGGCCGGTTCATTGACGATTTTGCACGGCTTGTGACCGATGCCGCCGGTGTCGCCAGCGGCATGCGGCGGGAAGCTGAAACCGTTGTCAAATCGCAGACCGAACGCTTGCTGGCCACCCTGAACGTTGTGACGCGCGAAGAATTCGAAGCCGTTCGCGACATGGCGGCGCTCGCCCGCGACGAGAACGACAGGCTGCTGCGTCGCATCGAATCGCTTGAGGCCCGGTTGGCCGAGCCAGTTCCCCCGCCTGCGCAGACCGGACCCATCACGATCTGACCGCGTGCCTGGC
>CALMOK010000150.1 GCA_937871825.1 uncultured Alphaproteobacteria bacterium
AACGGCTGACCGCATAGGCGGCCGGCAGCGCCACCGTGACCGAAACGATCGTGTTGATGACCACGAACGAGATCGAGTTCTGGAAGCTCGCGTGCCAATCGGGGTCGGTGAAGATGCGCGTGTAGTTGTCGAGCGTCGGGTGGGCGGGCCAGAACGACAGGGCGCCCAGGATGTCGGCGTTGGTCTTGAAGCTCATGTTGAGGAGCCAGTAGATCGGCACCATGAGGAACAGCATGTAGGCCGACATGCCGAGCGAGCGGCCGAGACCGGGGCGCATCAGGCCTGTTCCCGGGCATCGACATGGGTCGTGTAGGTGAAGAACACCCAGCATACCGTCAGCGTGATCAGGTTGTAGACGAGCGACATGGCGGCCCCATTGCCGAGGTCGACCTGCCCCAGCGCGGTCTTGACGAGGTCGATCGACAGGAAGCTCGTGGCCTCGCCAGGGCCGCCGCCCGTCACCACGAAGGGCTCGGTGTAGATCATGAAGCTGCCCATGAAGCGCAGCAGCATGGCGATCACCAGCACCTTGCGGAGCTTCGGGAATTCGATGTTGGCGAAAACCGCCCAGCGCCCGGCGCCGTCGATCCGCGCCGCCTGGTAGTAGGCGTCCGGGATCGCCTTCAGGCCGGCGTAGCACAGCAGCGCCACCATGGATGTCCAGTGCCACACGTCCATCAGCACGATGGTCACCCAGGCGGACGAGGCGTCCTGGCGCGGATCGAACGGGATGTGTAGGCCCGTCAGGGCGGCGCCGAACAGGCCGATGTCGGTGCGGGTAAACAACTGCCAGATCACGCCGACCACGTTGTAGGGGATCAGCAGCGGCAACGCGATGATCACCAGCACGGCACCCACCGTCCAGCCGCGCTTCGGGATGCAGAGCGACACCGCGATGCCGAGCGGGATCTCGATGGCGAGGACCAAGAACGAAAAGGCGAGGTTGCGCACGAGCGCGCCCTGGAAGCGCTTGCCGATCTCGGTGGAGGTGTCGAGCAGGTTCTGGAACCAGCCGGTGCCGTTCCAGAAGAAGTTGTTCTGGCCCATCGAGTCCTGGACCGAATAGTTCAGCACCGTCATCATCGGCACCAGCGAGGAGAACAGCACGAAGACGAGAACCGGCACGACGAAGAACCAGGCCCGGTTGTCCCAGATGCGGGTGTCGGTCATGCGGCGATCCCCTCGACGCGCTGTTCGTCGACATAGATGTGGGTTCGGCGCGGATCGAAGCTGACGCGCGCGTCGCTTCCCTCGACGGACATCCCGTTCGGCACCGTGACGACGAGCGGCTGGCTGCCGAGGTCCACGTGGGCGAGGCGCTTGCGACCGAGGTCGTCGATGCGTCGCACCTTCACGGGCAGGCCGTTCGCGGCCGTGAGGGTGGCGTAGTCGGGCCGGATGCCGAGCTTGACGGCGCGGTCTTGCGGCAGCGACGGATAGGCATGGTCGAGATCGAGCGCATGCCCCTCGGTCGACATCGTCCGGCCGGTGAGACGGCCGGACAGGAAGTTCATGCCGGGGGAGCCGATGAAATAGCCCACGAAGGTGTGTTCGGGCCGCTCGAAAAGGTCTGCGGGCGTGCCGATCTGCACGGCCCGGCCGTCGTTCATCACCACCACCTTGTCGGCAAAGGTCAACGCTTCGGTCTGGTCGTGCGTGACATAGATCATCAGGAGGTCGAGCGCGCGATGCACCGCCTTGAGCTTCGAGCGAAGCTCCCATTTCAGCGCGGGGTCGATCACCGTCAGCGGCTCGTCGAACAGGACGGCCGACACGTCCGACCGAACGAGGCCGCGTCCGAGCGAGATCTTCTGCTTGGCGTCGGCCGTCAAGCCCCGGGCCCGGCGGTTGAGGTCGCCCGTGAGGTCCAGCATCGCGGCGATCTCGCAGACGCGGGCCTCGATCAAGCTCCGCGGCATGCGCCGGTTCTTGAGCGGGAAGGCGAGGTTTTCCGCCACCGTCATGGTGTCGTAGATGACCGGAAACTGGAACACCTGGGCGATGTTGCGCTTCTCGGTGGACAGGCGCGTCACGTCGCGCTCGTCGAACAGCAGCCGGCCGGCCGACGGGATCACCAGACCCGAAATGATGTTGAGCAGGGTCGTCTTGCCGCAGCCCGAGGGGCCGAGCAGCGCGTAGGCCTTCCCGGCCTCCCACACGTGGTGGATGGGCTTCAACGCGTAATCGGTGTCGGTGCGGGCGGGGCCGTAGGCGTGGCCGATGCCGTCCAGGGTAATCTTTGCCATGCCGTGCTTCCGAAGTCCCCTCGGTTCCCTAGCCGTCGTCGTCGTTGCCGTCACCTGTCAGGCGGTGGCCGCCAAACCTTGAACGGCGACGCGTTGCCCGCCGGCCGTGAACACGAACACCTCGTCGAGCGCCAAGCCGACCTCCACGGCCTCGCCCGGCTCATAGGTCTGGACGCCGTCGGCCAGGCACACCCAGGTCGTTCCGGCGGCTTCCACGGCGACGTGAACGAAACTTTCCGACCCGTTGATGTCGGACACCGCGACGGTTCCGGGAAAATGGAGCAGGCCCGGCCTTCCGCCGCCGATCCGAACCGCGTCCGACCGGAATCCCAGCCGGTATGCGCCGTCCGGCATGCCCGACAGCAGCCCTTCTGCGGGCAGCCTGCGACCCTGGCCAAACGCCAGCATGGGGCCGGCCTTTGTGACGGCCAGTTCGTTCAACGGCGGATCGGAGAAGACCCGGGCGGCGTCGAGGTTGTCGGGCTGTCGGTAGACTTGCGCGGTCGGGCCAACCTGCGTCACCCGGCCTTGCCAGAGGGTGGCGGTGGTGCCGCGCAGCAGCAGCGCCTCGGTCGGCTCCGTCGTGGCGTAAACCAGGATGGCGCCGGTTTCGGCGAAGATCCGGGGGAGTTCCTCGCGCAACTCTTCGCGCAGCTTGTAATCGAGGTTGGCCAGGGGCTCGTCGAGCAGCACGAGCTTCGCCTGCTTGACCAGGGCGCGGGCCAGCGCGGTGCGCTGCTGCTGGCCGCCCGACAATTGGGCAGGGTTCCGCTTCAGCATGGGCTCCAGCCGGAGCAGCTTGGCGGCGCGCTCGACCCGAGCCTCGATCTCGGCCCTGGGCAGTCCCTGCACCCGCAACGGGGAGGCGATGTTCTCGTAGACCGACAACGTCGGATAGTTGACGAACTGCTGGTACACCATGGCGACCGAGCGCTTGCGGACCGAAGCCCCGGTCACGTCGACGCCGTCGGCGACGAGGTGGCCGGAGCTGGGACGGTCGAGGCCCGCCATCAACCGCATCAGGGTGGTTTTGCCCGACAGCGTCGGCCCAAGCAGTACGTTCATGGTGCCGGGTTCAAGGGTCAGCGAAACGTCGGCGATAACGGTTTGATCACCGGCTCTCAGGCTGATCTGGTCGAGGACGAAGCTCAAGCAACAGGCCCTTCGCCAAGCGCGGGACGGGCTTGTCCATCATGCGTGTCATCCATGCGAACCCTCCCCTTCAACGCGCTTGCGGCGTCTTGTCCGATGCCGGCAGGGTATGTCGAAAATCGCGATCCCGGCAAGCGAATAAAACGATCACGCGAACGAAGATCATTCCGTCTCCTCGGGCTCGGCTTCCAGTGGCCCGCCCGCTTCAACCACCTCGACGCCGTGCAGGCGGAAAAGCTCGGCGGAGGCCGGCGAGGGGAGCCGGTCGGTGACGAAGATGTCGATTTCACGCAGATGCGCCACCCGGACCGGGGCGGATCGGGCGAACTTGCTGCTGTCGGCCACCAGCACGACCTTGCGGGCGTGTTCGATGATGGCGCGCGACACCTGAACTTCGCGAATGTCGAAATCGAGCAGCGTGCCGTCGGCGTCGATCGCCGAGGCGCCGATCACCGCGAGGTCGACGCGGAACTGGCCGATCAGCCCGATGGCGTGCGAGCCCACGATGCCGCCATCGCTTTGCCGGACGGACCCGCCCATCACGAAGACGTCGATGGCCGGGTTGCGGTAAAGCTCGACGGCGACGTGCAGGTTGTTGGTGATGACGAGCAGGCCGGTGTGCGCCGACAGCGCCCGAGCCACTTCCTCCGTGGTGGTGCCGATGTTGATCAGCACGGAGGAGTGGTCGGGCACCAGCCGGGCGGCCGCTTCCCCGATCAGCTTCTTGTGAGGCTGGGCGATCATCTTGCGCGCCTCGTAGGCGAGGTTGACGACCCCCGAGGACACGATGGCGCCGCCGTGCACCCGCACCACCATCTGAGCTTCGCTCAACTCGTTGAGGTCGCGCCGGATGGTCTGCGGCGTGACGGTGAAGTGCGCCGCCAGGTCCTCGACCGAAACGCGGCCCTTTTCGCGCAGGAGGCCCACGATCTCGACATGCCGGCGGGACGCCATCTTGGAAACCGGAACCGTCACCGGCAGGCCTTCATGGTCGCCCTATCCATCAAAGGCTGAAGTTGAACGCGATGGAAATGCGCGTGCCCGTCCCTCGGTAGGGGCGGACCTGGTGGACCAGCCAGGAGGGGAACAGGAAGAGCAGGCCCGGCTTCGGCCGGATGATCTCGGCGCCGCCGACCGAGGCGCCGTCCTCCCCGGCGAACTTCAAGGAAGGCGCGTACATGCCGGGGCCGGGGCCGCGCGGATCGAGCATCTCGAACTCGCCCCCGAGGCTGTGGTCGGCGGCGCATCCCCCGTCGTCGACGTAATAGGTGCCGGACCAGAAGCAGCCGGGATGGTAGTGCGCCACGTTGGCATGGCCGGCCGCGTTGACGTTGGCCCAGGCCCGAACCTGCCACGCCGGGCTGACCTGCTGGCCGCCTCTGTCGGCGGTGAGTTGCGCCGCCATGCCCTTGGCGAGCCCCATCAGGTGAGACACCCGCGGGCCGCCCCAATCGAGGATGTCACGGTCGGAGTGCCAGCCCCCGGCGTTCGAGGCCTGCACGGAAATGTTGGCGTCGCGCCGCTCGAGGATGAGGCGGGTCAGTTCGGCGTTGATCGAGGCCGCGCCCGGAACTTCCAGGGCGGCGACGGGCGTTGCGAACAATCCCCTGACGGCGAGGTTGAGCCGTGTGGCCATCGGTAAGCCTCCCTGTGCTGGCTTCCGGCTCGGACACGCCGCCAGCTTCGACCAAAAGTGTAGCGCAGCTTGCGCGGCCCGCCCAGGCCGATCCGCGACCTGAGGTCTGCAACCTTGCGATTTTCGCTTTCCGGTTCGATATGACCGCTTGTTGGCCATCTATTTTCGTTTATCGTCGCCGAAAGCGACGCAAGTCGTTTCTGCGGGGAGGCGCGCCTTGGATACTTCCTATGATCTCGCCATCATCGGCGGGGGCGTGAACGGGTGCGGCATCGCGCGGGACGCCGCCGGGCGGGGCCTGAAGGTGTTCTTGTGCGAACAGAACGACCTTGCGAGCGGAACGTCCTCGGCCGCCACCAAGCTCATCCATGGCGGCCTGCGCTACCTCGAACATTACGAGTTCAGGCTGGTGCGCGAAGCCCTGATGGAGCGCGAAGTGCTTTGGGGCATCGCGCCGCACATCATCTGGCCGCTGCGCTTCGTGCTTCCCTATCACAAGGGGCTTCGCCCGGCCTGGATGCTTCGCCTCGGCTTGTTTCTCTACGATCATCTGGGCGGTCGCAAGCGCCTGCCGGCGACCCGGACGCTGGACCTCGCGCGAGACCGGGCCGGCGGCCCGCTCAAGCCGGGCGAATTCTCGAAAGGCTTCGAATATTCCGATTGCTGGGTCGAGGACGCCCGGCTGGTGGCCTTGAACGCGCGGGACGCGGCCGAGCGTGGCGCGAGGGTCGTGACGCGTGCCAAGGCGGTCAGCGCCGAGCGTGGAGCGAAGGGCTGGTCGCTCACCGTTCAACACCGGGCGACGGGAAGCCTGGAGACAGTCCGCGCCACCGCCGTGGTCAACGCCGCCGGACCCTGGGCGGGCGACGTGCTCAGCGCCACCTTGCGGATGAACCAGGCCGCCAAGGTGCGCCTCGTGCAGGGCTCGCATATCGTGGTCAAAAAGATCTACGAGCACGACCGCTGCTACATCTTCCAGAACGCCGACGGGCGCATCTTCTTCGCCATCCCCTACGAGCAGGATTTCACGCTGATCGGCACCACCGACCGCGACTACGAAGGCAACCCCGCCGACGTGAAAGCCTCGCCCGACGAGGTGGCCTATATCTGCACGTCGGCGAGCGGTTATTTTTCGAAGCCCGTCGTTCCCGCCGACGTGGTCTGGGCCTATTCGGGCGTACGCCCACTCTACGACAAGGGCGGCAGCGCCGCTCAGGCTGCGACGCGCGACTACGTTCTGTCGCTCGAGGCCGACAACCAGGCGCCCCTCCTGTCGATCTTCGGCGGCAAGCTCACCACCTATCGGCGCCTCGCCGAACACGCGCTCGACATGCTTCAGCCGCACCTGCCGGCGGCTCGGCGGCCGGCCGGGTGGACCGGTCGCGAACCGCTGCCGGGCGGGGATTTCGCGATCGACGGCTTCGACGCCCTGGTTGGCGAGATCGCGGCCGAATGGCCCTTCCTGTCGGGGCGGCACGCCTTTCGTCTGGCCCGGCTTTACGGTACCGACGCCCGGAAAATCCTGGGGAATGCCACCGGCGCGGCGGGGCTTGGCCGTGACTTCGGGGCGACCCTGACGGAGGCCGAGGTCACCCATCTGGTGCGCCATGAATGGGCGAGGACCGCGGACGACATCGTTTGGCGGCGCACCAAGCTCGGCCTGCGCATGACGCCGGCGCAGATCGCCGAGCTCGACGATTATCTCGAGGGTTGCGTCGATCGCCTGGTGGCTTGATGCGCCCCCGAGCACGCGTTCTTAGGCTGGCTGCCCGCTTGGTGCGACGCGCCGCATGCGCCTGACCGTCCAACCGGTGGCGTAGATGACGAGCTTGACGCTTTCGCTGCCCGCCAGAAGCCAGGGCGCCCAGGTCACGCCCTTCCCCGGCAGCACCACGACGAAGAGCGCGATCGTGGTGGCGAGCGCCACCGCGACCCCCACGATCCGCAGCCGGATGGCGTTCTCGACAATCAGGCAGGCCCCAAAGGCCGAGGCCGCCATGTGGATGGCCACGTAGACCCCGAACCCCGTCCATAACTGATCGACGCTGCGGTAGGCGGGGCCGAGCAGCGGGGTCACCACCAGGGGGGCGAGCACCACGAAGCCAAAGGTCATCAGGACCGCCACGCCGATGTAATCGACGAAGATGCGGAATTCGTGGACCCGGTGGGTTCCGTCGCCTGCCGCGCGCGACCGGGCGAGGGCCGGGATGTGAACGCTGGCCAGAACCATCGACAGGGTCGGGGCGATCTGAACCAGGCGGGCGCCCGCCTGGTAAAGACCGACGGCCTGCAGTCCCAGGAGATTGCCCACCAGGATCACGTCGATCTGGGTCGAGAAGATCGTCAAGCTGGTATCGATCGCGAGTCCGCCCGAGGAGCGCAGGCGGGCGGAGATCTCGGCCCACCGCCAACGGAAGATCCCCTTAACCGGCACGACGCCCGATACCGCCCGAAGCGCCGCGTGGGCGTAGATCAGCCGCGACACCAGGAAGGCGGCGCTGAGCGCCCCGATGCCGAAACGGCTCGCCACCGCGATCAGCGCCGCGTGCAGCAGCGAGGTCCAGATCACCAGGTTGGCTTCGCGCCTGTAGGCGCCGAGGCCCCGGAAGGCGATCAGCACGAGATCGCCGAACGAGGTGAGGTTTGTGGCGACGAACAGCCCCAGGGCTGCCCATTTGGCCTGCCCCGAGATGGGCAGGAAACTCACGATGGACATCACCAGGACCGACACGACGGTGATCAGGAACGTCTTGCCGCGAAGGCAGCTTTCGATGATCTCGCCCGCCCGGTGCTGCGCGGCGCCGACGTCGCGCAGGGATTGTACGCCGAACCCGTAGTCAGTCAGCAGAAAGGCGATCGACGAATAGGCGAAAATGGTCGTCACCAAGCCGAAGTCGACCGGGCCCAGGGCCCTGGCGATGATCATGAACGTGCCGGTGCTGACGGCGAGGCGGATGAAGGTGATCAGCGCCACGGTCATCTGGCTGCCGAAACGGCCCATGAAGCGGGCCGTGTGGCGGGTCGCGAAAACTCGCCAGGCGCGTCCCGTCATGGCCGGGCCTCGACGGTGCGGCCGGTTTTGCGCGTGACGGCTTCGGCCAGGAAGGCGGCATAGGACTTGCCGATGGCGGTCCACCCATAGGCTTGTCGCCGTTCGAGCGCCGTCCGCTTCAGGCGCGCCGCGTCGCTCCGGGCCTGCCGGATGCCGTCCACCAAGGAAGCCGGCAGGTTGTCCGGCGCGATCACCACGCCCATCGAATCGTCGACGGTTTCGGGCACGTCGCCGATGGCGGTGGCGACAACGGGCCGGCCGAACGCGATGGCAAGCTTCAGGATGCCGCTGGTGGTTCCTTCGAGGTAGGGCATGGCGACGAGGTCGGCGGCGGCGAAGAAACTCTGGACCTCGGCGAAGGGGATGTGGCGCTCGAACAGCAGGATGCCGGCCGCCCGGCAGCGCGCCTCGAAGGCGGCGGCCGCGCTCGCCGGAAGCGACGATCGGCCGGCGATCACGAAACGCGGGCCTTCGCCCGCCATGCGCTCGGCGGCTTCCACAAAGGCCATCAGGCCTTTGCGGGTTTCGAGGTGTCCGAAGAACAGCACGACGTAATCGTCCTGCCGCAAGCCGCCCAGGCGCTCGCGGGCGGACGCCATCGACAGGTCCTCCGTGTCAAAGATGTCGTAAACCCCATGCGGAACCACGGCGATCGGCGTCCCGACGCCCATGGCGCGAAGCTGCGACCGCGCGGCTTCCGAATGGGCGATCAGCCTGTCGAACGCCGCGTAGTAGCGGGCGAAAACGAAGCGGCTCCAGGGTTTCGGGTCGTGGGGCAGCACGTCGTGCACGGTTGCCGCGCAGACGATGCCGCTCAGGCGGAACAGCCGCACCATGATGGTTTCGATGAGCGGGGCCTTGATGAAGGCCTGCACCAACAGCACGTCCGGCCGTCGGCGCAGCACGGCGCCGACGAAGCGCCAAATGTCGAGGGGCAAGGTGCGGGTGCGCCGGAACGGCAGGATGGTCTTCGGGTAGAGCCGCCGAACCTCGGGCTCCATCGTGTGGCTGGTCAGGAGCCGCACGTCGGCTTCCCGGTCGAGGCCACGCGCGAGGCTGACCGCGTAATGCCCAAGGCCCGACTGGCCGGCGAAGCAGACGATGTCGACCTTCACGACGATACCCTGGCGACGGCAAGCGCCGCCTGGGGCCTGAAGAAAAGGTCGGGTTCCCGCGCGAGCCGCGCCCTGAACTCGTCGAGCGACCAGTCCCACCATCGGGTTTCCTCGACGGCCGCGATGGTGTCGGGGTCGAAGCGGAAGCGAAGCGTGCGGGCCGGGTTGCCGCCGACGATGGCGTAGGGGTCCACGTCCCGGGTGACGACCGCGCCGGCCCCGATCACCGCGCCGCGTCCCACCCGGCCGACACCCGGCAGGATGACGGCGTTGTGGCCGACCCAGACATCGTCCTCGATCACGCAGCGTCCGTGCGCGATGGTGTCCTCCGGCACCACCCCGAGGGCGGCGTTGTAAAGGTAGGAGGTCGTTCCGAGATAGGACAGCCCGTGGTTGCGGGTGAACACGTGGGCGCTTGGCGCGAACGAACAATAGCGCCCGACCCGCACGTTGCGGCCGATCCTGTGGGGATCGAAACAACCATAGGAATAAAGGCCGACCTCGACGTCGTGCTGGGCCTGGAAGGTTCGCCGAAGTTCGGGGTCTTCGAGTTCGGCCTGGAGCGTCCGCCCCCCCGCCAACTGTCGGGCCTTGTGGACAGCTTTGCGAAGCGCGGATCGAAGCAGCATGCGGTCACTCGAGGGTGGCTCCGGCGGCACGGGACGATGATCGGCTCGTCGCGGCAGCCCTTTTCCACAGTACTCGTCGTTCAAGCTCGTTGGAAAATCAAGCGAGTGCGGCCAAGCCCATGTGATGAACGGACGACCGTGAAGAAGATCGTCAGATTGACAGGTCCGACGGGATCATGTTGCGTTGAGGAACGGTTGAGCGGAACCTTTGTTGAAATTGGAAAGCCGGTTCTGTCTTCATGACGGTTGTCGTCCTATGCTTTCGAACGGCACGGCGGCGGCTTTGTTCTTGTTGGGAAATCGTTGGATTGAAAGCCTTGGCGGGCGATCACGCTCGGCGGTTCGAATCCAGCGTCGCGTGAGCCTGGTGGGGTAGGGCGCGGATCGGGGTTGATCCGGCATCGCCGATCGCCCCGATGGTCCTGGATGGCAGCCATGAGGCTTGTTCATGGCTGGGTCGGCCATTCGGTGGAGGCTGTCGGCGCGGTGCGGCGCCGGTCGACCTGGAACGGGAGCTTTGCAATTTGGCGTTGACACTGGAAACCATCGTCGGTTCGGACCTCTGCCATGGATGCGGCGCTTGCGCGGCCTCCCTGGAAGCGGGACGGCTGCGCATGGAACTGGACGGGAGCGGCAATCGCCGTCCCGTTCGGACGGCGCCCCTGCGGGACGACGAACAGCGCGTCGTCGCCACGGTCTGTTCGGGGGCGACGCTTGAACATGAGTCCCGAACGGCGCCCTACCACCCGCTGTGGGGTCCCCTGGTGGCTGTTCGAACCGGCTACGCGACCGACGACGCCCTTCGCTACGCGGGGTCGTCGGGCGGGGTGATCTCGGCTCTGGCCTTGCACCTCGTCACCTCGGGCCAGGCCTCCTTCGTGCTCCATGTCGCGGCCGACGAGACCGACCCGTTCGGCAACGCGGCCCGGCCGAGCCGCGACCGCGACGACGTCATGGCGGCCGCCGGCTCGCGTTATTCGCCGTCCTCGCCGCTCGCCTCGATCGCAACCTACCTCGATGCGGGCGATCGTTTCGCCGTGGTGGCCAAACCCTGCGACATCGCCGCGCTCCGGCGCATGGCCAAGCGCGACCCTCGCGTCGACCGGCAGGTCACCCACATGATCGCCTTCATGTGCGCGGGGCTGCCCAGCCGCCAAGCGAGTGTCGAGGTGGTTCGCGCCATGGGCGCCGACCCTGGCGCCGTGCGGCGGTTCGCCTACCGGGGCCAGGGTTGGCCCGGTTTCGCGCGCGCGATCCTGGCCGACGGCAGCGAGAAACGGATGGATTACGCGACATCCTGGGGCACCATCCTCAACCGGCACCTCCAGTTCCGTTGCAAGATCTGTCCCGACGGGACGGGCGAGTTCGCCGACGTCGTTTGCGCCGATGCCTGGTATGGCAAGGACGGCTACCCCGACTTCGCCGAGCGTGACGGGCGCAGCCTCGTGCTCAGCCGGACAGCCAAGGGCGAGGCGCTCCTTGGTGCCGCGCTCGGCGCGGGCGACATCGGGCTCGAGGACCTCGACGTCGGCGAGATCGAGAAGATGCAGCCCTATCAGGCGACGCGCAAACGGCAGGTGTTGGCGCGCTTGGCCGCCCTCGCGGCATTGCGCCGGCCCATTCCCCGTTATCGCGGGCTCCACCTCGTCGAGGTCGCGCGCGGCGCCGGCCTCGAAGCCCTGGCCCGCAACTTCGTCGGCATGCTGCGTCGGGCCGGCAAGGCGCCCCGCGTCAAGGACGTCGAAGCCGTCCGGTGAGGATCGGTCGAGGCACGCCACGCTGATCGGCGCGGCAGGCCTGATGCGGTTCTCCTGCCGTTGCACGCTCATGGCTTCGAGCAAGCCTCGACGCGGGCCGGCAGTCGAGGGTCATGTATTGAAACGGGTGGCCAAGATCATCCGATCCGCGAAGGGCCGATGTTCGAGAAAAGGCGTTGCGGATGGCCCACACCGGTCATCTTTCCCCACATTTAAACAGAGGCGATGGACAAGCGATGGCTTTACGGCAGTTGTCCGATTAAGCTTATCGCACATTGCGCGGTCATTCCTTAGCGGAACTCGGCTTCTTCTGATAATGAGCGGGCCTGTGTCTTGGGGAACGACCCCGGGTCAGCTTGCCCGTTGGGGAAAGCGATAGTTAAGAGTTCGAGGGGTTGATGGTGGAAAGTAGCTCGAGGGGCAATCGTGTCGACATCGTGGGCCGGTCCTCCCAGGACGTTCGTGCGATTTCGCCAGAGGCGCGCCGTGACGCTTCGTGCCGCGGGCGAAACCGTCGCGATCATCGTCCCGCAACGCGCGGCGGCCTGCGCCGACGAGGTGGCTTCGCGGCTGTCTTGATGGCGGGTCTGGTTGGGCTGTCCTTGGCCGGATGCGGGGCCATCCCAAAGGACGGCCCCTACGCCACGGAGGTCCGCAACCAAGCGCAGGCGACCCTCGGCCCCACGTCCGAGCAGGTCGGCTACGCGCTGGTTTCGCTCAGCCCCATCGCCCTCGACGTTGCCAACCGGTCGACCAACGAAGTCAACCCGGCCTTCCACAGCGCCATCATGGGGGGAGCGAAAACGGCCTCGGTGCCGATCGGGATCGGCGACATCCTGTCCATCACCGTGTTCGAGGCGGCTTCGGGGGGCCTCTTCATCCCGGGCGACGCGGGTAGCCGGTCGGGCAATTTCGTGGCCGTGCCGAGCCAGCAGGTCGACAGTTCCGGCACCATCGCGATCCCCTATGCCGGTCAGTTGCACGTCGTCGGCATGACGCCGCGCGCGGCCGCGACGATGATCCAGGACAAGCTGAAGAACCGCGCCATCGAGCCCCAGGTCATCGTGTCGATCAACGAGCGCCACGGCAACGACGTGAACGTGCTCGGCGAGGTTTATTCCCCGAGCCGGTTCTCGCTCGATCCGGGCGGCATCCGCGTGCTTGGCGCCATCGCCCGCACCGGCGGCCCGCGATACCCCGCCTATGAAACGATCGTGACCATCCAGCGCAACGGCCGCACCGATCAGGCGAGCCTGACCACCATCGTCAAGAACCCCGGGCAGAACGTCGAACTGCACGCGGGCGACGTGGTCTACGTGTCGCGCGAACCCAAGATCTTCATGGCCTTCGGGGCGACGCCCTCACCCGGTTCGGTGGGCGGCATCAACAACCGCCGCTTCGTGTTCGACAACGACAACGTGACGCTGGCCGAAGGCGTCGCGAAATCGGGCGGGCTCGATGCCAACCGCGCGGACCCGAGCGCGGTGTTCCTGTTCCGCTATGAGAGCCGGGCCGCCCTGACGGCGATGGGGCTGAACGTAAGCAAGTACAAGGAAGGCTTGATCCCGACCATCTACACGGTGGACATGAGCCGACCGGACAGCTTGTTCCTGTCCAACAGCTTCTACATGCGCAACAAGGACGTCATCTTCGTGTCCGACGCGCCCGTGACCGACCTCAACAAGTTCATCGGCCTGACACGCGGTTTCTCCGGCATCGCCTACGATGCCGCCAACACGCAGTAGCGCCGGCGCGGCACCAGACCGGGTGAGTAACGGCGAGCCGGTGGTGGCGACATCCGTGTCGGCCCCCGTGTCCAGGGGCGTTCCGGTTCGGTTCCGGGCGCTGGACGGCTGGCGGGGGATCTGTGCCCTGCTGGTGGCCTGCTACCACCTCGAAGCCCTGACGCACGCCTATGGATGGCCACTCGTGCGTGGCGCGTGGCTGTTCGTCGACTTCTTCTTCGTGCTGAGTGGCTTCGTGATCAGCCACGCTTACGCCGATCGGATCGCGACGCCGGCCGCCTTCTGGCGCTTCCTCGTCCGGCGCTTCGGCCGGGTCTGGCCCTTGCACGCCTTCATCCTGGGCCTGCTGGTTGTCAACGAAGCCGTCAAATACGCCTTTGCCGAGCGGTTCCACCTGAGGTTCGATTACCCGCCCTTTGGTCCGCTGGGGCCGGGAAGCCCGGCCGGGATCCTGACCAACCTCTTTTTTGTGCAGACCTTCGGGTTTAGCCCGCTCGGTGGTTGGAACGCGCCGTCCTGGAGCGTCGCCGTCGAGTTCTTCGCCTATGCGGCCTTTGGTCTCGCCTGCCTGCTGGTTCGCCGGGTGCTGACACACCTGAGCCTCGTCGTCGCCTTCCTTTCCTGCCTCATGGTGTTCGGCTTCTCCGACATGGGAACCAGTGGCGAATACGCGATCTTCCGTTGCCTTTACGGCTTCTTCTGCGGGGTCGTCACCCGGCGGCTTTGGATATTGGCCACGGAGCGCGGGATCGCGCCGCCCCCCTGGATCGAGGTTGTGGCCGTGCTGGCCGCCATGGCCTTCGTGGCCTGTCCCAAGCCCAACGACGCATTGTTGCTGACGCCGCTGGTCTTCGGCGTCGTCGTTTGGGTTTTCGCGTTCGAGACGGGGCCTTGCTCGCGCCTGCTCCGCTGGCGGCCCATTGACCTGCTCGGCCTGTGGTCCTACTCGATCTACATGGTGCACTGGTTCGTGATCTCGGTCATGCGGGGAGCGTTCAAGCTCGTCGAGCACCTGATCGGGCAGAAACTGGAGATCGGCGTCACGCCCGAAGGCATGCCGCTCGCCCACCCTTTGCTCTACCTCGGTGACCGTTGGCTGACGGACGCGCTCGCGCTCGCCTATCTTTGCGCCGTGGTGGCGCTGGCCAGCCTGACCTTTCGTTACGTCGAGGAGCCGACGCGGCGCGCCTTCCACCGGCTCTGACAAGACCAGGCATGGCGGCCTGGAAGCCGGCTCCATGGCTCGGCTCGCGTTCGGCGATGGCACTTCGGGGACGGCGCTCCCCTTCCGCAAGGTCATTGCCGCGACAGAAACAATACTGGTATGTCGTTGTAAAACGTTACGTCATCAGACAGGGTCGTGGGAGGGCATTGACGAAAGGGTAATCCTGAATGGTCTTCTCCAACGACAATAAAACCTTGTTGATCCTCGGCACCCGGGGCGTTCCGGCGGCTCACGGGGGTTTCGAAACCTTCGCCGAACAATTATCGCTTTTCCTTGTCGAACGCGGCTGGACCGTTTCGGTCTACTGCCAGGAAGACAACGCACCCGCCGGGGCGACGATGCGGCAGGAAACATGGCGCGGCGTCAACCGGATCATCATCCCGGTTCGGGGGTCGGGCTCCGTCGGATCGATCGCCTTCGACTTCGCCTGCGTGCTCGACGCGCGCCGCCGGAAGGGTATCCCCCTTGTGCTCGGATACAACACCGGGGTGTTCTCGCCCTTGTTGCGGTTTGGCCGGGAGAAGCTCTTCATCAACATGGACGGCATCGAATGGCGACGCCCGAAATGGTCGAAGCCGGTGCGTGCCTGGTTCTGGATCAACGAACTGATCGCCGCCCACAGCGGCCACGTCCTGATCGCCGACCACCCCGAGATCGAGCGCTACCTCCATTCCCGGGTTCGCGCCGACAAGGTGGTGATGATCCCCTACGCGGGCCTGCATGTCCCAACCGCCCCCACCGCCCCGATCGAGGCCATGGGTCTGGCGCCCGATGGTTACTTCGTGAAGATCTGCCGTATCGAGCCGGAGAATTCCGTGCTGGAGATCGTGCGTGCGTTTTCGGCAAAGCCCCGTGGGCGCAAATTC
>CALMOK010000151.1 GCA_937871825.1 uncultured Alphaproteobacteria bacterium
CGATCAGGGACGCACAAGCCAGACCTGATTCGTTACGAAGATAAAACAAAAAGTGAACAGATGCACGATGTTCTTGCTGCGTTCGTTGGGAACAACGGCCCGACAAGCTTTTTAGGCCTCATGATCCCATGAATCGGTCGTGCCGGATGACATGACACAGGTCGCCGGCAGCGCTCGATGCTGCGAAGGGTGGGCGGACGATCAGGCATTGGGTGCCAGCCAGCACCTTGAGCATGGACGAATCCTGAATGGCTGCGGGACAGGCTAGGGGGAGGTCGGTCCCGTTAGGTTGGAGGGTGGCCCGGATGTAATCCTGCCGATCAGCGTTGGCGGCCAGCGCTACGGCGAGCCGCGCCGGCTCCTCGTTCGGTGCTCCTGCGGCGGGGTCACCGCAAAGGGCGCGGATCAACGGCCTTACGAACAGGACGCCACAGACGATCGAGGATACCGGGTTGCCCGGCAAACCCAGGACCAGCATGGGACCGAGCCGGCCGTGCATCAGCGGCTTGCCGGGCCGCATGGCGACCTTCCAGAACCCGAGTTCAAGCCCCTCGGCGAGTAGGGCGCCCTGCACGAGGTCGTGGTCGCCGACCGACGCACCGCCCAGCGTGACGAGAACGTCGGCCTTCTCGTTCCGTGCGCGCGCGATCGCGGCGGCGAGCGCCTCGCGCGTGTCGCCGGCGATGCCGAGATCGAGGATGGTCGCGCCCGCTGCCTCGGCGATCGCCGCGAGTGCGAAGGAATTGGAAGCGACGATCTGCCCGGGTTCCGGGGTGGTGCCGGGGGACACGAGTTCGTCCCCCGTGGCGAGGATCGCAACGCGGGGCCGGCGTGTGGCCGGCACGGATGCGTGATTCATCGCCGCCGCGAGGGCGAGTTCCGCCGCACCCAACCGCCGCCCGGCTTCGAGCCCGACCTCACCCTCGCGGAAATCCAGCCCGGCCTGCCGAACGTGCCGCCCAAGCGGCTCGCACTGCAGAGGGGTGACCGTGCCCTGCTCGGCGCGGGCGTTTTCCTGCATCAGCACGGTGTCGGCACCCTCCGGCAAGGGCGCGCCGGTGAAGATCCTCACCGTTTCCCGCGAACCGACCCGGCCGGCGAAGCCGCGTCCCGCCGCGCTGGTACCAATGAGGCGGAGGGTGCCATTGTCGGCCAAGTCGGCGGCCCGCACCGCGTAGCCGTCCATGGCCGAAACCGCCACGGGCGGCTGAGACCGTCGGGCCACAAGCGCCGCCGCGAGCGTTCGCCCCCTGGCGCCGGCGAGCGGGACCATCTCGGACGGCAGCGGCCCGGCGACGCTGCCGAGAACGCGGGCCAGCGCGTCGGAGACGCTGAGCAAACCGCCACTCACGCCGCCGCCCCGGCGATGAACGGACCGGACTTCCCACCCGACTTTTCGAGAACCCGCACGCCTTCGATCCGCATGGCCCGATCGGCCGCCTTCACCATGTCGTAGATCGTCAGGCAGGCGACGCTGACGGCGGTGAGCGCCTCCATCTCGACGCCGGTCTGCCCGGAAACCTTCACGGTGGCTTCCACCCTGATCCCTGGCAGGGCGGGATCGGGCGTCAGCGAGACGGCGATGGCCGTGAGCAGAAGGGGATGGCACAGTGGCACGAGCTCATGCGTTCGCTTGGCCGCCATGATGCCGGCGATGCGGGCCGTTCCCAGGACGTCGCCCTTCTTGGCGTTGCCCGAAACAACAAGGTCCAGCGTTTCGGGCAGCATGACCACCCGGCCTTCGGCGACTGCGACGCGTTCGCTCGATGGCTTGGCGGACACGTCCACCATATGGGCCGCGCCGTCGGGACCGAGGTGAGTGAGTTCGCTCACGCCGGTGCCAGGAGGGCGCGCGTCGCAGCCCCAACGTCGCCTTGGCGCATCAACGCTTCACCAACCAGGATCGTGTTCAGCCCATATTTGCCGAGTCGCTCGCGATCGGCGGCCGTGAAGACGCCGCTCTCCCCGACAGCGATGCGATCCGAAGGAATACGGGGCGCCAAGCGCTCCGAAACATCGAGCGACACCTCAAAGGTACGGAGGTCGCGGTTGTTGATGCCGATCATCGCGGCGTTGAGCGCCAGCGCCCGGTCGAGTTCCGCTTCGTCATGCACTTCGGCGAGCACGTCGAGCTGGTGATCCCGCGCCGCCGCCGCGAGATCGGCGGCGAGACGGTCGGACACCGCCGCCAGGATGACGAGGATGCAATCGGCGCCCCAGAGGCGCGCCTCGGCCACCTGGTAGGGATCGAACATGAAATCCTTGCGCAGGATCGGCAGGTCCACGGCAGCGCGGACGGCATGGAGGTCCTCGGGCCGCCCGGCAAAGGAGGGCGTGTCGGTCAGCACGGACAAACAGGTCGCGCCGCCGGCGGCATAGTCGCGTGCAAGGGCGGGCGGGTCGAAGTCTTCGCGGATCAGCCCCTTGGACGGGCTGGCCTTCTTGATCTCGGCGATCAGCGCGGATTGCCCGGCATCGAGCCTGGCGCGGATCGCGGCCGCGAAGCCGCGGGGAGCGGGCGCCTGCGCGGCGGCGCGCTCGACGGCGGCCAAGGGGCGAGCCGCCTTGGCGGCCGCGATCTCGTCCCGCTTGTAGGCCTCGATCTTCTTCAGGATGTCGACGATGGCGTTGTTTCTCCGATCAGGCCGGTGGACGGTTCGACACGGCGACCAGCTTGGCCAGGACCACGCGGGCGGCTCCACCGTCCAAGGCCGCTTCCGCCATCCGGGCGCCTACCCGAAGATCGCCGGCCGCCTCGGCGACCACGAGCGCGGCTGCCGCGTTCAGCACGGCGATGTCGCGGTAGGGATTATGGGAGCCCGCCAGCACGGCTCGCAAGGCGGCCGCGTTGTGAGCGGGGTCGCCGCCTTTGAGATCGTCCGGGCTGGCGCGGGCGAGACCAGCCTCCTCGGGGCCGACCTCGAACCGACGCGTTCGGCCATCGGCAAGCTCGACCACGGTGCTGGGACCCGTCGTGGTGAGTTCATCGAGCCCGTCGAGGCCGTGCACGATCCAGACGCGCGTGCTGCCGAGCTCGCGCAGCACATCGGCGAGAGGGTCGAGCCATGCCGCCGAGAAGACGCCGAGGAGCTGCCGCGTTACACCCGCCGGGTTGGACAGGGGACCCAACAGGTTGAAGATCGTCCGCGTGGCGAGCTCCGTCCGCACCGCGCCGACATGGCGCATCGCGGCATGGTGGGTTTGGGCCATCATGAAACCCACGCCGGCTTCCGCGATGCAGGCCGACACGCCCTCGGGCGGGATGCCGATCCGGACCCCCAGGGCCGTCAGCACGTCGCTGGATCCTGAGCGCGAGGAGGCCGCGCGATTGCCGTGCTTGGCGACCGGAACACCGCAGGCCGCGACGATGATCGACGCCAGCGTCGACACGTTGAAAGTGCCGGTGCCGTCGCCCCCGGTTCCAACCACGTCGATCGCCCCGGGCGGGGCGGACACCCGCAGCATCTTGGCTCGCATGGCCTTCACGGCCCCGATGATCTCGGCCACGCTTTCCCCGCGCACCCGGAGCGCCATCAGGAACGCGCCGATCTGCGCCGGGGTGACATCGCCCGACAGCATGTCGCCGAAGGCGGTTTCCGTTTCGCGGGCCGACAGGGCCGCACCGGTCGCGACCTTGCCCAGGATGGCCTTGAAGGTGTCCATCACGTCAGGTCCCGGCCCGCCGCGCGTTCCAGGCCGCCGCGAGGTCGAGAAAGTTCTTGAAGATGAGGTGCCCGTGTTCCGAGCCGATGCTTTCGGGATGGAACTGCACCCCGCGGACGGGGTGCAACCGGTGCGACAGCCCCATGACGGCACCATCCCCCGTTTCCGCCGTCACGGCGAGGTCGTCCGGCATGCTGTCGCGCTCGACGACGAGCGAGTGATACCGCGTGGCCTGGAACGGCCCGTTGATGCCGCGGAAAACGGTCTGCCCGCCATGCTGGATGGTCGAGACCTTGCCGTGCATGGGCGTCGATGCCCGCGCCACCACGGCCCCATAGGCGTCCCCGATGGCCTGATGGCCGAGGCACACGCCGAATAAGGGGATGGAGGACGCCGCGGCCTTGATCAGGTCGATGCAGATGCCCGCCTCGCGCGGCGAGCACGGGCCGGGCGAAAGCACGATCGCATCCGGCCCGTCATCCAGCACCTCGGCCACCGTGACCTCGTCGTTCCGACGCACCGACACGTCGGCGCCGAGCACACCGAGGTCGTGGAACAGGTTCCAGGTGAAACTGTCGTAATTGTCGATCAAGGTGACGCGCATGAAAGGTCCGCGTGTGCCGGCCATGGGCGTTAGTGGAGCGTGGCGGCTCACAGGTCAAGAAAGTCGTCCATCTTGCGCTCGGTCGCGCACCGGATCACAACTCGCCTTCCTTGTCGCGAGGTTCGCATGACTTTCCCCGAATTCACCTCGTCCCTGGACGGCGACGTCCCGTCCCCGTCGCTGACCGCACCGCTGCGCGCGCTTTGGTGGGACGCCAAGGGGCAATGGGACCTGGCCCACGAGGCGGCCGCAACCGATGAAGACCGCGAAGCCGCCTGGGTCCACGCCTACCTGCACCGAAAGGAGGGCGATGCTGACAATGCTCGCTACTGGTACGGTCGGGCCCGACAGCCGGTCGCGTCCGTGCCGCTCGCCGACGAATGGCGGACCATCGCCGCGCGGCTGACGGAGCCGACCCGGTGAGTGCGCAAGCCCGGCCCACACGGATCACCACGCGGCAGATCTGCCAACGCAAGGGAGGAAGCCCGATCGTCGCGCTGACCGCCTATTCGACGCCGGTCGCCCGCCTCCTCGACGCCCATTGCGACATGATCCTCGTCGGGGACTCGCTTGGCATGGTGCTGTACGGCCTGCCAACCACGCTGGGCGTCACGGTAGACATGATGATCAACCACGGGCAGGCGGTCATGCGCGGAACCATGCGCGCCTGCGTGGTGGTCGACCTGCCGTTCGGCAGCTATGGAGCCTCACCCGAACAGGCGTTCGGCACGGCCGCGCGCATCATGGCCGAAAGCGGCTGCGCGGCCGTCAAGCTGGAGGGCGGCGCCGAGATGGAGGCCACCGTCGCCTTCCTGGTTGCCCGCGGCATTCCCGTGGTGGCGCACATCGGCCTCACGCCGCAGTCGGTCAACACGTTCGGCGGCTTCCGCGTGCAGGGCAGGGACGAAGCCGGTCGGCATCACATTCTGGAGGACGCGATCGCCATCGAGCGAGCGGGCGCCTTCGCGGTTGTGATCGAGGGTACGGTCGAGCCCTTGGCGCGCGAGATCACGGCGGCCCTGCGCATTCCAACCATCGGGATCGGAGCGTCGGCCGCCTGCGATGGGCAGATCCTCGTCACCGACGACCTTGTCGGCGTGTTCCAGGACTTCACCCCGAAATTCGTCAAGCGTTATGCCGAGATCGGCGGCGCCATCGAAGAGGCGGTCGCCGCCTATGCCGCCGACGTCCGAAGCCGGGCTTTTCCGGGCGACGCTCAAACTTTCAAGGTTGCCGGCAAGAGCCCCACCCAGGAGGGTTGAGGCTCAAGCGGGGCATCTAGTCGTCGGCTCCGTCGAACGGGCTCGATGTCCCAGGGTCAGCAAGGCCGGCAGGGGCAGGCGGGTGACCGTGCTCGTCGTCATCGTCCTCGGGATCGTGGTCGGCGAGGTAGCGGTTGGCAAAGGCGGGTCCGAACGCGAGCGTCGTCGGCACGCCGTTGTAGCCGACATAGCGGTTATAAGCCCCGCCGTAGTTGGGATTATTGTAGCCCTCGTCCCTGCCGACCTCGAAGCCAACCCCGCCAAGCCCATCGACCCCGTAGCCATAAAGGCCGGTGCTGGCCTGCCGGATCTGGGCGTTGCGGATGTCTTTCCTGACCTCGCGGCGCTCGCGGAAGTTGAGCGGCTGGCCCGGCAGCTTGAAGCCGCCCGGCGCATAGATTTCGGTCGGGCTGACCTGGATGATGCCGCCGTTCGACGCCTGCCGGCGACGGCCGCCGATCGTCAGCGGGCGGTCACCCGCGCCGTCCCGTTGCGCCACATGGCGACGTTGGGCACCTCGGTGAACGGGTCCATCCTGCGCTTGCACGGCCGTTGCGCCGAGAAGCAGGGCCGCACCGACTACCAGCAGCCGCGATGTTGAATTCGACACGGTGTTTCCTTTCCGTCGCGGCTCCACCGCCCGTAGGCCATGGAACCCTGTCGGCAGGACAACGCCCGGCATGGCGTTCCGTTCTCCCGTCATGTGAAAGGCGTCAGTGGCACGGCACAATGGCGTCAATGACGGATCACTGGCCGCGTTTGGCGGCGCTCGCGAACCGGACGGCCTCTTCGGCGGCGCGGACCAGGGCGCGCGCCTTGTTGGCGCACTCGGCATCCTCCGAGGCCGGATCGGAATCATAAACGATCCCGGCACCGGCCTGCACGTGCATCACCCCGTCCTTGATCACGGAGGTGCGCAGAACGATGCAGGTGTCCATCTCGCCGCCGGCCCCGAAATAGCCGATGCAGCCGCCATAAATGCCGCGCTTGTCGCGTTCGAGTTCGTCGATGATCTCCATGGCGCGCACCTTCGGGGCTCCCGAAACCGTGCCGGCCGGGAACCCGGCCACGAGCGCGTCAACGGGGTCCCGCCCCGGCGCCAGCCGCCCCACCACGTTGGAAACGATGTGCATCACGTGGCTGTACCGCTCGACGAAGAAACTGTCGGTCACCGCCACGGTGCCGACGGCGGCGACTCGCCCGACATCGTTGCGGCCGAGGTCGAGCAACATGAGGTGTTCGGAGCGCTCCTTGGGGTCGGCCAGCAGTTCCCTTTCGAGCCGGGCATCGTCCTCGGGTGTTTCGCCGCGACGGCGCGTCCCGGCGATTGGCCGGATGGTGACGGCGCCGTCACGCACGCGGACCAGGATTTCTGGACTGGAACAGCAGATCTGGAAGCCGCCGAAATCGAGGTAGCTGAGGTAGGGCGCGGGGTTGACCCGCCGGAGCGCACGGTAAAGCCCGAACGGGGGCAGGGCGAAGGGCGCCGAATAGCGCTGCGACAGCACGACCTGGAACACGTCGCCGGCGCGGATGTAATCCTTGGCGCGGGCCACCATGGCGAGGAAGGCGGGCGAGCCGGTGTTCGACACGGGCTCGGTTGCCAGCAGGCGCGGGTCGAGGTTCGGCGACGAGTGGATCAGCGGCCCTTCAAGGGTGGCCAGGATCGAGTCCAGCCGGTCGGTGGCCGCCGCTCGGGCGGCCTGGGCCGAAACGCCGGCTTCGGGCCGCACCGGGGTCACGACCGAGATCTCGTCCTTTACGGTATCGAACACCACCATGACGGTGGGGCGGATCATGACCGCGTCGGGAACGCCGATCGGGTCGGGTTTGGCGGGCGCGAGGCGCTCCATCTGCCGCACCATGTCGTATCCGAGATAACCGAACACCCCCGCCGCCATCGGCGGCAAGCCTTCGAGGCGGGCGATGGCGGATTCGGCCAACAGCGCCCGCAAGGCATCGAGCGGCTTGCCGGGGCAGGGCACGAACGCGTCCGCGTCGTGGCGCGCCGCCCGGTTGATCTCGGACCTGTCCCCCGTGCAGCGCCACACGACGTCGGGGTCGAGCCCGATCATGGAATAGCGTCCCCGCGTGGCGCCGCCCTCGACGGATTCGAGCAGGAAGATGTTGCCGTTCCGGCCTTGCGACAGTTTCAGGAAAGCCGAGACCGGCGTTTCTAGGTCGGCCACCAGCGTCGCCGCCAGCAGGGTTGGCCGGCCGGCTTCGTAATCGCAGGAGAAGGCCTGCTCCTCGGAGGACCCGGCCGTCGCTGTGCTCACGAGTTGTTGCCGATGGCGGCCAGATACGCGTCGGGGTTGATCCGGACCCCGATCCGACCCTCCGCGGTGGTGAGGTAGGCCGTCAGCATGTCTTCGGAAAGCCAGGACTTGTATTGAGCCTCGAACTGCTTGGTCTGGGTCTCGTCAGGGTTGATCGGCGGCACCACGGCGCCGAGCACCTTAAAGACGACCCGCGTTTCGCCGTCGCCCGGCGCGGCGGCGGCGCTTCCCACCTTCACGCTGAAGGCCTGCGCCACCGTCGCGGCGTTGAGGCCCGTGCCGCCCGAGCGGCGCACGTCGGCGACGTGCTGCACCGACAGGTTTCCCAGCCCGGCGGCGGCCTGCTCCAGGCTTTGCCCGCCGTCGATCGCCTTCACCACATCGCCGGCCTTGGTGGCCAATCGCTTGACGGTTTTGTCGCTGCGCCAAGCCGCCTCGACTTTCGGCTTGACCTCGGCGAGGCTTTGCGCCCGCCCTGCCTCGATGCTCGCCACCTCGTAAAAGACCTGCCCGCCGTCGCGTGTGCGCACCGTTTCATTGTCGACGCCCACGTCGGACGCGAAGGCGGCTCGCAACAGGGCTTCCGATTCGGGCAGGTCGACAATCTGGCCGGCCTTGTCGCGGCCCGTCGCGTCCACGGCCTCGATGGTTCGCGCCGACAATCCGGCAGCCTGCGCCGCCGCCGCGAGATCCTGCCCCGAGGCGCGCGCGTCCTCGACCTTGTCGTGCAGGCTGCGGATGGCGTCGCCCGTCCGGGATGCCGCGATCTCGGCCCGCAGCTCAGACGCGACGTCGGCGAGCGGCTTGACCGAGGCGGGCTCGATGGCGGCTACGCGCACGATCGTCGCCCCGAAAGCGGTCTTGACCGGATCGCTGACGCCGTCGGCGGGAAGCCCGAAAGCGGCCTCCGCGACCGCCTTGTCGAACAGCCCACCCTTTGTCACGCGCCCGAGGTCGATGTCCTTGTCGGTCAGCTTCCGCTCTGCCGCGACATCGGCGAAGCTCGTGCCCGCCTTGATGCGGGCGGCCGCGGTGACCGCGTCGGCTTCGTTCGGGAAGGCGATCTGCTGCAGGGTCCGGTACTCGGGGGTCGTGTAGCGGGCGTCCTTCACGCCGTCATAAAGCTTGGCGATGTCGGCTTCTGAAACCTGGTCGGGCCTGGCGAGCGTCGCGGCAAGCAGGGGCAGGACGACCAGCTTGCGGTATTCCGGCGCCCGGAAGCTTGGGGCGCGGTCGTCGAAGAACTTCTGCAGTGTGGCGTCGTCCGGAGCCTGGATGTCACCCGCCGCGCTGGCCGGCAGCACCACATAGTCGAGGCTCCGTGTTTCGGCCTGGAAGCGATGTAGCGCGTCGAGGGCGACCCGCGGCGTCCTCACGGCACCAACCAACCCCTGGACAAGCTCCTGCCGGAGGTAGACGGCGCGTTGTTCGCGCACGAAGCTCTGCTCGTTGGTGTCGTTCTCGCGCAGGATCGCGTTGAAGCGGCCCCGGTCGAACTGCCCGTTGGCGCCCTTGAAGGATGGATCCGACACGATGGCCTTGGCGACCTGGGGGTCGGAGATCGAGAGGCCCAGCGCCGAGGCCTGGTTGTCGAGCACCGCCTCGGACACGAGCCGCGACAACACCTGCGTGTCGATCCCGTATTGATGGGCTTGCGCGTTTGTGATCACGCGTTTGGTCCGTTGCTGAAGCTGCTGCGACTCGCCCTGGTAGGCTTGACGGAAGGCGTCCACCGTCACGGTCGAACCGCCCACCGTTGCGATCTGATTGGCGTTGAAGCCATTGAAGACGGGACCGATTCCCCAGATCACGAAGCTGACCATGATAAGGCCCATGATCGTGGCGAGAATGGCTTTGCCCGCCTTCGTGTTCTGGATGGCGCGCAGACTTTCAAGCATGTCCGGTCTCGTGAGCGGCGGCTGCGGACGACCTTATGGCGGCGTCCGTTTCGTTCGGAGCGGCATTCTATAGAGAGCCGGTCCGACGGGTGCAACGCGGCTCGGCGATCTTGCCGACCCGCCGCCGCAACCCACATCCGCATGCAATCGACCACAACTTGAAGGATGATCACCGTTGGATCACGTCAACCTCGGCCGGTCTGGGCTCCGCGTTTCGCGGCTCTGCCTCGGCTGCATGACCTATGGCGAGCCCGACCGGGGAAACCATCCCTGGACCTTGGGCGAGGCTGAAAGCCGGCCGTTCATCAAGCGGGCGCTCGACCTCGGGCTCAGCTTCTTCGACACCGCGAATGTTTACTCGGACGGATCGAGCGAGGAGATCGTCGGTCGCGCGCTGCTCGACTACGTGCCGCGCCACGAGGTCGTGCTCGCCACCAAGGTGCACGGGCCGATGCGCCAGGACGCCAACGGGCGCGGCCTGTCCCGCAAGGCGGTCATGGCCGAGATCGACGCGAGCCTCCGGCGGCTTGGGACCGACTTCGTCGACCTGTACCAGATCCACCGCTTCGACGCCGTCACGCCCATCGAGGAAACGCTTGAAGCGCTGCACGACGTGGTCAAGGCCGGCAAGGCGCTCTACATCGGCGCGTCCTCCATGCACGCGTGGCAGTTCTGCAGGGCCCTTCACCTCGCCGACCGGCATGGCTGGACGCGGTTCGTGTCCATGCAGAACCACTACAACCTCCTTTACCGCGAGGAGGAGCGGGAGATGATCGGGCTTTGCTTGGCGGAGGGCGTCGGCGTCATACCGTGGAGCCCCCTCGCGCGCGGCAAGCTCACCCGTCCCTGGCAGGACGAACCCACCACCAAGCGGGCCGAAACCGACCAGTTCGGCAAGACGCTCTACAAGACGGATGCCGGCGACAAGGCGGTCGTCGCCGCCGTGGTGGCGCTTGCCGAGAAGCGGGGGGTGCCACCCGCCCAGGTGGCGCTCGCCTGGCTGCTGGGTAAACCGGGCGTGACCGCGCCCATCATCGGTGCCACTAAGCCCCACCACCTCGACGACGCGGTGGCGGCGCTCGGCCTCAAGCTTTCGAGCGCCGAGGTGGCGGACTTGGAGCAGCCCTACGTGCCGCACGCCGTCGCGGGCTTTTGACGGGTGGCGCGCCGGCCCGGCAACACCGGCCGGCGCGCCATTGCAATCGGTTCGGCGGCTTGTATAGTCCGCGCCGCTCGTTGGACCGGGTTCAAACCCGGCCGAGCCCTGGAGTTCTTCCCCTTTGTTCACGCCCGCTTTTGCCCAGACGCCCGGCATGACGTCGAATGGTATGGACCTGATCCTGCAGATGGCGCCGTTCGCCGTCATCCTGGTCATCATGTATTTCCTGATCCTGCGTCCGCAGCAAAAGCGCGCCAAGGATCATCGGGACCTCGTCGGCAACGTCAGGCGCGGCGACACGGTGGTGACGTCCGGCGGACTGATTGGCAAGGTCACCAAGGCCACGGAGCCGAGCGAGATCGAGCTTGAGATTTCACCCAACGTCAGGGTCCGCCTGCTGCGGCAGATGATCTCGGAAGTGCGCGCCAAGGGCGAGCCCGTGAAGGACACCGCCGTCAAGGTTTGATGTCGGCTCAAATGACCGGGCGGTGGCCCGGCCGCGCCTGCAACTGGAGCGCCGCGGGCGCCCTTCGAAGCGAGTGTTGAAGCAATCCCATGATGCGGTTCGCCACCTGGAAGATCGTCTCGACTCTGATCGGCACCTTGCTGGCGCTCTTCCTGGTCTTTCCCAGCCTGTTGTCGCCCGAGGCGCGCGACGCCCTGATCCGCAACACCCCGTCCTGGTTGCCGGCCCGGGCGATCGTGCTCGGCCTCGACCTGCAGGGCGGTGCCCATGTGCTGCTCGAAGTGGACGCCAGCGCGGTGACCAAGACGCAAGTCGAGAACCTGCGCGATGATGTGCGGCGTGTGCTGCGCGAACAGAACATCCGCTTGACGGGCGGCGTCGGCATGCAGACGAGAGGCGTGCAGATGCGCGTGCCCGACGCGGCCGAGCGCGACAAGCTGTTGCCGAAGCTCCAGTCGCTTGCGGCCCCGATCGGGGCCAGCCTCACGGGCGCCGTCGCCAACTTCACGGTGAACCAGGCGGGTGACGGGCCCATCCAGCTCAACCTGACGGAGGCCGGCATCAGCGACCGGGTGCGCCGCGCGGTTGATCAATCCATCGAGGTCCTGCGCCGCCGCGTCGACGCGCTCGGGACCACGGAACCCAACATCCAGCGCGTCGGCAACGACCGCATCCTCGTCGAGGTGCCGGGCCTGCAGGACACGCAGCGCCTGAAGGACCTCCTGGGCACAACCGCCAAGCTTGAATTCCGGCTGGTGGCCGACACCGGCGCCAACCCGGCCGAACTCGAGCAACTGCCGAACTACAAGTCGGACGAGCCCGGGACCACGCCCGTCGAGCGCCAGGTGATGGTGCAGGGCGAGGATCTCACGGACGCTTCCCCGGGCTTCAACCAGCAAACCGGCCAACCCGTGGTGAACTTCCGCTTCAACCTGCGCGGCGGCCAGCAGTTCGGGCAGGTGACGGCCGAAAGCGTCGGCAAGCGCTTCGCCATCGTGCTCGACGGCAAGGTGGTTTCCGCTCCCGTCATCCGTGGCCCGATCCCCGGCGGCTCGGGCGAGATCTCCGGCGGGTTCACCGTGGAAGAGGCCAACAACCTCGCGGTGCTGCTGCGCGCCGGTGCCCTACCCGCCAAGCTGACGGTGGTGGAAGAGCGGACAGTCGGGCCCGGTCTCGGGCAGGATTCCATCAATGCCGGAAAGACAGCTTTCTACGTCGCTTCCGTTCTGGTGCTCACCTACATGGTGACCACCTACGGGGTGTTCGGCATTTTCGCCGACATCGCCCTCGCGGTTCACATCCTGCTGATCTTTGCCGCCATGGTGCTGCTCGGCGCGACGCTGACGCTGCCGGGCATAGCCGGGATCGTGTTGACGATCGGCTTGGCGGTCGATGCCAACGTGCTGATCTATGAGCGCATCCGCGAGGAGGCCCATTCAGGCCGCTCCATCATCGCGTCGCTGGACTCCGGCTTCAAACGCGCTTTCGCCACGATCATCGACTCCAACGTCACCATGTTTGTGGCGGCGTTGATCCTGTACCTGTTCGGATCGGGACCGGTGCGCGGGTTCGCTGTCTCGCTGGGGCTCGGCATCCTCACGTCGGTGGTAACGGCCGTGACCATGACCCGGATGATGATCGCCGTCTGGTACCGGGCCAAGCGGCCGACGCAGCTTCCGATCTGACGAGGTCTGGCCAGTGACGCACGCATGTTCAAGGTTCAAAGGATGAAGCTCCTTCGCCTCGCCCCGGAGAACACGAAATTCGGGTTCATGCGCTTTCGGCGTGTGAGCTATCCGTTCTCTGCCCTGATGTCGATCATCTCGGTCGTCATGTTTGTCCTCGTCGGCGTCAATTTCGGCATCGATTTCGCGGGCGGCACCTTGCTGGAGTTGCGGGCGAAATCGGGCACGGCCGACCTTGCGACCCTTCGCGGCGTTGGCGAAGGACTTGGGCTCGGGCACCTCGAGGTGCAGGGCTTCGGCCAGCCGTCGGACGTCACGTTGCGCATTGGCCTACAGCCGGGCGGCGATCCGGCCCAGCAGGCCGCCGTCAACAAGCTGAGGGAGGCGATCGGCGACGGCTACGAGGTGCGGCGCGTCGAGGTCGTTGGCCCACGGGTGTCCGGCGAACTCGTGCAATCGGGAACCCTCGGCGTCGTCGTGTCGATCCTCGCCGTGCTGGTCTACCTCGCGTTCCGGTTCGAGTGGCAATTCGCGGTTGGCGCCGTCATCGCCACTATGCACGACCTCCTGCTGACCGTGGGGTTCTTCTCCGTCACCCACCTCGAATTCAACACGACATCCATCGCCGCCATCCTGACCATCGTGGGTTATTCGCTCAACGAGGCCGTCGTGGTGCTCGACCGGATCCGCGAGGTCATGCGTAAGTACAAGCGCATCTCTACCGCCGACATGATTGACATGTCGATCAACGCCGTCCTGCCGCGCACCATCATGACGGCCACCACGGTGTTCCTCGCCCTCCTCGCCCTTGTGTTCTTCGGCGGCGAAGTCATCAAGTCCTTCTCGCTCGCCATGATGTGGGGCATTTTCGTCGGCACTTATTCGTCGGTCTTCATCTGCTCGCCGATCCTGATCTACCTCGGCGTTCGCACCGAGGTGCGGGACAGCGCCGCGACCGGCGGCTTACCCGGTGCTCCGCTGGCGAAAGCCAAGCGGGCGACGGCCTGATCGGCTCCCGCAAGGAATCCATAATGGACGGCGAGCGCCTCGAAGGCTTCGTTCCCGGCAATCACGTCGTCGAAGCCTATGGCAATGGGGGCTTCCGCTTCGCCGGCATGTCGCACAAAGGTTCGGTGATCGTTCTGGCCACTGGCGTTTTCGCTTGGCAGGCGACGGCCCCGTCGGAGATCACCGCTGAAACGCTCGGCCCGGTTCTCGACGCCGAGGCGGGCAGCATCGAACTCCTGCTCGTCGGCACGGGCACCGATCTCGTGCCCTTGAGCGCGGCCTTGCGCGAGCGCTTGAAGGCGGCCGGCATCCGCTTTGACCCCATGGCGACCGGTGCGGCGGCCCGCACCTATAACGTGCTGATCGCGGAGGGACGCCGCGTCGCCGTCGCCCTGCTGGCCGTCCAATGAGCGACCATGGTG
>CALMOK010000152.1:0-10850 GCA_937871825.1 uncultured Alphaproteobacteria bacterium
CGTCTCGTCCAGCGGGCCGCAACCGCGCAGATCGACGTCGAGCCCCGCGAGCGTCGCCGTCACCACGATGTCCAGCGGCTTGCCGGTGACCGTCAGGGCGTCGGCAAGGGCACGCGCAGCCGGCAACGCGCCCGACATGGCGGGCGAAAGAATGGGGCAGAAAGCGAGATCGACGATCTCGTGCGCCCTGGCCTGCATGAAGCCGACCTCGATCGGGCTCGTCGCCAGCAGGTTGGGCGATCTTGCGGCGCGCGCATGAAAGGTCGCGCGTCGCCGGCCCTCGCCATGGGCGGGCACGAGAGCCTCGACTGGTGCGTCCACCCGCGCCATCGAGAGCGCGGAAACGAGCAGCCCGCGCTTCCACGCGCCATAAGGCCCCGCCGCCAACGATTGGATCGCACAGCCGCCGCACACGCCGTAGTAGGGGCAGATGGGCGCGATCCGGTCCGGGCTTGGCGAGAGAATGTCGAGCACCCGTCCGCGTTCGCCCTCAAGGGCGGCCGACACGCGCTCGCCCGGCAAGGCGTCGGGCAGGTAGACCGGCCCGCCCGTGCCCTGCGCCACGCCCTCGCCCCGCTGTCCCAGGCGTTCGATGTCAAGGGTGACGGCCCTCATCGCCGACGACCGCCGAGCAGGAACTCCTGGTTGCCATCCCCGCCCTGGATGGGGGACGGCACCACGTCGATGACGCTCCAGCCCAGGTCTTCGAACAAGGCGCGAATGGTGGCACAAACCTCCTGGTGGATCGCCGGATCGCGAACGACCCCTTTATTCACGCGGCCGAAGCCGGCTTCGAACTGTGGCTTGACCAAGGCCACGACTTCACCCCTCGGCGTACAAAGGTCGAGAACGCCAGGAACAACAAGGCGAAGCGAGATGAAGCTCACGTCAAGGGTGAGCAAGTCGGCCGGTTCGGCGACATGCTCGGCCGTGAGGTGACGGGCGTCGAGACCTTCCAGGGAGGTCAATCGGGGATGGCCCGCGAGGGACGGGTGCAATTGTGCGCGCCCGACATCCACGGCGATCACTTGGGCGGCACCGCGCGTCAGCAGGACGTCGGCGAAACCGCCCGTCGAAGCACCGACGTCGAGGCACCGCTTGCCAGCCGGGTCGAAGCCGAACCGATCGAGCGCTGCCGCGAGCTTCACGCCGCCGCGCGACACCCAGGGGTAGCTCGGCTGGGCGGTCAACACCGCATCGGCGGCGATCGGTGTCGACGGTTTGCCGACCACCGTTCCATTGGCGGTCACGAGACCGGCCTCGATCGCCTCGCGAGCCTTGGCGCGGCTTTCGAACAATCCAGCCTGCACCACGGCGACGTCGGCCCGGAGCGTCATGTGGTCATCCGGGACCGCCGCGATCGAGCCTTACCGTTCGCTCCGCGCCAGGGTGGGCTTGACGGGCTTCTTGGCCACCAGCGTCGTGTGGCCGATCGCGTCGAGCGCCTTGCCGACGATCGCCTTCGCGTCGAGGCCTGCGGCGGCATACATGCGCTCGGGCTTGTCGTGATCCTGGAACACGTCCGGCAGCACAAGCGTCCGCACCTTCAAGGCACCGTCGAGCAGGCCGTCCTCGGACAGGGCGTGCAGCACGAAGGAGCCGAACCCGCCGACGGAGCCCTCCTCCACGGTGATCAGCACATCGTGCGTGGCGGCCAGCCGTCGCAACAGGTCCCGGTCGAGCGGCTTGGCGAAACGGGCGTCCGCCACAGTGGTCGAAAAGCCCTGGGCGGCGAGCTGGTCCGCCGCCTTGAGGCTTTCGGCCAATCGGGTGCCGAGCGAAAAGATGGCGACCTGCTTGCCCTCGCGGAGAACCCGGCCCTTGCCGATCTCGAGCGGCACGCCAACCTCCGGCATGTCAACACCAACGCCTTCCCCGCGCGGGTAGCGCAAGGCGCATGGTCCTTGGTCATACGCCACCTGGGTCGCCACCATGTGGACGAGTTCGGCCTCATCGGCCGCCGCCATGATCATCATGTTGGGGAGGCAGCCGAGGTAGGCGAGGTCGAAGGAGCCCGCGTGGGTGGCCCCGTCGGCCCCGACAAGGCCGGCACGATCGAGCGCGAAGCGCACCGGCAGGTTCTGGATCGCCACGTCATGCACCACCTGGTCGTAGGCGCGCTGCAGGAACGTGGAATAGATGGCGCAGAACGGCTTGAACCCTTCGGTCGCCATGCCGGCCGCGAAGGTGACGGCATGCTGCTCGGCGATGCCGACGTCGAAGGTACGGGTCGGGAAGGCTTGTCCGAATAGGTCGATACCCGTGCCGGACGGCATTGCGGCCGTGATGGCCACCACCTTGTCGTCCTTCTCGGCTTCCTTGATGAGGCTTTCGCCGAACACGCGCTGGTAGGCCGGTGCGTTGGGCTTGGACTTCGCCTGGGCACCGTCGATGACGTCGAAGGTCGAAACCGCGTGATATTTGTCGGCCGCAGCCTCGGCGGGGGCATAGCCCTTGCCCTTCTGGGTCACGACGTGGATCAGCACGGGCCCGGACTCGCTGTCGCGCACGTTCTTCAGGACGGGAAGCAGGTGGTCGAGGTTATGCCCGTCGATCGGGCCGATGTAGAGGAAGCCGAGTTCCTCGAACATGGTGCCGCCGGTGAAGAAGCCGCGGGCGTATTCTTCCGTTTTGCGCGCCTTGTCGTAGACGAACTTGGGCAGCAGCTTGGCCATCTGCTTGCCGAAGTCGCGCAGCGACCGGTAGGTCCCGCCCGAAACGAGCCGCGCCAGATAGGCCGACATCGCCCCCACCGGGGGGGCGATCGACATGTCGTTGTCGTTGAGGATAACGATCAGGCGGGAATGCATCGACCCCGCGTTGTTCATGGCCTCGTAGGCCATGCCGGCCGACATCGAGCCGTCGCCGATCACCGCCACCACGTTGTTGCTGCCGCCCGCGAGGTCGCGCGCCACCGCCATGCCAAGCCCGGCGGAGATCGACGTCGACGAGTGGGCGGCCCCGAACGGGTCGTATTCACTCTCGCTGCGCTTTGTGAAGCCCGACAATCCCCCGCCCTGACGAAGGGTGCGGATGCGCTTGCGCCGCCCGGTCAAGATTTTATGGGGATAAGCTTGGTGCCCGACATCCCAGATTATACGGTCCTGTGGCGTATTGAACACATAGTGGAGTGCCACAGTGAGTTCGATCACGCCCAGGCCGGCACCAAGGTGCCCGCCCGTCACCGAAACGGCGCTGATGGTTTCGGCTCGCAGTTCATCGGCTACACGTTGCAGGTCGCTTTCAGGCAATCGCCGGAGCAGATCCGGTGTATCAAGACCATCGAGAAGCGGCGTCGGAACGGTCATCAAGGAAAACTCGCGCTGAACGTGTAGCGTTTGAAATGTAATTGGGTCGAGCTATACCGAAAACCGATCATGACGCAAATCCACAAGGACCGGTCTGGTTCGGCCCTGTTCACGTGTTGTAAATACTGGCATCCGGCGGCGTCGGATCTTGGGCAGCCCCGCATAACGACCGTTGGGCCAGACGGTGGCTGGAAAGGAAGACCGTGACACCTTTCAACAGGGCGCCGTCCGGCAACGACCCGGCCGGCGCAACCGCGTCCCGGTTACGGCGTCGCTGGGGCTGGATCCTCGCCTTCGGCCTATTCTGCGCCGCCATGGGACTGGTGGCCCTCGTTCTCACCGAAACCGCGACGATCGCGTCCGTGCTGGTGGTCGGGTCTTTCATGATGCTGGCTGGCGTCGTCGAGATCGGCGTCGGCCTTCGCACCCGGACCTGGGGCCGCATGCTGCTATGGGAGGCTGCCGGCCTCCTGTACCTTGTGGCGGGCGCCGCCGCTGTCGCCTTGCCGGAAACGGCTTCGGTCGTCATCACCCTGGCGCTCGGCGCCGGGCTGCTGGCAACGGGCATCACCCGCGTGGTGATCGGGACCCGCATAGCCGGATCGTCATCAAGGGGCATGGTTACCGTTGCGGGCGTTCTCACGGCGATATTAGGTCTGTTGATCGTACTCGGGTGGCCAGGAAACAGCCTGCTCATCCTCGGTACGTTTCTTGGCCTCGACCTGCTCTTCTACGGCATGACCTGGACGATCTTCGGTTTGCGACTGAGAAAGTCTTGGAAATCCTGACCCGCGACGGGTATCGATGGCTGCAAGATCGGTCGCCACAGTCCGACGCCACATCAATGAAACCCGGGGGGAGTTCGCGATGACGAAGTGGGTCTACACGTTCGGAGACGGGATGGCCGAGGGCGCAAGCGGGATGAAGAACCTGCTGGGCGGCAAGGGCGCCAACCTCGCCGAAATGTCGAACCTCGGGCTGCCGGTGCCGCCGGGCTTCACGGTCACCACGGAGGTTTGCACGGACTTTTACGCCAACGGACAGAGCTTTCCGGAGGACCTCGCCGCGCAGGTCAATGCCGCGCTCGACCATGTCGGCCACCTGACCGCGCGCGGTTTCGGGGATGCCGTCAACCCCCTGCTGGTCTCGGTCCGCTCTGGGGCCCGCGCCTCGATGCCGGGCATGATGGACACGGTGCTGAACCTCGGGCTCAACGACGAGACGGTGCTGGCCCTGGCCCGCTCCTCGGGCGACGAACGCTTCGCTTTCGACAGCTACCGCCGCTTCATCCAGATGTACTGCAACGTGGTGCTCGACCTCGACCACCATCATTTCGAGGACATCCTCGAAGACTATAAGGAGCGTCACGGTTTCCTGCTCGACACCGACCTCGACGCCGACGGTTGGCGGGCTGTCGTGGCGGCCTACAAGGACAAGGTCGAGATCGCGATCGGCAAGCCCTTCCCGCAGGATCCCCACGCCCAGCTCTGGGGCGCGATCGGGGCGGTCTTCTCGTCCTGGATGAACAACCGCGCCGTCACCTACCGTCGGCTCAACACCATTCCCGAGGAATGGGGCACCGCCGTCACCGTGCAGGCCATGGTGTTCGGCAACATGGGCGACACTTCGGCCACGGGCGTCGCCTTCACCCGCAATCCTTCAACGGGCGAGAACGCGCTCTACGGCGAGTTCCTGGTCAACGCGCAGGGCGAGGACGTGGTGGCGGGCATCCGCACGCCGCAGAACATCACGGAAGCGGCGCGGGAGGAGGCGATGTCCGACAAGCCCTCCATGGAGCGCGTGATGCCGGCCGTGTTCGCCGAGTTCGTGCGCACCACAAACCTGCTCGAGCGGCATTATCGCGACATGCAGGACATGGAGTTCACGGTTGAGCGCGGCAAGCTCTGGATGCTGCAAACCCGCAGCGGCAAGCGCACCGCCAAGGCGGCGCTGCGGATCGCGGTCGACATGGCCAACGAGGGGCTCATCGGCCGGGACGAAGCCGTCAAGCGTATCGACCCCGCCTCGCTCGATCAATTGCTGCACCCCACGATCGATCCAACGGCCGCGCGCGATGTGATCGCGACGGGCTTGCCGGCCTCCCCGGGCGCCGCCTGCGGCGAGATCGTGTTCAACTCGGACGATGCCGAAAGCCTGAAAACCGCCGGCCGCCCGGTGATCCTGGTGCGGGTCGAAACCTCGCCCGAGGACATTCACGGCATGCATGCCGCCGAAGGCGTGCTGACAACCCGGGGCGGCATGACGAGCCACGCCGCCGTGGTGGCGCGCGGCATGGGCAAGCCGTGCGTGTCGGGCGCCGGCTCCATCCGCGTCGATTACGCGGCCAAGACCATGACGTGCGGCGGCGTTACCCTGGCCAAGGGCGACGTCGTCACCATCGACGGATCGAGCGGGCAGGTTCTGCGCGGCCGCGTCGCCATGCGGGAGCCGGAACTGTCGGGCGACTTTTCGACGGTCATGGAATGGGCCGACGGGGTCCGCCGCATGAAGGTGCGGGCCAATGCCGAAACCCCGCTCGACGCCCGCACGGCGCGCCGCTACGGGGCGGAAGGCATCGGCCTTTGCCGCACCGAGCACATGTTCTTCGACGCCGACCGCATCGTGTCGGTGCGCGAGATGATCCTGGCCGACGACGAGGCGGGCCGGCGGGCCGCGCTTGCCAAGCTGCTGCCCATCCAGCGCAAGGATTTTGCCGAACTCTTCGCCATCATGGCGGGGCTGCCGGTGACCATCCGGCTGCTCGACCCGCCCTTGCACGAATTCCTGCCCCATACCGATGCCGAGATGGCGGAGGTCGCCCGCGCCATGGACATGGGCGTCGAGAAGCTGCGCCGCAGGGCCCAGGAGCTGCACGAATTCAACCCCATGCTGGGCTTCCGGGGCGTGCGCATCGCCATCGCCTATCCCGAGATCGCCGAGATGCAGGCGCGGGCCATCTTCGAGGGCGCGGTGGCCGCCCAGGCCAAGACCGGCCAGCCCGTCACGGCCGAGATCATGGTGCCGCTGGTGATGACGGTCGCCGAGCTCGACCTCACCAAGGCCCGCATCGTCGCCATGGCGGACGCCGTTGAACGCGAGAGCGGCGTCACCATCCCCTACCAGATCGGGACCATGATCGAACTGCCGCGCGCCGCCCTGATGGCGGGGCAGATCGCGCGCTCGGCGGAATTCTTCTCCTTCGGCACCAACGACCTCACGCAAACCACGCTGGGCATCAGCCGCGACGACGCCGCCTCGTTCCTCGGCCCCTACACCACCAAGGGCATCCTGCCCGCCGACCCCTTCGTGACGCTCGACCAGGAGGGCGTCGGCCAACTCGTCGAACTCGCGGCCGAGCGGGGGCGCGCCACGCGGCCGGACATCAAGCTCGGCATTTGCGGCGAACACGGCGGGGACCCGGCCTCGATCGCCTTCTGCGAGAAGGTCGGGCTCGATTACGTGTCCTGCTCGCCCTTCCGGGTGCCGATCGCCCGCCTGGCCGCGGCCCACGCCGCCATGGGGGTGCGGGTGCAGGAAGGCGGCTGAACGGCACCCCAGCCCGCGCCATTAACCAACCATCAAGCCTAAATTTGGATAACCGAAGTCTCGGCACGAACAGCGTGACGATCCAGCGGTTGTTGAAGGTTTTGCATGGTCGGCTCACGGATCGGGGTCCGGGCGAAAAGCAGGCGCAAGGGTGGGTTCGCCTGGGCGGCCGGGACCGTGGCGCCATGGTGCGCGGCGCTGGTCATGCTGGTGTCCTACGCGGCGGACGCCGGGCAGGACACGCGGCTCGATGCCAGCCGGCTGTTCCGCCTGGAGGCCGCAGCTGAACCCGGCGTCCTGATTCCCATGCCGGCCGACGGCCTGGGTGGGCCCGCGTTCGGTTTCAAGCTTCCGGCCGGCGACCCGGTGCTGCGCGAAGCGCGGCTGGTGGTGGGCGACCCTGCCGAATACCAGGCCGATGCCGACGAGATCGATCCCAAACCGGTGTTGAAACCCCAGGCCAAGGGCTTGCCGACCGTCGACCGTAGCCACAAGGGCGACCCGGCGGTGGGCTTGCGGCCGACTTTCGACGCCAAGCTCCGCAAGGCCGGCTCGCTCGAGGCGGCGCGCGGGGCCGCCATCCTGTTCGGCGACGAGGACCCGCGGAACGAGCCGACCGATTTCGTGGCCGACACCGGCCCGGTCCCCGGCCCCGAAAGCGTCGCCACCTTCGAGCCCTTACCCGACGGCGCGGCCTTGACCACGGCGCCCACCTCGGCGGCGGCCTCGCCGGCGCAAGGCTCGGGCGACACGACGCCCCACGCCCAGGATGGCTCGACCCCCACGGTTTCGCGTGCCGCCGCCATTGAGTCCTCGACCCCCGTGGCCAACGACGCCCTTCCGGTCGAGATCGGGGCCTTGCCGAAATTCTCGCGCGGTCCCAAGGGCGTCGTGCGGGGCGACGTGACGGCGGTCGGCATCACGCCCGCCCATCCCGATTACGCGGCGCTGATCGACGCCACCCAGGTCGCCAGCGAGCAGAAGTGCCTGGCGGAGGCCATCTACTTCGAGGCGCGCAGCGAGCCCGAGGAAGGTCAGGCCGCCGTGGCCCAGGTTGTGCTCAACCGGGTGAGCAGCGGGCTCTACCCCACAAGCGTCTGCGGGGTCGTGTTCCAGAACCAGCAGCACCGCAACGCCTGCCAGTTCTCCTTCGCCTGCGAGGGCCACGCGCTTCACGTCAACGAGGGCGAGGCCTGGGCCCAGGCCGTCCGCGTCGCCCGGGAGGTGACGGAGGGCAGCGCCTACGTGTCCGACGTTGGCGGCGCGACGCACTACCACGCCAAATACGTGCGGCCGACTTGGGCGTCACGGCTCAAGAAGATGGACGTGATCGGGCATCACATTTTCTACAAGCTTAAGGCGGGGCAGACGTGAGGGGGCAGCATCAGCGTCGCGGCGTGACCGCTTGATGGCGGGACGCTCCTGCTGCCGCGCCATTGATGAGTGCGAACCTGCATTCTCACGATCCTGATCGTCCCAGACGCATGAGAATGTTTGAGCAGCCTCGTCCGACGCTGTATAGGCGACATGCCTTAGCGTTCTGCCAGATGAGACGGGGACTGGATGTCAACAATACGCGGCTTGTTCAAGTCGGCCGGACTTTCAGTCGTCCTTATCACCGGCTTTATAGGTGTGCTTTTTTTCCCGTTGCCTGATTCACCTGGACCAACACTCGTTCTGCGACTTGCAAGGGCCTCACTGGGGCACGGCGATCAAAAGGTCGCCGTCGTGGGTACGAGCGTCGTCGCGCATGTCTCGTCGTGCGACGTGGATAAGCGCGGCATCGCCGAAATGCTCCGCGACGATAGCGGTCGCGACACGATCGATTTGAGCTTCGGAGGGCAGGTTTTCTCCGACAGCCTCAACTTCGCGACGCTGGCCTTGCGTTCGCCCAAAATATCGAATGTGGTCTACTTCTTGTCGACATCCCAACTTCTTAACGAGGACGATACCAGCCTGCAGGCTCAACTCTTCTTTCGCCTCGCATCCAGCGGCTATCGGGCTAACGACGTCGCGGCGCGCCTGATGAGGGGGAACGGCATGGCGGCCGCACCCCAGGTCTATCAAACGCCATTCAGCTACAAGGGTGTCATCTACCCGGATTATAACGGGCGGAAGACCGAGTTCTTCACGGTCGAGAAGCAGGGGCAGGCCTGTCCGGAAAGCCTCGGTAGAAATCGTAGCTTCATCGAGGCGGGCTATTGGAACTCCTATGCGAGGACCGCACCGCGGCGGAACAACATCGACGATCTTGCCCGGATCACGGTGTTGGGAAAAAGCTTGGGTAAACGGGTTCTCGTGGTTGTCCTGCCGATCGACTTCCAGGATATCGAGACCCTCAGCCCCGAACTCGGCCAAACCGTCAGGCAGTTTGCCCTGGGCCTTCTAGGCGATTTACGAACTGCCGGGATCGACGCCGTCGATTTGTCCGATATTGGGCCAGGAGACCTCTTCTCGGATCGCTGGTGCGCCTGCGGGCACCTCATGGCCGATGGTCGCAAGCATGTCGCTGCGGCGGCGACGGCCGGCTTGAACATACAAGCGGCGAGGTGAAGCCGTGCTGTTCAACTCATACCCGTTTCTTTTCGGCTTCCTGCCTGCAACGCTGGTTCTGACCTGGCTGGCTCGCCGCTTTGCCGGTGCCGGTCTGGTGATCCTGGTCCTGGCAGGGCTGTCCTACCTCTTCTACCTATCGGGCGAACGCCTGTAGCCCTGGCTGATCGTGGTCTCGATTGCCGGAAATTACGCGTCGGCGCTCGGCATGACGGCCCTGCCCCGTTCGGCGACCCGGACCCTGGTGTTCTACGCCGGTTTGGCATTGAACCTCGTCTTGCTGGGATATTTCAAATACTTCGATTTTTTCGCCGATCAGTTGTCGATCATCGGCCTGGGCAACGGACCAGCGGCGCGCATCATCCTGCCAGTTGGCATTTCCTTCTTCACCTTCACCCAGATCGCATTTCTGGTCGACACCTACCGGGGCGAGGTCAACGAGCGCAGCCCGCTGTCGTACTTCCTGTTCGTCACCTTCTTCCCTCACCTGATCGCCGGTCCCATTCTCCACCACAAGGAGATGATGCCGCAGTTCAGGCGCGTGGAACGGAAAGCACCATGGATCGACCTTTACGCGGGTCTGGCCGTGTTCGCGATCGGGCTCGCGAAAAAGACGTTGATCGCCGACCAAGTGGGGGCAACATCAAGCGTGCTTTTCAACGCCGTCCACGCAGGGTCGCATCCGACCCTTGTCGAGGCCTGGGCGGCGGCGCTCGCCTACACGGCGCAGATCTACTTCGATTTTTCGGGCTATTCCGACATGGCTATCGGCATCTCGCGAACGATCGGCATCGACCTTCCGCTCAACTTCAATTCGCCCTACAAAAGCACGAGCATCATTGAGTTCTGGCGCCGCTGGCACATTACATTGTCGCGGTTCCTGCGCGATTACCTTTATTTCACGCTGGGCGGCAGTCGACGCGGGGACGTGCGACGCTATCGCAACCTGTTCCTCACCATGGTGCTCGGGGGCGCCTGGCACGGCGCCGGATGGACCTTCATCGTCTGGGGCGCCTTGCACGGGGCCATGCTGACGTTCGCGCATCTTTGGGCATCGCTGAGTAAATGCCGGCCTGCGCTGCGACCGCCGGCGCTCGTGGCTTGGGCCTTGACCCTCCTCGGCGTGGTGGCGGCCTGGGTGCCGTTCCGCTCACCCGATCTTTCGACCGCCGCCTCGATCTGGCGCGGCATGATCGGCTTCAACGGCCTGGCCCTTCCAGATGGAGGCCTGTTTCGCACACTCGGGCGGATCTTACATCTTCCTGTGCGCGAGATGAGTTTCGTGCCGACCGACCTCGCCTTCATCGCGGCGGCGCTGCTTCTCGCGTTCCTGGCGCCGAACAGCCAACAGATCGTCCGACGCTTCGCCGTTGGCCTCGACTCACCCGGTTATTCGGCAACCCCGACAGGACCTGCGGGGCGCCTTACGTTGCAAGTCAACGC
>CALMOK010000152.1:10860-21827 GCA_937871825.1 uncultured Alphaproteobacteria bacterium
CGGCATCCTGCTTGGCCTCGCCGTGCGGGCGATCGGCGGATATAGCGAATTCATCTACTTTCAATTCTGAAATTCGGGACGGCGGCGTTCTTTTTGGATGGACCAGCTAACCGGCTGGTCCGCACCGTTCACCTGGACAGGCGTGAAGCGGGCGACGCGTTCAACCGCCCGTCCCAAGTTCCTTCGCGGCCCGCCGCCGCGCGTGCAGCACGAACTCCGTATAACCGTTGGGCTGCGCCCGCCCTTTGAACACGAGGTCGTGGGCGGCCCCGAAAGCGTTGCCGTCGAACCCGGGCGTCATGGGGGTGTAGGCGGGGTCGCCGGCGTTCTGGCGGTCCACCACGGCCGCCATGCGGCGCAGCGTTTCCTCAACCTGCCCTTGCGTGACGATGCCGTGCTCCAGCCAGTTGGCGACGTGCTGGCTGGATATGCGGAGGGTCGCGCGATCCTCCATCAGGCCGATGTCGTGGATGTCGGGCACCTTGGAGCAGCCGACGCCCTGGTCGATCCAGCGCACCACGTAGCCCAAGATACCCTGCAGGTTGTTGTCGAGTTCCTGCTGCACGTCCTCGGGCGCCCAGTTCGAGGTCGAGAGCGGGATGGTCAGGATGGCCTCGACGCTGGCGCGTGGCCGCCGGGCGATCTCCGCCTGGCGGGCCGCGACATCGGTCTCGTGGTAGTGCAGCGCGTGCAGCGTGGCGGCGGTGGGCGAGGGTACCCAGGCGGTGGTGGCACCGGCCTTAGGGTGCCCGCCCTTCTGGGCCAGCATGTCGGCCATGCGGTCGGGCGCCGCCCACATGCCCTTGCCGATCTGCGCCCGGCCGACCAGCCCCATGGCGATGCCGTTGTCGACGTTGGCGTCCTCATAGGCCTTGATCCAGGCCGTGTTCTTCATGTCGTTCTTGCGGACCATCGGCCCGGCCGCCATGGAGGTGTGGATCTCGTCGCCCGTGCGGTCCAGGAACCCGGTGTTGATGAACACGATGCGGTTCGCCGCCGCCGCGATGCAGGCCTTGAGGTTGACCGAGGTGCGGCGCTCCTCGTCCATGATGCCGATCTTCACCGTGTTGCGCGGCAGGCCCACGAGGTCCTCGACGCGGCCGAACAGCTCGGCGGCGAAAGCCACCTCGTCGGGCCCGTGCATCTTGGGCTTGACGATGTAGATCGAGCCCTCGCGGCTGTTGCGGATGTCGGCCGGCGCGTCGAGGTTGCGCTTGGCGATCAGGATGCTGACGGCGGCGTCGAGGAAGCCCTCAGGCGTTTCCCGTCCCGCCTCGTCCAGCACCGCGTCGGTGAACATGTGGTGGCCGACGTTGCGGATCAGCATCAGGCTGCGGCCCGGCAGGCGCAGTTCGCCCCCTGCCGCGGCCGTGTAGGCCCGGTCCTCGTTGAGGCGGCGCGTGACGGTTTGGCCGCCTTTGGCGAACGCCGCCGACAGCGTGCCGTCCATCAGGCCCAGCCAGTTCCGGTAGACGGTCGTCTTGTCGGCGGCGTCCACCGCCGCGACGCTATCCTCCATGTCGACGATGGTGCTGACGGCGGCTTCCATCACGACGTCGGCGAGGCCCGCCGGATCGGAGCGGCCGACCGGGTGCTCGCGGTCGATGACGAGTTCGACATGAAGGCCGTTGTGGACCAACAGCACGGCATCCGGCGCCGGCGCGGCGCCCCGGTGGCCAACAAAGGCCTGCGGTTGCTTGAGGCCGACGGGGGCCATCGCCTTGGCGAGGTCGACCTTCAAAACACCGTCCACGACCGAATAGCCGATCGCCAAGCTGTGCGAGCCTTCCTCCAGCGGAAACGTCTCGTCCAGGAAAGCCTTGGCCCTGACCACCACGGCGGCGGCACGGACCGGGTCGAGGCCCTTGCCGGGCACCGCATCGCCCTCCGGGATGGCGTCGGTGCCGTAAAGCGCGTCGTAAAGGCTGCCCCATCGGGCGTTCGCGGCGTTGAGTGTGTAGCGGGCGTTCGACATCGGCACCACGAGCTGCGGGCCGGCGATCCTGGCGATCTCGTCGTCGACCTTGGTGGTGGCGATCGGCGCGTCGGGGGCTTCGGGCAGCAGGTAACCGATCTCGCGCAGGAAGTTCAGATATGCCTCGCCGGCAGCCGGGCGACCCTCGCGATGGTAGGCGTCGATCTTGCGCTGCAGCTCGTCGCGCACGTCCAGCAGCTGGCGATTGCGCGGCCCGAGATCGCGCAGCAGGGCGGCGAACCCGCTCCAGAAAGCATCGCCCGACATGTCGGAAGCGGGCAACACTTCCTCGAGAAAGGCGTGCAACTCACCGGCGACGTCGAGGCCGGCCGTCTTTATCCTGTCCATCGATCCTGGTTCCTTGCCGGTAGGGCCGCGCGCGCTTACCTTAGGATCAAACCCTGGGGCGGCACACGCCCTGTCGCCGTTGTCTTTGCCTTGTACACCAGGCGGGCGCGGCGCATAAAGATCACTCGCGACACCCTTAGGCTTTCCGCTTGCCGTTCTGTCCCGCTCCAACCACTGCGTTTCCCGCTTCATGTTGACCATGAAGGGGAAGTACGGCCTCAAAGCCATGGTTCACCTCGCCGGATGCGAGCCGGGACGACCGGAGCTGGTGACGTTTATCGCCACGCAGAACGCCATTTCCAAGAAGTTCCTGGACGCCATCCTGGGTGAATTGCGCGTCGCCGGATTGGTGGTGTCGAAAAAGGGCAAGGGCGGCGGCTACGCGCTCGCCAAAAGCCCGAGCGAGATCAGCGTGGGCGAGATCATCCGCGTCCTCGATGGCCCGCTGGCGCCGATCGATTGCGCCAGCCGCCTCTACTACCGGCGCTGTGCCGACTGCACCGAAGAAGCCCATTGCACGGTGCGCCGCATGATGGTGGAGGTGCGCGACGCCATCGCCCGCGTGCTGGACAACCGCTCGCTGGCCGAGATGCGCGCGCTTGGCAAGCTCGAGGCCGACGCGCTGACTTACGAGATCTGAGCGGCTTTCGCTTTTTTTCGTGCCCGGCCGGGAACCGGCATGACCGTTCGGCGACTTGGAAGCCGAACGGATCACGCGAGGACGAACAGCATGGCCCAGCAAATCCCGGTCGCGGCGGAGGCCGCCATCGACGCCACCGCGCATGGTGGCGTCCACGACATCACCGCCGACCTTGGCTCGGTCCGCATCGCCATCGTCAACGTGGTCCTGTTCGGGACGCCGCAGGCGGGGGATCGCGGCTGGGTGCTGATCGACGCCGGGCTGATCGGCGGCAAGGGCGCCATCAAGTCGGCCGCTGCGGCACGCTTCGGCGAGGGCGCCCGCCCCGCCGCCATCGTGATGACTCACGGGCATTTCGACCATATTGGCGCGCTCGAGGACTTGGCGGAGGAATGGGACGTGCCGGTCTACGCCCATCGGCTGGAGATTCCCTATCTCGGCGGCGAGGCGGCCTACCCGCCGGGCGATCCGTCGGTGGGCGGTGGCCTGATGGCGCGGTTGGCCCCGCTCTACCCGACGAAACCGGTCAACGTGTCGGCGAGGCTGGCCGAGCTTCCCGCCGATGGAACGGTGCCCCACATGCCCGGATGGCGGTGGATCCACACGCCCGGCCATTCGGTGGGCCATGTCTCGTTGTGGCGGGAAGCCGACCGGACGCTCATCGCCGGCGACGCGTTCGTCACGACCGCGCAGGAATCGATCTACGCCGCCGTGACGCAGGAGCCCGAACTGCACGGGCCGCCGATGTATTTCACCGTGGACTGGATGCGGTCGCGGACCTCCGTCGAAGCCCTTGCAGCACTTGATCCTGAGGTCGTGGTGACGGGTCACGGGATGGCCATGCGGGGCCCAGCCATGCGGGAAGCGCTACACGCCCTTGCCCGCCAATTCGGGGAAGTCGCGGTTCCGAAACAAGGACACTATCTCGACCAACCCGCGCTGGCCGAAGACGGCAGCGCCTATCGGGAGGTCTGAGCGGCACCAGCGCCGACGGGTTGGATGCCATGATCTGACACGATCGCTGGGCCCCCTGAGCCCGGCGACGGAGGAGCACGCGATGCCAGTTCACCTCGAAGGGTCGTGTCGTTGCGGTGTGGTTCGCTTCGCCTTCAACAGTCACACCCCCGTTCCCTACCAGCTCTGCTACTGCACGATCTGCCGGAAAACCGCCGGAGGAAGCGGCGCCGCGATCAACATCATGGGCGTATGGGAAAGCCTGGAGGTCGAAGGGCGCGAGGCCGTCGCGATCTATCAGGCCAGCATCGAGGGGCAGGATGGCCAGCCCGAGGTCAGCGAGGCACGGCTCCACTTCTGCTCGCGCTGCGCGTCGGCGCTGTGGCTTCACGACGATCGGTGGCCCTCGCTGTTCCACCCGTTCGCGTCCGTCATCGACACACCCCTGCCCCGCGCGACCGAGCGGGTCCACCTGTGCCTCGCCGACAAGCCCGAGTGGGTGAACGCCGACGTCGGCCCCGACGACAGGTGCTTTGACGGCTACCCCGAGCAGTCGATCGAGGATTGGCACAAGTCGCGGGGCCTATGGGTCGACTGATGTTCTACGCGGGCTTCATGACGAAAGCGGCATGGCCGGGAATGTGCCAGCCCCCGTCGGTTTCGAAATCGGCCGTGCCGGTTCCGCCATAGGCGGGCTCCTCGCTGGACCAGGCCACGGCCCAACGGCGGCCTGTCGGCGGCGCGATCAGCGGTGTCGCGAAACTCTTGCGGTTGAGGTCGCGCCCGAGATTGACGACCAGCAGGCGATCGTCGCCGCCCTCGTCCAGGAAGCGCAGCAGGAAAGCCTCGGCTGCCAGGACCGCTCCGTCGACGCGGCTGCCCGGAGCGGAAAAGGCCCGATCACGAGCCCGCAACGCCAGCAGGTCGCGATGCAGGGCGACAATCCCGGTGTTGGTCTCGGCTTCCCGCCAATCGAGTTTGCACACCTCGAACGTCCGCTCGGATTCGGGGTCGGGCAATTGTGACTGGCCCGACGGCGTCGCGAGGCTGGGGAACTGCGCCAGATAGCTGTGCCGGCCTGCCCGGACCAGCTTGGCGAGCTCCGGCTTATGGTCGGCAAAGTAGAGGAACGGCGTCGAGGCCCAGAACTCCTGCCCCTGGAACAGCATCGGGGTACCCGGTGTTAGCAGCATCAAGCCCGTGAGGGCCCTTGCCCGCCCGGGGCTGGTCAGTTGATGAAGCCGCAAGCCCCTCGCCGAATTGGCGACCTGATCGTGATTCTGTACAAAGGTGACGAAAGCCTCGCCCGGCAGGTCGAGCCCGGTGATGCCGCGCGGCTTTCCGGAGCTGGCGTAACGCTGGCCCTGAAACAGGTAGCCGTACTTCGCCGCCGAGATGAACTCCTGCGGCTCGCCCTCGAAATCCCCGTAGTAGAATTCGTTCCGGCCGCTGACCGCCACCATGGCGGTGTGATGGAAATCGTCGTTCCACACCGCGTCGAGGCCGAAACCGCCCTCGCTCGCGGGCCGGATCAGGTCGCTGTTCTGCGGCTCGTTCTCCGCCACCAGGATGATGTCGCGCTTTCCGGCGGCGGCCCGCGCCGCGCGGGCAAGGGCCGCCACGACGTGATCGGACGAGTCGTCGTAGATGTTCTGCGTCGCGTCGAGCCGCAGGCCGTCGAAGTGGAACTCCTCGATCCAGTAGGCGGCGTTGCTGACCGTGAGATCGCGCATGCCGATCGCGTTGTCGCCGTCGTAGTTGAGCGCCTCGCCCCATTCGGTCGTGTGTTTTTCGGTGAAATAGTCGGCACCGAAACGCGCCAGGAAATTCCCATCCGGCCCGATGTGGTTGTAGACGACATCGAGGATGACACCCATGCCGAGCCCATGCGCCTTGTCGACGAAGGCGCGAAGATCGTCCGGCCTGCCGTAAAGGTGGGTCGGGGCGAACAGGTCGACCCCGTCGTACCCCCAACCGAAACGCCCCTGGAATTCGTTGACCGGCATCATGTTGATGACGGTGACGCCCACATCCTTGAGGAAGGCAAGCTTCTCGGCCGCCGCCGCCCAGGTGCCCTCGGGCGTGAAAGTGCCGACGTGCATCTCATAAAGCACCTGGCCGACGATGGTGACGCCCGGCCAAGCGGCATCCGTCCAGGCGAAGGCCGCCGGGTCGACGACTTCGGACGACCCCATGGGGCGCTCCGGCTGGTAGCGGGAGGCGGGGTCTGGATACAGGAACGTGTCGTCGTCGAGCCGGTAACGGTAGCGCGCGCCGGGCGCCACGCCCTCCACAACGACGAGATGATAGCCGTCGCCGTCGGGAGCGAGGCGGTGTTCGCCGTCGGCGAGGACAACCGAAACCTGCTGTCGTGACGGCGCCCAGACACGGAAGGACACACCCGCGGGAGTGACCTCGGCCCCAATGGGAAATCGACGGGCCGGAGGGTTGTTCTGCATGGACGGTCCTTGCTGGGCGGAACGGAACGGCTTGATCAAAACGACGATTCGGCCTCTGCTCTTCGGCAAAGGACCGCGCGTTCGTCGGTCGCATAACCCATTTCAGTGAGCCGATCCATGCCCGACCTTTGGTGGAAAAGCGGCATCGTCTATGAAATCTACCCGCGCTCGTTCCAGGACAGCGACGGGGACGGCATAGGGGACTTGAACGGCATCCGGCAAAGGCTGGACTACCTCGTTTGGCTTGGTGTCGACGTCCTTTGGGTTTCGCCGATCTATCCATCGCCGATGGCGGACTTCGGCTACGACGTGGCTGATTACTGCAGCGTCGACCCCCGGTTCGGTACGATCGCCGACTTCGAGGGCTTGGTCGCCGAAGCGCACGCGCGCGGGTTGAAGGTCATCCTCGACTTCGTCCCCAGCCACACGTCATCCCAGCATCCCTGGTTCATCGAGAGCCGGTCGTCGCGCTCGAGCGCCAAGCGGGACTGGTACATCTGGGCGGACGCTGGGCCCGACGGTGCGCCGCCCAACAATTGGATCTCCAATTTCGGCGGCCCCGCCTGGACGTTCGACGAGCCGACCGGCCAGTATTACCTCCACGGGTTCCTGCGCGAGCAACCTGACCTCAACTGGCGCAATCCCGCCGTGCGACAGGCCATGTACGCCGCGATGCGGTTCTGGCTGGACAAGGGCGTCGACGGCTTCCGCGTCGACGTCATGTGGCTGATGATCAAGGACGCGGCCTTGCGCGACAATCCGCCCAACCCCGGCTACAAGGCCGGCGAGCGCGAGATCAGCCGTCTGCTGGACACCTACACGGCCGACCAGCCGGAGGTGCAGGCTGTGGTCGCCGAGATGCGGGCGGTGCTCGACGCCTATCCGGCGCGCGTGCTGATCGGCGAGATCTATCTCCCGGTCGAGCGACTGGTCGCCTACTACGGCAAGGCCCTCGACGGAGCCCAACTGCCCTTCAACTTCCACCTCATCCAGGTGCCTTGGACGGCGGCGGCGATCGGCGAGCTGATCGTCGACTACGAAGGCGCACTGCCCGAGGGGGCTTGGCCGAACTGGGTCTTGGGAAACCACGACCAGCCCCGCGTCGCCGCGCGTGTCGGGTCGTCGCAGGCCCGGGTGGCGGCGATGCTGCTCCTGACCCTGCGCGGCACGCCGACGCTCTACTACGGCGACGAACTCGGGCTGGCCCGCGTTCCTGTCCCGCCCGAAGCCGTCCAGGACCCGTGGGAAAAGAACGAGCCCGGTCTCGGGCTGGGTCGCGACCCGTCGCGGACGCCCATGCAATGGGACGCGTCCGCCAACGCCGGTTTCACCACGGGCCGGCCCTGGCTCCCTGTCGACCCAGCCTACGCGACGGTGAATGTCGCCGTCCTCAAGAACGATGCCGCATCCCTGCTGACGCTCCATCGTTCGCTGATCGCGCTTCGCCGACAGTACCCGGCCCTCAGCGGCGGGTCGATCCGGTTGCTGTCCGCCGGTCCCGACATCCTCGGCTACGAGCGGCGCGAGGGCGACGCGCGCATCGCCGTTTTCTTGAACCTCGGCGTGACAGACGAGCCGCTTCCCGGTGCCGATCAGCCCCGCGACGGACAGGTTTTGCTCTCGACCCACGCCGACCGCACTGGCCCCTTCTCGCCCGGGTCGTTGCTCCGGGCGAACGAGGGGATCATTTTTCAAATCGGGCGTTGATCAGGCCCGCGGGCGCGTGGCGGCGAGCCATTCAGCCGTGCGCAGGTCGGGCTGCGCCGCGGTGACGAGATCGGTGACGGCCGCCACGCTGTCGGCACCCGCCGCGAGGACAGGCCCGGCGCGCGACAGGTCGATGCCGCCGATGGCGACGAGCGGGATGGAGCCCAGCCGCGCCTTCCATTCGCCGATCCGGGCAAGCCCTTGCGGTGCCCAAGGCATTACCTTCAGCGTGGTGGGGTAGATGGGTCCCAGCGCAATGTAGTCGGGGGCGAAAGCGACGGCACGGTCGAGTTCGGCCGCGTCGTGCGTGCTGATCCCGAGCCGGATACCCGCCCGCCGCAAAGCCGGCAGGTCGGCGTCGTCAAGGTCGCCCTGCCCGAGGTGAACGAAATCGATCCGCTCCGCCAAGGCGAGTTCCCAATGATCGTTCAGCACCAGGGTCGCCCCCACTGAGGCACAAAGATCGCGCGCCTGGCGGGCCTCGGCGCGGCGCTGTTCGCCGGCTTGGGTCTTCATGCGAAGCTGAACGAGCCGCGCCCCATTGGCAACGACCCGTGCCACCCAGGGAAAATCGGGCATCACGGGATAGAAGGGGTCGAGCGTCACGCGCTTATCGGTCACGCGAACGTGGCCTTGCCGAGCACAGGCGTCGAGGGAGCGGCCATGTCGCGCGCCTCCATGGGATCGGCCTCGAACGCCATGCGGCCAGCCTCGATAGCGCGGGCAAAGGCGCGCGCCATGGCGACGGGATCGCCAGCCTTGGCGACGGCCGTGTTCAGCAGCACGGCGTCATAGCCGAGTTCCATCGCGGCGGCGGCATGGGAGGGCAGCCCCAGGCCGGCGTCGACCACGAGCGGAATATCGGGGAAATGCGCCCGCAGGGTACGCAGCCCGAAGGCGTTGTTGATGCCGCGCCCGGAGCCGATCGGCGCCCCCCACGGCATGAGCACGCGGCAGCCTACCTCGACCAGGCGCTCGGCCACGCTGAGGTCCTCGGTGCAATAGGGGAAAACCTCGAAACCGTCCTCGCTCAAGACCTTGGCGGCCTCGACCAGCCCGAACACGTCGGGATGCAGCGTGTCGGCTTCACCAATCACCTCCAGCTTGATCCAGGTCGTCCCGAACACTTCGCGGGCCATGTGGGCGGTGGTGACGGCTTCCTTGACGGAATGGCACCCGGCCGTGTTGGGCAGCACCCGCAGGCCGAGGCCCCGGATCAGCGACCAGAAGGCCTGCCCGGCCCGGCCAGCACCCGCTTCTCGACGCAGCGACACCGTGATGATTTCGGCATCCGACGCCCGGACGGCTTCGGCCAGGATGCTGGGCGACGGATATTGCGCGGTTCCCAGCAGGAAGCGCGATTGGGATTGAACGCCATAGAACACGAAGTCAGCCTCCCTGCATTGGGGCGAGGATTTCCAAACGGTCGCCTTCGCTGAGCGATGTCGCGGCCCGGGCCCGGATCGGCACGAAGGCGCCGTTCAGCGCCGTCGCCACGGTGGCATCCTCCAGTTCGAGTTCCACGAGGGCGGAGGCCAAGGTCGTGGCCTGAAGGTCGGCGGTTTCGCCGTTCACGATGATCTGCATCAGACTGTCTCCGAAAAGACGGGGCGGAGGGCCACGTCGGCCGCTTGGCGGCCGAAGGCGGGCGAAAGGAGAAAACCGTGTCGGTAGAGCCCATTGAGCGAGACGACCCGGCCCTGGTGGCGGACGGCCGGTAAGTTATTCGGATAAGCCGGCCGCACGTCGGTTCCGATTTCCACCACTTCGGCTTCGCCAAAGGCCGGATGCAGGGCATAGGCCGCGCTGAGAAGCTCGATGAGGGAGCGCGCTGATATCCGCGTCCGGTCGGCGCTCTCGATCGATGTGGCGCCGATCATAAACAAGCCGTCCTGCCGCGGAACGATGTAGAGCGGAATGCGAGGGTGCAGCATGCGCACGGGGCGGCTCAGCTTGACCTCGCGAGTGCGGATTAACACCATCTCACCCTTGACGCCGCGCAGGTCGGGCAGATCGGGCGCGGCGGCGTAGCCCCGGCAATCAACCACGCGGTCGGCATCGATTGTTGACAATTCCGCTTCAACCCCGAACCTGATCGGGACGCCGCGCCGGGCTAGGATGTCCGCCAAGCCGCGCAGGGCGTCGCGCGGGTCGAGGTGGGCCTCCCGCGGGAAGTAAAGCGCCTTGCGGAAGCGGCCGGCGAGGTCGGGTTCGAGCGCCGCGACGCCGTCGGCTTCCAGCCACTCGAAATCGGAGGTGCGTCGCGCGAACCGTTGAAGTTCGGCCGTGTCGCGCGGCGGCGCCACCACCAGGGTCCCGGCCATAGCCGTGCCGGCGAAATGCTCGGGCCACCATCGAAGCGCGAACCGCCCATGCTCCACCACGGCGGGCTCGGCGCTCTCGGCCTCGCACCACGGTGCCAGCATGCCGCCCGCGTACCACGAGCAGGCTTCGGCTCCCAGCCGCGTGCCGCGATCCACGACCTCGACGGCAGCGCCACGTTCGGCCAGTTCGACAGCGGTCACGAGCCCCGCCACTCCGGCACCCACGACGGTGACCCGCATGGCCATCAGACAGCCCCACGATCACGCGGTCGGCTCACCGGTGCATACAAGACCCAAGGTGCGGAAACCGGCGCTGTCGCCGAACATTGTCGATCAATCACGGTCCCGTCCCTTCGCCGGCATCACCCGGAGCAGGTTCGAAGGGTTCGGCATCCACCGTCTCAGTCCCGCGCGCGAGACACCCCTCGGACAGACGCATACTTATGGTCGCCGATCCGGATCGACAATGGATAGACACCGATTGCCGACGGCTAAGAACGGCTCCGTCCCTGAAACGGCAATCCCGACGGCCCAACGCGACATTTTGGCCTGCAAAAACT
>CALMOK010000153.1:0-6562 GCA_937871825.1 uncultured Alphaproteobacteria bacterium
GCGGGGGCCACCCTGGCCCGCGCGCCGCTCGGGGGCGTGAACGTGCATCCGGGCTTGCTGCCCCGCCACCGGGGACCCGTGCCCACCATCCACGCGCTCGCCGAAGAAGCCCCCGCCTTCGGGGTCACGGTCCATCGCCTCGTCACCCAGATCGACGCCGGCTCGATCCTGGCGCAGGAAGCGGCCTCGCTTCCCGCACGAACAAGCGCCTCGGCGGCGTCCGTGCTCCTGCACGAGCGCGGTCGCGTGCTGCTGGACGGCGTGCTTGAGGCGATCACGCGAACCGGCATGCCGTCCGGAACGAGCGTTCCGGTGCTTCCCTACTGCCCCTTCCCCGACAGGACATTTCTGCGATCCCTGCGTCGCCGAGGCTTGTCGCTCACCACGGGGCGGGACCTGCGGGACGCGCTTTTGTTGAACGCGCGGCCTCGTTCATGAACCCGTTCACGGCAGAAGGAGATAAAGCCAAGCTGTCACCAAAAAACAACATCCAGGATCTTGTTGGCTTTACAGCCGGTTACGGGAAATCCGCAAGGCAGCTTTGTTGGCTCCGCCTTTGACAAGCCCGCGCCAACCCTGCCTATCTGCGACCAACGACGCCGGCGTCACGGGATATCCAAAGCACATGCAGCCGATGAACCGGATCCAACAGAACATCGTCGCCCGGCAGGAACGTCGCTTCCTGAACTGGGCCTGTTCTTGGATGCCCTCCAGCATCACGTCCGATCACCTGACGGGGTTGAGCGTGGTGGGTGCCGTGATGGTCCTCGCGGGTTACGCGGCCAGCCGCATCGATCCCCGCTTCCTGCTGGTTTCGGCGCTCGGCTTCGGCGTGAACTGGTTCGGTGACTCGCTCGATGGAAGTCTTGCCCGATATCGCAAGGTCACTCGTCCGAAATACGGCTATTTCCTTGATCACTCGGTGGACGCGCTGTGCACCCTGCTGATGATCGGCGGGATGGGGCTTTCATCCTATGTGCGGATGGACGTCGCGATGTTCGCCGTTGTGGGATACCTTGCGCTTTGCATTCACGTGTTCCTCAAGAACCACGTGACGGGAACGTTCCAGCTGACGTTCATGCTGCTTGGCCCGACGGAGTTGCGGATGATCTTCATCGCCTTGACGCTGTTCATGTTCGTGGGCGGCGGTTCCCATTGGGCCGGGTTGACCGTGTTGTCCGATTGCGACGTCGTCGTCCTGATCACCGGGATCGTGTTCATGGGGCTGTTCACCAACAGCACTCTCGCCATGATCTTGCAGCTTCGCGCCATCGAGGGGAACGGCCGTGTACCGGCGGTCGCTGAAGCCGTTCGTGCTTCGGCGGCGCGCCATAAGGTGGCCGATGGCGGCGGCGACCTGCTGGGCGCCGTCAACAGGTCGAACGCCTGACGACCGGCGACATCGATTTCGCCGCGGGGCGGAACGCCAACACCGACCAACGATGATCAGGTAAGGCTTTGCGCGGTCCGACGGGAACGTCGGGCCGCGATTTGGCTTGAGCGCCATGCCGTGCGCCGGACACGCCGTGGCGTTCGCCCATCCTCGCGCACCTCGACCATCGGCCTACCCGGCTTGGCGAACGTTCGGTCGCGACGGGCGTTGAAGCGGCACGAGGTCGCGAGAGGGACCAATCGCCCTTGTGTTCACCGCCCAGCCGGAGAACATGCCGATCCTCGCGCGAAGCGGCAACAGCAGGAACATCAACCATGGACGAATTGATCGAGCGCGTCGGCAACGCCGCCGGTATCGAGCCGGAGGTGGCGCGAAAGGCCATCGCCATCATCCTCGGCTTTCTTCAAAAGGAGGGTCCTCCCGAGGAGGTCGGTAAGATCATGGCTGCCGTTCCCGGCGCCGAAGAGGCGACGGCCGGTGCAGCCGCCGAAGAACGCGGCTCAGGGATGATGGGGAGCCTGATGGGCGGCGGTGGGCTGATGGCCGTGGCGAGTCAGTTGAGCGGCATCGGGCTCGGCATGGGTGAAATGCAGACGGTCGGCCGGGAAATCTTCGCTTTCGCGCGGGAAAAGGTCGGCGAAGACACGGTCGGCCAGATCGCGGGTGCAATTCCGGGGCTGCAGGGCTTCGTCTGACCTGCCGAGACGAGGCTTCCCCTCCGCCTACCGAGCATCGACGGTCGCGGAGGGTCCGGCGTTGATCCGGGTTCCAGGCAAGGTCGAGGCGGGCGGCGGCGATAAAGCCGATGCCGGAGTGAGCCCCTGCCCGACCAGGGGTGCGCCCGGCGTCGTACCATTAGCCGACGGTGTCGTCGGCGGCGCGAGCGGCGCCGCCACGACCGGTGTGTCTCCCCGCGCGTCGAGCACGGCCTGCACGTTACGATCGTCGGCCCGTGCGGCTCCGAGCTGCGCGCCGATGGCGGCGATCACGTCGGGCGCGTTGGCATAGGTGCTGTGGCCGATGAGGCCAACCTGGTCGCCGCTGAGGTCGCGAACCTGCACCCCCAGCGACTCGATGAGGGCGCGGTCGGCGGGCGCGTTGGGGTCGAGCGCGCCAAGGCGCGGCCGCTCGTTGGCCAGGAGGCTCGAAACCGACAACGCCCTGTCGTTGCTGGCCACCAGGATCGACACGTGGGCGCCCGCGCCGATGCGAGCCATCTGTTGGCGAAAGACGGTCGCGTCGATGTCGGGGGCCGCCAGCATGACCTCGCCAAGATGGCCGTCGAGGTCGGGATGGCCCGCGATGGCATTCTCGCGCAAGGCCTCCATGGCCATCCAGGCTCCCATGGAATGAGCCAGGATGTGGACGCGGCCGACGTCCGGCTCGCGCGCCAGGGCCAGCATCAAATGTTCCAGCCCGTCGCGCGACGCCATGGCGGTTTCCCGGTCGGCCCCATAGGCGAAAACGCTGCCCTTCGACGCCCAGGTGTAAAGCACCGGAACACCGCCGAACCGGGCGTCGAACACGATCTGCGCCAAGCGGAAGCGCGCTTCATCGAAGCCCGTGTTGAAGCCGTGCACGTAGAGGAGCACGTCGCGGCTCGACCCGATCCGCCCGGAGATATGGCTCGCGATCTCGTTGTTGAACGCGTCCTCGTCGAGCGATCGACGTCCCGTGACGGCGAAATGGTAGTTGGTGTTCTGCGAGCCGAGGTTGGGACGCTCGATGCTGCCGGCCTGGTGAACCGGCGGCACGCTGATGGTCACGAGCGAATGGGCGACCGGGCCGTCGGAACTCGCCTCCGAGGCTGCCCCACGCTCCCCCTTGCGGGTAGAGGCCACGAACATCTGCACCGGCTGCGCCACGCCATCGGGCGCGCCGGCCACGAACGTGCCGACCGCGCCGACGCCGTCAGCGATCGTGGTGACGCCCGTCGACACACAGGCCGAAAGCCCCATGGCGGCAGCGACACAGAGGAGGCCCGACCGAACGGCGACACGTTCCACTCAAAAACCTCCGCCGCGTCGACGGACGCGGAACGTCGCCTTGCAATGCCGACGCGCTTTGGCCGAAGTTTGTCCGAAAAGCCTCGGTGCCGGCGCAGCCCGAACCACGGCGCAAGGTTTAGCGGCCCTTGGTTGACGATCTGGAAAGGCTCAGCGCACCCGATCGACGCAATCTCGGCGCCCAGAGTCGATGCAGTTCTGCAGCGCGTTATGGGCGACGATCGCCTCGATGCCCCAATACAGCACGCCAACCAGGACGAGGACGGCCAGAAGCGCCGCGATTGTTCCCCTGTTGGAGCCCGTGTCCCGTCGCGGCACCATCACGATAGATCCGCCGTTCCGCCCTTCACCGCCTTACTCAAGGGCAGCGACGATGGTGTAGGGCGCGGTCGTTTTGGCGGCGACCTCCGCCAGGGTGACGTCCGGCGCCAGCTCGATCAGAATCATGCCGCCCGCCACCTTGTCGATGCTGAACACCCCGAGATCGGTGATCACCAAGTCGACCACCCGCGAACCGGTCAGCGGCAGGGTGCATCGGTCGAGCAGCTTCGGCTCCTCAGTGCCGTCCTTCGCCTTGGCGGTGTGTTCCATCACCACCACGACCCGTCTGACGCCGGCCACGAGGTCCATGGCGCCGCCCATGCCCTTCACCATCTTGCCGGGGATCGTCCAATTGGCGAGGTCGCCGTTCCCGGCGACCTGCATGGCCCCCAGGATCGACAGGTCGATGTGGCCGCCCCGGATCATGGCGAAACTGTCGGCGGACGAGAAGAAGCTCGTGCTGGGCAGCGCCGTCACAGTCTGCTTCCCGGCGTTGATGAGGTCGGCGTCCTCCTCGCCCTCGAAGGGGAAAGGCCCCATGCCGAGCATCCCGTTCTCGCTCTGCAGCTGAACGCTCACCCCGTCCGGGATGAAGTTCGACACCAGGGTCGGGATGCCGATACCGAGGTTCACGTAAAAACCATCCTGGAGTTCCTGGGCGGCGCGCGCCGCCATCGCGTCTCGCGTCCAGGCCATCACACGGCTCCAAGCGTTGGCACAGGCGTCGCGGCGGGCCTCTTGCGCACCGTCCGCTGCTCGATCTGCTTGTCGGCATCGGGAACGTGAACGATCCGCTGCACATAGATGCCCGGCGTCACGACATGGTCCGGATCGATGGCACCCGGTTCCACCAGATGCTCCACCTCGGCAACGGTAAGGCGGGCCGCCGTCGCCATCATGGGGTTAAAGTTGCGCGCCGTCTTGCGGAACACGAGGTTGCCTTCCGTGTCGCCCTTCCAGGCGTGGACCAGCGCGATGTCGGCCACGAGGCCGCGTTCCATCACGTAGCGCTGCCCGTCGAAGTCGCGGACCTCCTTGCCGTCGGCCACCAGCGTGCCGACGCCGGTCTTGGTGAAAAAGGCCGGGATGCCGGCCCCGCCCGCGCGGATCCGCTCCGCCAGGGTTCCCTGGGGGGTGAGTTCGACCTCGAGGTCGCCCGACATGAACAGGCTGGCGAACAGCTTGTTTTCCCCAACATAGGACGAAATCATGCGGCGGATCTGCCGGGTTTCGAGCAGCAGCGCCAGCCCGACGCCGTCGACCCCGGCGTTGTTGGAGATGCAGGTGAGGTTCTTCACTCCCGTGTCCCGCAGCGCCTCGATCAAGCGCGAAGGGATTCCGCAAAGGCCGAACCCGCCGGACATCACCGTCATGCCGTCCCGCACCATTCCGTCGAGGGCGCTCGCGCCGTCGGGGTAGACTTTCTTCATGGCATCCGTTCCAAAGCCGTCCGTCGGGCCGGGTCGCCGGACCGAACGGTTTCAGGGCTGGCCGAAAGCGCACCGACGCTGCAGCACGAACCGATCGTTGGGACCGTTCTGCCGGAACAGCGCGAGGCTGTCCACGGTCGTCGTCAGCGGAACATCGGCCAGCATTTCCCGCAGCACCGGCTCCAGCCTGGCGCGGTCGCGCGGCTCGAGGTCGCCCGTCAGGGTCATGTGGAACTGAAAGTCGTCCAGCACGAAGGGGTAGCCCCACTCGTCGAGGTAGGCCACCTGCTCGGCCGTCAAATGGTCGGGATGGCGGCGCTCGCGGTCCTCCGGCGTCAACGGTTCGCGGAACAGGTCGAAATGCCGGACGCAGGCCGCCGCGAGCTCGTCCATGGCGGGGGACGGCTCGGCCAGCGTCAGGGCGAGGAAATGGCCGACCAGCCCCATGGTGAGCTGGATGTCGAAGGGCGAGCGAGCCGCCGCGAAAGCCTGCACGGCATCCTCCAACTCGGTGGCGGAGTGGCCGTGCAGGAGGCGGAAGGGCGCCTTCAAGGTCGCGTGAAAGCCGTAGCGCCGGGGCTTGGCGGTCCAGCCGAGGCTCGCGGGATCGTGGAACAGCGGGTGGTCGGGCGGGTCGACGTCGACCCCGGTCGAGGCGTCGTAGCCGAGCAGGCTCGCCCCGAAACGGGCCAGGAGGCTGCCGGCATGCGGGGCGAAGTAAATGGCGTATCGCTGCATGGATGCTCCTCGTTGGCGGCGGGCAAAGGTCGGCAGGGCCGCGGACGATCCCGCGCGACGTTCGGGCGAGCATCGGCCCGAACGGGGCGGCTGGCAACAGCGGACGGGGGTCGCTGGTGTGTCGGCTCGAGATCAGGCTGGAGCGTCAGTGATGGAGTGACTGGCAAACACGATAGACGGCCGGTCAGCGCCCGGCGAAGCGCTGCTTGGCGGCATCACTGACAGGCGTGTACAGGGCCACCAGAGTGCCTTCAGGATCGCGGAACTGCGCCGTACGATTGCCCCAGGGCATCAGTTTCGGCTCGTGCACCACGTCGGCCTTGCCGTTGAGCCTGGCAAACTCCGCATCGACATCATCGACCATGAACTCCAGGATGGCGGTGCGGTTCGCAGCGGCCTCGGCACTGCCTTCCTTGAAGAGAGCCACCGTTTCGGCGCTTCCCACGGCGAGGGTTGCGCCCGGAGTGACGATCTCGGCGAACACGGGAGCGAGCCACTCCGCAGCCTGCCCTGTCACCATTTCGTAAAAGCTGACGACGGCTTTGATGTCCCTGGCGACGAGACGCGTGGATGCAAGCTTCATGATCGGTCCTCCTTGCGGAGCCGCTGGGTACGCGGCCTTCACGGCGCTTGTAGCGGGTGCCTGCTGACAGCATCATGGCAGCAGGAGCCAC
>CALMOK010000153.1:6572-7854 GCA_937871825.1 uncultured Alphaproteobacteria bacterium
CCAGATGCGCCGCGCCGACCGCCTGTTCCAAATCATTCAAATCCTCCGTCGATCACGCCATCCCGTGACGGCCGCCGCGCTTGCTGGCGAACTGGAAGTGTCGAAGCGCACGGTTTACCGAGACATGGCCGATCTGATCGGTCAGCGCGTGCCCATCCAAGGCGAAGCCGGCCTCGGATACCTGCTTGAGCCCGGCTTCGACATGCCTCCTTTGATGCTCACGCCCGAGGAAATCGAAGCCGTCGTGCTGGGCGCGCAGCTGGTGACCAGGCTTGCCGACCCGCTCCTCGCGAGCGCCGCCCGCGACGTTGTCGCCAAGATCGCATCCGTGGTTCCGGAGCATCTGCGCCCCTTCATTGTTGAACCGAGCGTGGCGGCGAAGCCATTGGACGAGCCGCCGAGCAGCAACATCGAAATGCGGTCGTTGAGGTCGGCGATCCGCCAGGGCCTCAAGCTTCGGCTCCGCTACCGAGCCGAGGCCGGCGATGTTACCGAACGGACCGTCTGGCCCGTGCTCCTCGGCTACGCCGAAACAGGTTCACTTCTGATCGCCTGGTGCGAACTGAGGGGAGGTTTCCGCCACTTCCGCATCGATCGCATCCTCGGTGCAGAATCCTTGGATGAACCCTACGCGGCTCGTCGAAGCGACTTGCGGCGGCGCTGGGAGCGTTGGCGCGAGGGGGAGCGCCGATCCGCGACCGTGCGTTGAACGCTTTGGTGGAACGTCCGCGTTGGGTCGAAAGCGCCCGCCCGAGCCGGGCCAAGCTTCGAACGGCGACACAACCCAAAAGACATCCCGACATGGCCCGCGCCGTCGGCCATGTTATAAACGTCAGATGGCCGAAAACGGGCCGGATCGCCTCGGGGGTCGAGCATGTCAGGGGTGATGCAACCGGAGCGCCGGTTCGGAACGGTGGCCTTCCTGTCGTCGGGGGCGCCGGACGCGGATGCCGCCCTGGCGCGGCTGTCCGACCTTTACGGCAACACCGCCCCGGAGGATGCCGCCGCCATCGTGGCGCTCGGCGGCGACGGACTGATGCTGCAGGTGCTGCATCGGTTCATGGGCTCGCAAAAACCCATCTACGGCATGAACCGCGGCTCGGTCGGCTTCCTGATGAACGAATATTCGGAGGCCGACCTGTTCGCGCGGCTCGACAGTGCCGAAGCCTCGACGGTGAACCCGTTGATCATGCAGGCGACCTCCTGCGACGGGGCGGTGGCGACCGCGCGGGCCATCAACGAGGTGTCCTTGCTTCGGCAATCCTACCAGGCCGCCAAGTTG
>CALMOK010000153.1:7864-17267 GCA_937871825.1 uncultured Alphaproteobacteria bacterium
GCGGATCTCGATCGACGGGCGCGAGCGGCTCGCGGAACTGATTGCCGACGGGCTCCTCGTCGCCACCCCGGCGGGCTCCACGGCCTACAACTTGTCGGCCAACGGGCCGATCGTTCCCTTGAACGCGCCGCTTGTCGCCCTGACGCCGATCTCGGCTTTCCGCCCGCGCCGTTGGCACGGAGCGCTGCTGCCCAACACGGCCTCAATCACCTTTGAGGTGCTGGACGCGGAAAAACGCCCCGTGGCGGCCACGGCCGATCATTTCGAGCTGAAGAACGTCGCCCGCATCGAGATCGCCATGGACCACGCGACCGGAATGACGCTGATGCACGACCCCGGCCATTCGCTCGACGAGCGCATCCTCAGCGAACAGTTCGGGTTCTAGGCGACGCCCCCGTGCGAAAGCCCCGCCTATGCCGCGGTGAGTAACAGCGGCTCCCGTGACACGACTGGCGCGGTTGTGTCGTCCACGACGTCATGAGGGTTGCGCGCGACGCCTTCGGCGAATTTCCGGGCATCCCGGCGGGCCGCCTCGGCGGCAAACCGCCGAAGCAAGGTCATCACCGTGTCGAGGCCACCCCCGGCTTCCCGCGCGCAGGCCGCCTGCACCTTGGCGATCCTTCGCCGATGAAGCACCGTGCCACCCGTATCGGGCTCCACATCGTCCAGCAGCACGGCGGCCTGGAAGGCGGCCAGGAGCGTCGGGGGGAGCCCCGCCTTGGCGTAGAGCGCGGTGAATTTGATCCCCTGCCCCCCGAAGGCCATCCCGGCCACCCGGGCGAGCGGCAGGCCCGACAGGTCGCTCATCGCGGCGTTGAAAAAGGCCGCGTTGCCGCACAGCAGCGCGCGCAGGATCAGGGCGGGGGTCAGCCGCCCGGCGGCCCGCAGGGACGCGACCAGCCGCACCGACCCGGCTTCCCCGTCCCGGTGCAGGCAGTCGGCCGAGATGGTGATCGAAGCATGGTCGGTGGCGTCCCGGGTGATGCGCTTGGCACGGGTCGCCGACATCCAGTCGCAATCGATGACGAAGCGCGCGAGAACGTCGGCGGTGGCGGCGACGAGTTCGTGGCGCAACACCGGATCGAGGTCGGGCCGATGCAGAAGCGTTTCGCGAAATTCGGCATGCTGGCCGAACCGCTGGATCATCCGCGACAGGGCGTCCGTCCGCACGATGGCCGAATGGTTCACGCACAGCGTCATGCAGCTCATCAGCGAACCGATTTCGGCCAGAACCGACGAGACGCCCGGCGTCACCCCGGCGCGGGACGCCACGGCTTCCTGCGCCACGCTGTCGCCGATCGCGACGGCCTCGACGAGATCCGCGTCGCTCAGCAGGGGGGACCCAATGAGAACCAGGGCGGCGATGTCGGAACGGTCGCCGGCAAGAACGGTGATGATCTCGCGCGGCGCTCCCGGCTCGCCCCCCAGCGCTTCGGCGAGGCTGAGGCGGACGAGCGGGGATGCGTCATCCAGCAGCGCCGTCATGACCTGGCGAGCGGCGTCGCGGCTGATGGCCGCGAGCTCGCCCCGAACGTAGGCCAGCGCCAGCCGGCCCGCCCGATCGGCGCGCAGGACCGCCGAGGGCGACCGGACCCAAGCCAACAAGGCACGCGCGACCGCGTGGCCGTCTTCGGCTTGGTGTACCGCGACGTTTCGAACGATCACGGGCGGAGGATCCTGTCTGGCGATGACCTGTCGAAAGCTGGCCTGGACCATCTGATGTTCATTCCAAAGAAGGATGCCGTAGAGGAAAAGCCGGCCGACCGCCCGCCAGCCGTTCCACGATCTTGATCCGATCGTGGTAAACGGACGCTTAAGCCCGTTGGGCGGCCGGGGAAGAACGAGCATGCCTGATCACCCGCGCGTGGGCCGGCGTACCGGCATCCTGGCCCGCACGCGCTCGCTTCTCCGCCTGCCGCCGAACACCGCCTGGGACGTTGACGCCCTGTTGCGATGCGGCGCCGACGCTCTCGTCATGGGCTGTTCCGAAGCGTCCTCGGAGAACCGCCCCGCCCTTCTCGAACGCGCCCGCATCCTGCTGGGCTCGGCGACGCGCACGCCCGGCACGCCGGCCCGCTTCCTCGGGCTGGACCTCGCGTCGACCGCGATCGATGCGGATCTCGACATGCTGATGCCCGGCCGACCGGACGGCGTGGTTCTGTCGCCGTGCCGTTCGCCCGCCGCCGTTCAACGGCTCGGCGCCAAGCTCGCCGTGATGGAAGCCGAACACGGGCTCCTTTACGGCTCCACGGCGATCCTGGCCGTCGCGGGCGGAACCGCAAGCGGCCTCATGAACCTGGCGGGTTACGGGACCGCCAGCCGGCGCCTGACGGCGCTGCTCTGGGATGCCGCCTCCCTGGCGGCCGACCTCGGCGCCGATGCTTCGCTCGCCGACATCGACGATGGACGGGGGGCGCTGGGGTCCGGGCGCGCCATGACGCTTCTCGCGGCGCGGGCGGCGGGCTTGGTTCCCATCGACACGGCCGTGGACGAAGAGGACCTGGACCGGCTCGCGGCATCCTGCAGGCAGGCCCGGCGCATGGGGTTCACCGGCAAGGTGGCGGCCTCAGCCCGGCAGGTCGCGACGATCAACGCGTGCTTTTCACACGCACCGGAATGACGAAGCGTGGGCCCCACCGCTATCGCCGCCGGGCGAGGTCCCCACCACCGCCGCCGGTCGGCCGCGCGATGGAGAAGAGCTCGTCCACCACGGCGTAGTCGGCATAGCCGCAGCGCGCGATCGGCCGCATGGCGGCCGTGTCGATCCGCCCATCCTTGATGAAGGCGTCGTCGACGTGCACGCCGACCACCTGCCCAACCACGAGATGATTGTCGATCGGCCGACCTTCGAGATCGTGGAGGCGGATGATGTCCAGCAAGCGGCATTCGAGCGCGCAGGGGCTGGCGGCGACCCGCGGCGGTTTCACGAGGTGCGAGGGCGCGGTCGCGAGCCCGGCGTGGTCGAATTCGCTTGTTCCGCGCGGCAGCGGGGCCGCCGAGGCGTTCATGGCGTCGCGCAGCGCGTAGGTCGGCATGTTCCACACGAACTCGCGGGTTTCCTCGATAAACGCCACGCTGTCCTTCTTGCCCTCGCTTGAAAAGGCGATGATGGCGACGGGGTTCGACGCCAGCGCGTTGAAGAAGGAATAGGGCGCGAGGTTCACGGCGCCCGAGGCGCTCATCGCGCTGATCCATCCGATCGGCCGCGGCGCGATCATGGCCTTGAAGGGATCGTGCGGCAGGAGGTCGGTGTTCCGGGCTTCGGGGCGGTAGAACATCTCGGTGCTTCCTCCGCGTCGGCCGGATCAGAACCGCGAAACGATGTCGGCCATGATGGGGCGGACCCGATCCTCGATCGGCGTGGTCGGACGACCGATGTGGATGAAGCCCGCGATATTCTCGTTTTCGGCGAGGCCGAGCGCCGACTTGGAGCGGGGATCGTAGGCGTACCACTCGGTCAGCCACGCGGTCACGAAACCCATGGCGGCGGCCGCGACCGTGAGGTTCATCGCGACCGCGCCGGCCGACAGGATCTGTTCCCATTCCGGAACCTTGACGTGCGGCCCGGCGCGCGACACCACAGCGACCACGACGGGCGCGTGCATCAGGCGGTTGCGTTCGAGGTCCAGGCGCTTCGGCGACGCGTCGGGCGTGTCGGCCGCCACGATTCCCGCGAGGATGTCCCCGGCCCGCGCGCGAGCCTCGCCCTCGAACACGATGAATCGCCAGGGGGCGAGCTTGCCGTGGTCCGGCACCCGGGCGGCGATGGCCAGCAGGTCGTCCACTTCGGCGGGCATCGGCCCCGGCCCCGTCATCGTGACAGGTGGTGCAGAGCGCCTTTGCCGCAGGAGGGAAAGCGTTTCAGGGGGTGTGGGCGCGGCACTCATGGCAAACTCCAAGCATGAATAGGCGGCTTGAACAAGTCGGCCGATCGGACCAAAGATCGGCGGGCCGTCGAGGCGGCGCACCATCCTCACCGGCCCGGAACCTTGATGCCAGGACGCTTCCCAATCCGCAACGCCGCCCTCGCCGGCTGGGCCGTCGCCCTGCTGGTCGCGATCCTGCCAGCTGGCGCCCAGGTTTCCACGGGCGGTCACGACGCCGCCCCCGCAAGCGTTCCGGCCAACGAGGCGGCCCAACCCGGCCGGGGCATGCTGCGCTTGTCGGCGGGCCTTGCGGCCGACACCCCGGCGGTGCGGGCGGGCCTAGTCTGGCGCGTGTTCGACGCGCAGGCCCAGCCGGACGGCGGCCATGCCCTCCGGGCGCAATCGAACGACGCCGAGCCGGCGTTCACGATCCCTGCCGGGTCCTATCTCGTCCACGTCGCCTATGGTTTCGCCAGCGCGCTGAAACGCGTCGAGGTCACGGGCCGACCAGTCGTCGAGCGGCTGAACCTCAACGCGGGCGGTATCGAGGTCAAGGCCGTGCTGGGCGAGGTGCCGATCACGCCCGACAAGTTGTCATTGTCGATCTATGTTCCCGAGCGGGGCAATTCCGAAGCCAAGCTGATCATGGCCGGCGCCAAGCCGGGCCAGATCGTCCGCCTGCCGGAAGGGCTCTACCACGTAGTGTCGACTTACCTCGACACCGTCGGGGTGGGCTCGCTGACGCCGGTCACCGACACCAATTCCATCGTCAGCGCGGATCTGCGCGTGCAGGCCGGCAAGCTCACCGAGGCCACGGTGCGCCACATGGCGGCCGTGCTGACGCTGAAACTCGTCAACGCGCCGGGCGGGGAAGCGCTGGCCAACACCAGCTTCACCATCCTGACGCCCGGCGGCGACATCATCCGGGAACTCATCGGCGCCTTTCCCTCGCTGGTGCTGGCGGAGGGCGACTACCTGGTGATCGCCCGCCACAACGGCAAAACCTTCCAAAGCGAGTTCAAGGTGGAGTCGAACCTCGACCGCGACGTGGAAGTCATCGCGCAATCGCAAACTCAAGCCGGGCCATGACCGCCATGCAGACGTTTTTCGTGGAGATCAAATGCGCCCTGGAGCGCACCTACGCGGTGGCCAGCGCCCTGGCGGAGGCCGAGATCGCCTCTGAAATCTACTCGATCGCGGGCAATTACGACATCCTGGCCAAGTTCTACGTGTCGGCCGACACCGACATCGGCCATTTCGTGGGTGAGAACGTCCAGCGGATCGACGGCATCGTGGACACCCGCACCATCATCACCTTCAAGGCGTTCTGAGGCTTCAGGGCGGCGAGCGGGCCTGGTTGGGCGGCGTCGCGTGGAGGCGGCCCCAGGCGCGCCGGAACTGCCGGGCCGAGGCGAACCCCGACCGTTCGGCGATCTGCTCCATGTCGAGGCGCGTCTGGTTGAGGAGGTCGCGGGCGAGCGCGACTCGAAGCCCGTTGACGTAGTCGACCACGCTCATCCCCGCGTGCTCGTTGAACAGGCGCGAAAGGTGACGCGGGCTGGCGTGGGCGCGTTTGGCGAGGTCGCCCAAGGTCCAGGCGCGCGCCGGCTCGGCGACGATGGCGTCCTGGGCGCGGTGGACGCTTGGGTGCATGTGGTTGCGCCCCTGCATCCACGGCGACAATTGCGGGTCGCCGCCGGCGCGCCGAAGGTAGAGCACGAGGTAGCGTGCGATCGCCACCGCGCAGGCCGGCCCGGTCATCTCCGCCACGATGTGCAGCATGAGATCGATGCCGGCCGTGATGCCTGCGCTGCTCAACCGGTTGCGGTCGACGACATAAAGCCGGTTTTCGAGAACGGTGGCGAGCGGCGCCAGGGCGGCGAGGTCCGCGCAGGCCGCGTGGTGGGTCGTGCAGGCGTAGCCGTCGAGCAGGCCCGCGCGGCCCGCCAGCAGGGTGCCCGAACAGATCGAGACGAGCCGATGACCGGGGCGGACCGTCGCCCGCAGCCAGTCGACGATCGCTTTTTCGTCGGCCCTGTCCTTGGTCTGCTGCGGCGACGCCGACCCCATGACCACCTCGGCGCTGCCAACCAGAACCAGGAGCGCGCCGTCCATCAAACCATCCGGCAACGGTTTCACCGCACCGATCTCCAACCCGACGGAACTGACCACCGTCGGGCTCGGACCCACGTAGGTCACCTCAAAGGTGACCTCATGCTGCTCGAGGTTGGCTTTCCGCAGCACCTCCATGGGCCCCGCCACGTCGAGCAGCAGCGTCCGGGGCGGCAGCACCACGTAAACGGGAACACGCGCCGGGGCGGCCGCTATCACGCCGCCAGCTTGCGGGGATCGCCCGCCAGGGCTTCGGCAACCGTCACAATCCGGGCGAAGCGATCGGCCAGCACGAGTTCGCTGCGAGCCTTGATGTCGGCCGCACTCCATGTCCGGCCCCGCGCGTCCGTCATCGCGAAGGTAAGTGTCGCTTCGATGACGTAATCGACCGCGTAGCCGAGGTCGGAAGCGTGGCGGGTCGTGGTTTCGCAGCATTGCTCCGAGCGTATGCCCGTGACGATGACCCGCCGGATGCCATGTTCGACCAGCCAAACGTCGAGCCCGCTGCCGACAAGTGCGCTGTGCCGCCGCTTGTGGAACACGGCGTCGGGATCGACCCGGAGCGGTCGCATGGCCGTGACGTGGCCGGATGCGAGCGAAAACGCACCCGTGTCCTCGACATGGAACACTTGCAGCACGGGAAAACCCTGTGCCCGCGCACCGTCGATGGCGGCCTGGATGTGTTCGAGAAAGGCGGACGCGTCCGCGTCGTTCCAGTAGGGGCGGTGGCGGAAAGATTCTTGCGCGTCGATCACGAGCAGCGCGGTGTTGGATGCCGACATGGGGACCTCGGGGTTTTGGAACCCCAACCTAGCCGCGGCGGACATTTGCGAAAGACAGGCCGCGGACGAGAAACGGACAGAAAACGCCATTTCGATGCCGCGCCGGCAAGCGCCGTCAGGCGGCCTGCTCGGCGGAGCGGCGATCCTTGAGTGCGGCGAACGAGAACAGGTCGATCGGCAGGTCCGTGCCCCCGCGCAACGCCAGATCGGCCAGGATCTCGCCGATCACGCTGGCGAACTTGAAGCCGTGGCCCGAACAGGGCGAGGCGACGATGATCGATGGATCCGACGGCAAGCGGTCGAGAAGGAAGTTTTCGCCCGGCAGCATGGTGTAGCGGCAGGTCGTCGCCGACAGCCGCGCGCCCGCGACGCCGGGCAGGTTTTGCGCCATGAAACCGTCGAGGAGGGCCTCGTCGCGGCCGTTGACCGGCGCGTTGGGCTGGTCGGGATCGAGCGGCTCATTGAAATGGCAATGCCGGCCGACCTTCAGGCCTTGGCCGTTGAGGGCCGGAAATCCGAAATAGGAGCCGGCTTCCCCCTCGTCCCGCAAGTAGACCGGCATGCGTCCGGGTGCCGTGGCGGCCGCATCGAGGGGCGCGTACCAGGCCACCACCTGGCGGATCGGAACCGCCACGGCGCGAAGCTCCGGAACGAGATCGGCGATCCAAGGCCCGGTCGCCACGACCACGGTTCTGGCCCGCACGCGACCCATGGACGAGACGAGGGTCACGCCCCCGTCGTCCGGCTCGATGGCCGTTACCTTTTCGCCGAGGCGCAGAACGGCGCCGGCCAAGGCCGCCACCCGCAGATGCGCCGCCACGACGCGCTCGGGCCGCAGGAAGCCGCCTTCGGGCTCGATCAGGCCGACCTCGCCGGCATGAAGCGCGAACATCGGATAGCGCCGACGCATGGCGCCGGGGTCGAGCACCTCGAACGCGAGGTCGTGCGCCTCGCAGGCAGCGCGCGTGCCACGCACGATCGCGCTGTCGGCGGCTCCGATGTGAAGCACGCCGGTGATCGTCAAAAGCTCCTCCTGGACCTCCGCTTCGAGCGCGCGCCAATGCCGGTAGGCGCGACGGAGCAGCGGCACATAGGCCGGGTCCTCGAAATAGCCGAGCCGGATGACGCGGCTGTCGCCATGCGACGAACTCAGCGGATGCCCCGGGTGGGACGCCTCGAAGCCGATAACGCGGGCGCCCCGCGCCGCGAGGTGGGCGGCCGCGGCCCCGCCGGTCGCGCCGAGACCGACAACCGCGACGTCGAACATTTCAGTCATCGGCCCACCTTCCCGTTGTCCCGGACGACTCGCTCCCGCGGCTCACCGCGCCCGGCGCAGGTCCGGCGGCACCGCCTCGTCGACGAGGGTGGCGAGCGCGTCCTCGAGAGTTTTGACCACCTGGTCGGCCGAGCCGAGGCGGCGGATCGACACGCTCCGCTCGGCCGCTTCCTTGCGACCGATGACCAGCAAGACCGGAACCTTGGCGAGCGAGTGCTCGCGCACCTTGTAGTTGACCTTCTCGTTGCGGAGGTCGGCTTCGACGCGAAGTCCCCGCTTGCGCGCCTCCACCAGCACCTCGAGGGCGAAATCGTCCGCCTCCTGGGTGATGGTGGCCACCACGGCCTGGACGGGCGAAAGCCAGAGCGGCAGGTGCCCGGCGTAATGCTCGATCAGGATGCCGGTGAACCGTTCGAGCGAGCCGCAGATCGCCCGATGCACCATGACGGGAGGCACCTTGTCGCTGTTCTTGTCGACGTAGAAGGCGCCGAACCGCTCCGGCAGGTTGAAATCGACCTGGGTGGTCCCGCACTGCCAGTCGCGGCCGATCGCGTCGCGCAGCACATATTCGAACTTCGGACCGTAGAAGGCGCCCTCGCCCGGGTTGATGCCGGTGGTGACGACGTCGCCGTGCACCGCCTCGATGTTGCGCATCACGTCGCTCATCACGGATTCGGCGTGGTCCCACATGGCGTCGGTTCCGACGCGCTGTTCGGGCCGGGTCGAGAGCTTGAGCCCGATCTTGTTGAAGCCGAAGTCGTTGTACACCGACAGGATGAGGTCGTTGATCTTCAGGCATTCGGCGGCGAGTTGTTCCTCGGTGCAGAAGACGTGCGCGTCATCCTGCGTGAAGGCGCGGACCCGCATGACGCCGTGCAGCGCCCCCGACGGCTCGTAACGGTGCACGATGCCGAATTCAGCGAAGCGCAGCGGCAGTTCCCGGTAGGACCGCAGGCCGTGCTTGAAGATCTGCACGTGCCCCGGGCAGTTCATGGGCTTGAGGGCGAACATCCGCTCGTCCTCGGTGTCCTCGCCCGCCGATTGGACCTTGAACATGTTCTCGCGGAACCAGCCCCAGTGGCCCGAGGTTTCCCACATGGACTTGTCCATGACCTGGGGGGCGTTGACCTCCTGGTAGTCGCCCGCCAGCCGCCGCCGCATGTAGGCGATCAGCGTTTGGAACAGGGTCCAACCCTTGGGATGCCAGAAGATGGCGCCGGGCGCTTCCTCCTGGAAATGGAACAGGTCCATTTCGCGGCCCAACCGGCGGTGGTCGCGCTTGGCGGCCTCCTCCAACTGCTTGAGGTGAGCGTCGAGCTGGTCCTGTTTGGCGTAGGCGGTGCCGTAGATGCGCGACAGCATGGGCT
>CALMOK010000154.1 GCA_937871825.1 uncultured Alphaproteobacteria bacterium
GCCCCGAGCGCCGCGCCGACCAGCGTGCCGCGCCCACCCACCGCGACCCAGATCACGGCCTCGATCGAGTTGGCGGGCGCGAATTCCGACGGGTTGATGATGCCGACCTGCGGCACGTAGAGCGCGCCCGCCACGCCCGCGATTGTCGCCGAAAGCGCGAACACCAGCAGTTTGTAATATTCGACCCGGTAGCCGAGGAACCGCGTGCGGCTTTCGGCATCGCGGATCGCCACGATGACCTTGCCGAATTTCGAGGCGACGACGGCGGCGGCGATCAGGTAGCCGAGCCCGAGCGCGAGCGCCGAGGCGGCGAAAAGTCCGGCGCGCGTGCCGTCCGACTGGATGTTGTAGCCCAGGATCTCCTTGAAGTCCGTCAAGCCGTTGTTGCCGCCGAACCCCATGTCGTTGCGGAAAAAGGCGAGCAGCAGCGCGTAGGTGAGCGCCTGGGTGATGATGGAGAGGTAACGCCCGTGACGCGGGAGCGGAAGGCGAACCAGCCGAACAGCGCCGCGAGCGCGCCGGGCACCAGCACCACCATCAGCATGGCGTAGGGAAAGGCCGAAAAACCCCACCAGGTCACCGGCAGCTCATGCCAGTTGAGGAAGACCATGAAGTCGGGGAGGTCGGGGTTGGCGTAAACCCCGCGCGTCCCGATCTGGCGCATGAGGTAGAGGCCCATCGCGTAGCCGCCAAGGGCGAAGAAGGCGCCGTGGCCAAGCGAAAGAATGCCGCAATAGCCCCAGACGAGGTCGAGCGCGACGGCCAACAAGGCGTAGCAGAGGTATTTGCCGAGCAGGGCGACGACGTAGGGTGGCACGTGCAGCGGCGAGGTGGCGGGGGTCGCCAGCGCGAGAAACGGCACGCCCACGGCGGCGAGGGCGAGGGCTGGTCGACGATGGGCTTGGCGATCATCTCAAGCCTCCACCGAGCGACCCTTGAGGGCGAACAGGCCGCGCGGGCGTTTCTGGATGAACAGGATGATGAAAACCAGGACGGCGATCTTGGCCAGCACGGCGCCGGCGAGCGGTTCCAGCACCTTGTTGGCGATGCCGAGCGACAGCGCGGCGACGAGCGTGCCCCAAAGGTTGCCCACCCCGCCGAACACCACGACCATGAAGCTGTCGATGATGTAGCCCTGCCCGAGGTTGGGCGAAACGTTGTCGATCTGGCTGAGCGCCACCCCGGCGATGCCGGCGATCCCCGATCCGAGCCCGAAAGCCAGCGCGTCGATGCGGCCGGTCGAGATGCCCATGGCGGAGGCCATGCGGCGGTTCTGGGTGACGGCGCGCATCCGCAGGCCGAAGGGCGTCGCCCGCAGCACCAGTTGCAGCGCGGCGAAGACCATCACGGTGAACAGGATGATGCTGAGCCGGCCCGTGGTGATCTCGAGGCCGCCGAGGTGGAAGGAACCCGCCATGAAGGCCGGCGCGCCGACCTGCCTGTTGTTGGCACCGAAGATCGTCCGCACCGCCTGCTGCAGGATTAGCGAGATGCCCCAGGTCGCCAACAGGGTTTCGAGCGGTCGGCCGTAAAGATGACGGATCACCAGCCGCTCGATACCGATCCCGACGAGGCCCGACACCATGAAGGCGAGCGGCAGGGCGATGAGGAGCGAATAGTCGAACAGCCCGGGCGCCGAGGTGCGGATCGCCTCCTGCACCATGTAGGTCGTGTAGGCGCCGAGCATGACCATCTCGCCATGTGCCATGTTGATGATGCCCATCACCCCGAAGGTGATGGCGAGCCCGATGGCCGCCAGCAGCAGCACGGAGCCGAGCGACAAACCGTACCAGACGTTCTGGACGCCGCGCCAAAGCGCCAAGCGATTGTTGATCGTGTCCATGGCGCCGCGCGCGGCGGCGCGCACGGGCTCCAGCGCGGCGACGTCCGGGGAGATCGTCGCCAGCCCGGTCATCAAACCGAGCGCGTCCTGGTTGCCCAGCAGCTTCAACCGGTCGATCGCGTCGATCCGCTGCTCGGGGGTGGCATCCGCCTTCGTGGCGAGGATCGCCGCGCGGGCGTCGACCAGCGCGTCCTTGACGGTAGCGTCGCCCTCCTTGGCCAGGGCGGCCTGGACGCCGGGCAGGTCGGCCGGGTTATGCGAGCCGAGGATCGAGCGCGCCGCCGCGAGCCGTTTGACGGTCTCGGGCGAGAGCAGGTCGAGCGATCCACCGGCGGCGGCCAGCTTGCTGCGGACGCTGTTGTTCAGGCGGACCTTCTTCAGCGCCGCCGGCGAAAGATCGGCCGGCGCGTCGGCGCCGGTCCTGGCGTCGCGCAGCTTGCCGGCCTCGTCCTTGAAAAAAACGCTCCGGCTCGCCGGATCGACGAAGAGCCGCCCGTCGCCGAGCGCCTGGAGCACGGGGACGACCATCGGGGCTCCGCTGGCCGCCAGCCCGTCGATGCCCCGTTCGGTTTCGGGAAACTTGTCGGCCGCGAAATGGGCAAGCGCGTCGTCGCTCGGGTCGGCAAACGCCGGCCCGAGCGGAAGCCCGACCAGGAGCAGGAAGACCAACAGCGATAGGCGGAAAGATTTCATGGCGCTGGCTTTCAGGCGGCCCTCGCCCTCCCCTACCCCTTGGCGCGGCGCGGGAGGGCGAGGGCGCGACGAGACGGGATCGCCGGCCCGCCTACGCGGCCCCACCGCACTTGCCGGACTTCACGTTGAAGTTGCCGCAGTTCATCGGCGCCCGCCAATCGCCGATCAGGTCCTTGGAGCCTTCGAGGTAGGGCGACCATTCCTGCGCCACCACGAGGCCGGGCGTCTGCCACA
>CALMOK010000155.1:0-7521 GCA_937871825.1 uncultured Alphaproteobacteria bacterium
GTGGGCGCAATAAATCGGTGCCGGCATGAGGTCGGGCGTTTCGCGGCAGGCATAACCGAACATGATGCCCTGGTCGCCCGCGCCCTCGTCCTTGTTGGCGAGCGCGTCGACGCCCTGGGCGATGTCGGCCGACTGGGCATGCAGGAGGATTTCGACCTGCGCCTTGTCCCAGTGAAAGCCGTCCTGCTCGTAGCCGATGTCCTTGATGGCCTGGCGCACCGTCTGCTCGATGGCGGCGTTGGGGATCGTCGGGCCGCGAACCTCGCCGGCGATGACGACCCGGTTGGTGGTGGCGAGCGTTTCGCAGGCCACCCGGATCGCGTAGGGGTCGATCCCTGCTTTTTCGCCGTCGCGGAAATAAAGGTCGACGACCTCGTCGGAGATGCGATCGCAAACCTTGTCGGGATGCCCTTCGGACACAGATTCGCTGGTGAACAGATAGCTTGCGCGTGCCACGTCACATACTCCTGCCGCATAACGGCTGTCGGTCGCCGGCGGCTGTCCACCGCCGTTCAAGGCCAAAGATATTTGACGCGTTTTTGGCAGCGAGCGTTCGTTACGTCAAGCAATCCGAGCCGTTTTGTTCGTTAAAGCGAACAGGCCAGGTTTATTCCTGAACTGGAAGGCTATCGGATGGGATGTCCTGGCTTGGCTCCCCGCCCTCGGACGGTTGATCCTCCGCGTCGGCCAGCGTGTTCACGAGGTCGATGATCTTGCGCCGGACCTTGGCGTCCTTGATCCGAACGAAGGCCTTGTTCAACAACAGGCCTTCGGAACTGGAGATGAAATCAGTCAAGCCGCTTGGCGCGTCCTCGGCGAAGCCGGTCGGTTGTTCGGCCATGCCGGCCGGCATGTCGTCGAAAAAGAACGCCGGTCGTACGTTGAGGATTTCGGCCAAGCGTTGCAACCGGCTCGCACCAATCCTGTTCGTACCCTTTTCGTATTTCTGAACCTGCTGAAATGTAAGTCCCAAAGCATCGCCGAGTTTTTCCTGGCTCATACCAAGAAACGTACGACGCATTCGCAAACGACCGCCCACATGCTTGTCGATGTCGTTTGGGCTTTTCGTCAACAGTACCGCTCCGATCGCTAATTCGGCCGTCGAAACGATCAAAATAGGTGGACACTCGCCGAAAGTGTCCAATGCTGTTTAGACGTAGATGGATCAAGGTTCAACGGTCTTTCATGGCCCGGTATTTGGGCCTTCTCTTACGAGAGAAATTTAGAAGAATTCTAGTAATCGCAACAAAGCTGAATAATGCAAACGGGATGGTGTTGCCGTGCCGGGCGAATGGCGGAGGGGCGATAGCCTGCGGTAAGGGGCCGTCGATGACGTTCTCGGCGCCAAGCCGCAACGAGGCGAGCGTGCGCCCGTGCGCGTCCACGATGGCCGAGATTCCGGTGGTGGCGGCCCGCACGAGGGGCAGCCCTTCCTCGATGGCGCGCAATCGCGCCTGCGCGAAATGCTGGTAGGGACCGGCCGTGAACCCAAACCACGCGTCGTCGGTGACGTTCAGCAGGAGCCCGGGCCGCTTGCCGGCCGCCCGCGCCTCCGATGGCACCACCTCGCCTGAAAAGATCGCCTCGTAGCAGATGATCGCGGCCGTGGGCGGCAGACCGGGCACCATCAGCAGGCGGCGGCTCGCGCCAGCCTCGAAACCGCCCGGCAGCGAGACGAATTCCTGGATGCCAAGGCTTTGCAGCACGGGCGCAAGGGGCAGCCACTCGCCAAAGGGAACGAGGTGCACCTTGTCGTAGCTTCCGATGACGGCCCCGCTCCGGTCGACAACCTGAACGGCGTTGAAGTAGCGTGGTGGGCCATGGCCCTCGCCGCCCAGCCCTGGCTCGGCGCGCGCCGCCCCGGTGATCAGCGTGGTCCTGGCCGGCAGGGCGGCCCCGATCTGGGCCAGGGCGTCGGCCTCGCGCGACAGGATGAACGGAAACGGCGACTCCGGCCAGACCACGTGGGTGACATCGGCGAGGCCCGTCGTCATGGGCGAGGTCGCACGGTCCGACAAGGCCAGGTAATGGTGGAGGATGTCGTCCTTGTGGGTGTAGTTGAAGTTGGCGTCGAGCACCGCGTTGGGCTGCACGATGCGCAGCTTCACCCCTGCGACGAGGCCCGGACTGGGCTTGTCGAGACGGGCCACGCCGTAGCCGAAGAGCGCCGCCAGGGCCGCCAAGCCGCACAGGCCCGGCCCAAGGGTGCGGATCGACGCCTTGCCGGGGCCTTCGTCCACCGAGGTGGCGGGCGAGGCGGCGACCAGCAAAGCCAGAAGCGTCAGGCCGTGCAGCCCGATCACGTTGGCGCCCTGCGCCAAGGTGAGATTGCCCCCGAGGCTCATGCCGAACTCGTTCCAGGGAAAGCCCGTCAGAAGCGTTCCGCGCAGCCACTCGGCCGCCATGAGGCAGAGGGCGAAAACCAGGATGCGCGCGGGACCCGCCGACCAGAACAGCCTCGCGAAGGCAAAGCCCAATGCCGGAAACAGCGCCAGGTAGGCTGGCAGGCCGAACACCCCGAAGGGCAGCAGCCAGGCGAACTTGTCGGGCTCGACCAGAAAGGCCGACCCCAGCCACCAGAGACCCGCCACGAAATAGCCGAACCCCCACCACCAGCCCGTGCCCGCGGCCGCGCGGACCGAGGCCCAGCGCATGCGGGGCGACAGGGTGCCGCCGACTTCCGCATGGGCGCACCCGTCGATCAGCCACACGGCCGCCACCATGGGGATGACAAGGGCGGGAACGATGTCGAGCGGCGCCATGCAGAGCGCCCCACAGGCGCCCGTCGCGACGGCGATGAGGCGGCGTTGCCAGCCGGACGACAGCACCACACGTTGCGCTAAACCGAACGTCATCGAAAACAGGGTCACCTTGTTGGAGAATCGGTCGCTCGCGTAAGCGAATCAGCCTGTGGCAAGCTACCCCATCGAGCGGCGTTGCGCCGCCTCGCCCGATGATCGCTCGCGGTTGGCCGTTGTCCCGGACGGCGGCTGGGCTTGGAGAGTGCAAGCCTTCGTCATCTTCGCGTCGTCGGCTCGAGGACGAACGCAAATGCGCGTTCCTGGTTCAGGATGGGCGGCTCGCGGCCAATCCGCCTCACGGGGTCGATGCATGAATCCCCTGGTGACCATCGCCAATGTGCCCCTGCTTGCTCATGGTGGCGACGCCTCCTTCGCCGCCGCCATGGGGCAGATCGGGGCTGCGCTCGGCTGGGGCGGCCCGGCGCAAAACGGATCACTGGGACGGGAACGACAAAGGCCGTCAGCGCACCGGAAGAACCGTGACGGCGGACGCCCGGCAAGCGGCTCTGCCGACCTCGGGGCAGGGCGCAAACTCCCGAAGGTCCTTGCCGAAGCAGATGCGGACCTCCTGCAACTGGCCGGCGCGGCACGTCACCGCCATGGTGTCGGCCCGCAACCCCTGATTACTGCCCGCGAATGCCCGGACGATCCCGGCCGGTGACAAGCTTCGCGGCTCTTGCGGAGCGACGAAATCCGGCGGCACCGTCACGGCGTCGCGGGCGCGACGCACGGCTGCAAAATAGTCAATGGGGCTCAGGCCCGAGCAAGTCCCATGCTGCCGCCATTCGTGGCGAGCAAGGCCCTCTTCGGGGTAGAGATCGGCGGCCGCGTCAAGCGCGACCCGTGACGGGGCGCGGCTGCCCGTGTCGCAATTGGAAGGGAAGCCATGCAGGTTCTGCGGCCACAGCCCGTGCACCACGAAGCCGAGGTGGCGGCCCGCCGCGCATTGGTCGGGCGATTTGCTGTCGCCACCCGTGTCGCAAAAGGCCGGCGACCAGGAAAGCGACAGGAGATAGAAATTGAAGCGCCCCGGACTGTCAGTTCGGGGCGGGGCGGGGTCGAAACCACCTGAAGGGCGGCGTTGCCCCGAAACGCCAAGGCACTTGTCGAGCACGCAAGGCGGAACAACGGAGCGGGTGGGCCGCGACGGGTTACCGAAGATCTGCGCGCGCGATGGCGCGGCGGAAGCGACTGGCAACGCCATCAGGGCAAGGACCGCCCCGACCCGGCGCAAGCCGCCTCGCATGGCGGTCAACTCGGCCTCAGGGGCGTTCCATCTTGCAATTGGGCGCGTAGGCGTATTCGCGATCCAGACCCGAGAGGCAGAACTCAACGCCGAAATCCATGCCGATGATGCCTTGGTCCTCGGCGACGTTGTAGGTGATCTGATGATAGGTCCTGTCGTTCAACAAGGCCCGCCCTTGGCAGAAGTTGCGCGGGATGTGATCGAGCCCCCAGGGGCGCAACGCCGTGATCTTCACGTTGTCGTAGCTGACGATTTCGAGCGTGGAATTCCAATACTCGCTTTCGGCCTGGCGGAAGCGGTCTGAAATGCGGCTGAGGACGTCGGGATTGTCGCAGGACGGGATCTCGCCGTTATAGGACCAGAACCGCTTTTCCGCCGGAAGAACCGGGCGCGCCAAGGCATTTCCGGCCGACGCCGCCACGATGAGAGCCAGAACCAAGCCTTTGATCACACGACGCATGGCGCCAATCCCCTTCGAATTTCGTCGGGACATTGCGATGTGCCCTTGGCCCGGTCAAGCCGAGCGCCTCCCGGGACACGTCGTTGGCGATCGATTACCGGACGACTGCGCCCCATCGACAACATTCGGGCCTTCGCGTGCCGAGGTTTTCAGGAGAAGGGCGGTGTTATCGGGCGATGTCCCAATCGGCCGGCACGCCCTCGGGAGTGGCGAAGGCACCATCGACGGAAGGGCGGTGGTCGACTTGACCAGGGTCGCGAGGGCGTGTCGCCAAGAAGGCCGAGGAGTCAGGCGTCGCTGGATGAATAGTTGATGCGTCGGCACTTGGCTTGTGGCTTGTCGAGAGCGGGTCGACGGCCTTCATCAGATCGGCGCTGGCAGTGGCCCGGTAAGACTGCGGCGGAGGGGGCGTGTCGGACGCATCCTGCTCTTCCTCGGCGGCCTGCTGCTCAGGCGTAGAACCTTGGGAAGGGGCGGCGACCTGGACGGCGTCGGGTACCGGCTTGCAATAGCGTTGCGTCGCATGGCGCGAGGTGCCGTGCTTCGCCAAGTCCATATGGACGTGGTTGTAGTGGAAGATGTTGGCGCCCGGTCCCAGGACGGTAGTGAAATACGTGCAGGCGCCGGCATGACCGTCGCGCAGGAAGGCGCTTTCCTGCACGTCGGCCCCGGCCCAACCGCGCATGACATTGATCTCGCGACCGCTCGCCAGAACGAAGCCACCGATGTCCATGGCATTGGCAAAGGCGTGTTCGGAAAGCTTCGTGTTGCGGGCGTTGTTGATGCCACGACAAGAATAGGTACCCATGGTGTTGATCTGCACCACGGGTTCGCCGAACCGCGCCAGGGCATCGGGCTGCACCACATCCTTGATCCAGGCGTCCAGCATGGGGATCATCGAGCAATCGAGCAGTGAGGCAGTGCTGAGCCGCACGGTTCCGCCGGCGAGCGCGTAAACCCGGAACGGGTGGTTGAGGCCACAGATGCCAGGACCTTCGATGGCTTGGCTCGGCTTGATCCATTCGCTTGGCTCGACGGAATGTTGCGCCAGGCAGGCTTCCTCGGCCTGGTCGCGCCAAGCGGGTCGTTTCGGTTGATCGTAACCGCCGCAGCCCGCCAATGAGGCGGACAGCAGGCCGAGGGTAACCAAAAGCAGTGCGCCACGTGCCATTCGGCAAAAATGCGCGGGTTTTCTTAAGGCGGATTAAAGCATGCGGCGCGCTTCGCAGGAAGGCGCCGCATGTGGTTGCCGATCAGTTAAGACGCGTCGCGCCCCGCCTGGCCTGCCCGGGCCTGCATGAAGCGGTCGAACTCTTCGCGGTCGCGCGCCTTGCGCAGATTGTCGAGATGGTCGGCGAAGTCACGCGCCGCCGCGTCGAGCTTGCGACGCTCTTCCTCGAGCCGTTCCATTTCGGTCTTGCGCCAGTCGTCGAACGCGGCATTACCGCTCGATGCGTCGAAGGGGCGCCACTGGTGGCCACCGGTGGATGATCCGAAACCACCGAAGCGGTCCCGCATCGCACTGACCGTTTCGTCAAACGTGTAACCACGGCGCTGGGCGAACTTCAGCCCGATGATGGCCAAGCCGATGGGCCAGTAAAGCGCGAAGCCCAGCACCAAGGCCGCAATCTCGATCGGCCGCCAGCGCAGGCGCCCCATTCCGCCGCATCCCCAGGTTTTTCGGCCCTTATGACGGCGCGAACCACCAGCATCAGCAAACGAGGTCATGACCTATCTCCCCTATCGAAACGCGAGGCGTCCGATGTTAATGTTACGAACATTAACATCGGTGTCGTTTGGGGTTTCGTCAAGGGAGTTGAGGCCAACCAAAAGCGCGATTGCCGCATTGGTCGATGACGGGCCGATCCCGCAAGGTCGCTGGACCGGCCACGTCGAGCGTCCGTGCGCCCTTAACGGCCCACGCCGGGATCGACCACATAGCTTCGCACCCGGCTGCGGCTGCTGGTATCGCGCCGGCCGCCGGCACTCGCCGTCCCGCTCCGATTCTCGGCCCCGTCGGCAATGGTGTCGTCGGCCGGCGTGGCGGCGTTCACGTAGGTGTGCGGGCCGCCTTGCGCCACTGGCGTCACCTGGCTGGCCGAGCCGGCGCCGATCCGCTCGCGCACGTCCGGATTGACAGCCTCCGGCACCGGCGAAATGCCGTCCTCGCCAGCATAGCTGCCGCCGAAGCCGGCGGTGCTGGAATCGGCGGGGCGGTAGGTCGCGTCGGCCGACACATTGTCGATCCCGCCCTGCGATCGGCTCCAGCCTTCGGCTTCCCAGCTCATTTCACGCTCGTCGAGGTCGACCGCCCCGTCGCGGTCGAGCACATCGATGGCCTGCTTGTAGAGCGCCTCCGTGGTGTGAACGGAGAGCGCGAAGCCACCCCGGCGCAGACCTTCCGCATAGCTGCGCCTGTCCTCGTCGGGCATGAACATGTTGGTGAGGGATTCCCAGAACCCCATTTGGTGATCGTCGGGAACGGTGAACTGGCCAGACGAATTGCCGACGATGGTGACCGCCTCGCCCGGTATTCCAACAGCGGCGAGGTCGGTTTTCGCCGCCTCGGCATGCTGTCTGGTGTCGAAAAAGCCGGTGACCATGCGGTTGCCCGCTGGTGAGGTGTTGGTGTCGCTCATGATGGAACTCCTTGCGAGCCGTCAACGGCGAGCCGGGGCCGGACGTTCCGGATGCCAAGCCCAAGCTCGGCACGAAACCCGTTGGCGTTATCGCGACGCAGTCGCTCCCACGCGCCGCACCGCGGCCGCCACGACGGCGGTGACCGAACGGGCCAGGATGGCGCTTGGGTCGGCGCCGTCGAAGGCCGGGTCGAGGTGTCCCGCGAGGGCCAGCATGGCAACCCCGTGGGAGGCCGCCCAAAGATCGAAAGCGAGGGCGCGGGCGTCGGCGCCCTCGGCGCCGAAATGGTGCAGCAGCGCGCCCGCGGCGCGGCGCAGGAGATCGAGCGCCTGGGTGGCGGCGGCCCCGGCTTCCGGAGCGTTCAAGGTCCGCAC
>CALMOK010000155.1:7531-7799 GCA_937871825.1 uncultured Alphaproteobacteria bacterium
CATTGGAGAACATGGCGCCGTAAAGCCCCGGCTCCGAGCGGGCGAAAGTGAGGTAGGCTTCGCCCATCCGTGTCATGGCGGCCGAGGCGTCCGGTTTTCCCTCACCCCAGGCTTCGGCGAGCTTCTTGCCGAACAGCTCGAACCCGTGCCGCGTCAACTCCTCCATCAGGGCGTTGCGGTCGGAAAAGTGACGGTAGGGGGCGGCGGCCGTCACCCCGGCAAGCTTGGCGGCGTCGGCCAGGGTGAAACCGCCTGGCCCGTGTTCGGA
>CALMOK010000156.1 GCA_937871825.1 uncultured Alphaproteobacteria bacterium
CTTCCTGGCCGCCGTGTCGGCCGCCAAGCCCAAGATCGCCGACTACCCGTTCACCACCCTGAAACCCGGGCTTGGCGTGGTTCGGGTCGGGGACCGCGAATTCGTGCTGGCCGACATCCCCGGCCTGATCGAGGGCGCCCATGACGGGTTGGGGCTCGGCGACCGCTTCCTCGGCCATATCGAGCGCTGCGCCGTGGTGCTGCACCTCGTGGAGGCCACGAGCGAGCATGCCGGGAAGGCCTATAAGACGATCCGCAAGGAGTTGGAGGCCTATGGCAACGGCCTCGCGGAAAAGCCCGAGATCGTGGCGCTGTCCAAGGTCGACGCGGTTGACGCCGAAACGCTGAAGGACCAGACCGCCAAGCTCAAGCGAGCCGCCAAACGCGCGCCCCTGCTGCTCTCGGCGGTCAGCCGGGCCGGCATGCCCGAAGCGCTCGGCCAGCTCCTGCAAACCGTTGACGCCCAAAAGGAGGCCGCCGGGGCCGAGGAGGCGCCGGCCTGGGCGCCTTGAGGCGTGCGCCCTTGGGCAAGGCCGCAACACCGTCGTGGGACCGTGCGGTCACCGGTCATGGCCGCGCGGCGTGGCTTCGCGATCAACGATTGGCACGGTGGGCGGCTTGCATCCGGGCGACGTCCGCTCGAATGCGACCCCGTGACGCTTTTTCCAGCGGGCGAGATCCGGGCAAGCATTCTCGGCAAAGAGCCCAAAAAAGCAGACCAATCGTTGCGCTGAAGGCCGGCCGGGCGCTAAAACTGTTTCAAGTGATCGAGCGGTGGGCCGACCCCGGCGGAGCCCGCGCTGTGGAGGAAACGATGTCACATGAGATGAACCCCGCGACTCCCGCTGCGCCCACGCCCGGCCGGCGCAAGCTGCGTTCGCAACTCTGGTTCGACAACCCTGAAAACCCCGGCATGACGGCGCTCTACATCGAGCGCTACCTCAACTTCGGCCTGACACCGGGCGAGTTGCGCTCCGGCAAGCCCATCATCGGCATCGCCCAGACCGGCAACGACCTCAGCCCCTGCAACCGTCACCACCTCGAACTCGCCAAGCGGGTGCGTGACGGCATCCTGGCCATGGGCGGCGTGCCAATGGAGTTCCCGGTCCACCCCATCCAGGAAACCGGCAAGCGACCCACGGCGGCGCTCGACCGCAACCTGGCCTATCTCGGCCTCGTGGAGACCCTCTATGGTTACCCGCTCGACGGCGTGGTGCTGACCACCGGCTGTGACAAGACGACCCCGGCCTGCATCATGGCGGCCGCCACCGTCAACATCCCGGCCATCGTGCTCTGCGGCGGACCGATGCTGAACGGCTGGCACAACGGCGAGCGCACGGGCTCGGGCACCATCGTGTGGAAGAGCCGGGAGGAACTGGCCGCCGGCAACATCGACTATGAGGAGTTCATGGAGATCGTGACTTCCTCGGCGCCCTCCGTCGGCCATTGCAACACCATGGGCACGGCCTCCACCATGAACGCGCTGGCCGAGGCGCTCGGCATGACGCTGCCGGGCTGCGCCGCCATTCCGGCGCCCTACCGCGAGCGCGGGCAGATCGCCTACGAGACGGGCCGGCGCGCCGTCGAGATGGTGTGGGAGGATTTGAAGCCCTCCGATATCATCACCCGCGAGGCGCTCGAGAATTCCATCGTGGTCAACAGCGCCATCGGCGGCTCCACAAACGCCACCATCCACATCAACGCCATCGCGCGCCACGTCGGCGTGCCGCTCGCCATCGAGGAATGGGAAACGATCGGCCACAAGATCCCGCTGCTGGTCAACATGCAGCCGGCCGGCAAATACCTCGGCGAAGAGTTCCACCGCGCCGGTGGCGTGCCGGCCGTGATCGCACAGTTGATGGCCAAGGGCCATATCCGCGAAGGCGCGTTGACGGCCAATGGGCGGACCATCGGCGACAACAACCGGAGCCGCACCATCGGCGACCCGGACGTGATCACCCCGATCGAGACGCCGATGCGCGAGGAGGCCGGCTTCATCGTGTTGAAAGGCAACCTGTTCAACAACGCCATCATGAAGACGAGCGTGATCTCGCCGGAATTCCAGGACCGCTACCTGTCGACGCCCGGCGACCTCGGCGCCTTCGAGGGCCGGGCCATCGTGTTCGAAGGGCCGGAGGACTATCACCACCGCATCGACGACCCGAGCCTCGACATCGACGAGCATTGCCTGCTGTTCATCCGGGGCACGGGGCCGATCGGCTATCCGGGCGGGGCGGAAGTGGTCAACATGCAGCCCCCGACGGCGCTGATCAAACGTGGCATCCATTCCCTGCCCTGCATCGGGGACGGGCGGCAGTCGGGCACCTCGGCCTCGCCCTCGATCCTCAACGCCTCGCCGGAGGCGGCAGCCGGCGGCGGCCTCGCCATCCTGAAGACGGGCGACCGGGTGCGCATCGACCTCAACAAGCGCACCGCCGACATCATGATCACCGACGCCGAGGTGGCCCGGCGCCACGCCGACCTCACCGGCCAAGGAGGCTTCCATTACGCCGGCAACCAGACGCCCTGGCAGGAAATCCAACGCTCCATGGTGGATCAGTTCGACGAAGGCATGGTGCTGAAACCCGCCGTCAAATACCAGCGTGTCGCCCAGACCATGGGGGTGCCGCGCGACAACCACTGAGGACATCCAGGCGGAGAAGCGGACGAGACAAGCGATCCGGGGTCGTATGGGGACCCCGGCAGTAAAGCGGTAGAAATCGGAGCCGCCGCCCGATCACCAGATGCGGGAAACGACCCCATCGAAAATCGTATCGGCGGAAATGATCGGCAGCCCAAGGGCCAGGGCGGTTGCGGCCAGCAGGCGGTCGAACGGGTCGCGATGGAGCCATTCCATGGATCCAGCCCGCAGGCAGATTGAAGGATCGAGGGGAGCGACCTGGATCCCTTGCTGCTCGATCACGTCGAGTAGGCTGTCCGTAAAAGGGGCCATCTCCGACCACTTCCCGATTCGGACTTTCTGGGCAATTTCGTAGATCGATACCGGGCTTAGATAACGTGTCGAGGCCAAATCGTTTGCCGTTCTCGCGGCCTTGCTGAGCCGAACGCTTTGGTGCAGCGTGTAGGCCCAGGCATGGGTATCGAGCAGAACAGCCGTCAAAAACGATCCTCGCTCCGCCCTTCCCACAAGGCGAGCTCTTCTTCGTCCATCGGCTCGAAGAAGTCTGGCACGGGACCTTCGAGTTTGTCCGCCATCAGATCGTAAATGAACTTCTTCGGGATGGCGACGAGCTTCACGACCGGCTTGTCGCCCCGCGCGATGATAACCTCTTCGCCGCGCAACGCGGCTTCGATCAGCTTCGACAGGTTGGTCTTGGCGGCATGAACAGTGACTTGCATGGGCTCGCTCTCTACCACTAAGCTAAGTTAGCTAACTTGTTAGGCGAGTTCAAGCATGCACCTCGGCCCGAATGCCCCATCGTCCGACCAGCCGATCGGGTCACCCATCGATCAAACCTCCGCTATGCTCCCTGGGCGTGTGACCCTTCGGGGCCGTTTCGTGACCCTCGAGCCGCTCGAAGCGCGGCACGCCGACGACCTCTTCGCCGCCGCTTGCGGGCCGGGACGGGACGACCTGTGGACCTACTTGTTCGATGGCCCTTTCTCCGAAGCGGCGGAGTTCGCCCCCACCATCGCCCGCAAGGCCACCTCGGCCGACCCGTTCTTTTTCGCGATCATCGACAACCGGTCGGGCAAGGCCGTCGGCCATGCCGCCTTGATGCGGATCGAGCCCACCCACCGGGTGATCGAGGTCGGCAACATCCTGTTCGGGTCTCCGGTCCAGCGCACGCCCGGCGCGACCGAAGCCATGGCGCTGCTCGCGTCCTACGTGTTCGACACGCTGGGCTACCGGCGCTACGAGTGGAAGTGCAACGCCCTGAACGCCCCGTCGAGGGATGCCGCCGCCCGGCTCGGCTTCACCTTCGAGGGCGTGTTCCGCCAGCATATGATCGTCAAGGGCCGCAACCGGGACACCGCCTGGTTCTCCATGCTCGACACCGAGTGGCCGGCCTGCCGCGCGGCCTTCGAGGGCTGGCTCGCCCCCGACAATTTCGATCGCGCGGGGCATCAGCGGCGCCCTTTGCGCGATTTCCGGTGAGGATCGACCTCGAACCATGAAAGGGTCGAGCCGCCCGGGGTTTCAAAACCGGATGGCGCGGTGGTAGCCTGCAGCCCCACGGACCTTTGAAGGTCCGCCGCATCCCTCAACAGCCGGCGCCATGACCACTCCCCCTGCCCCATCCTTCGCCGTCCCGACAGAATCCCTTGCGGCTGCCGTGACACCCATCGAGGCGGGCGCCCATGTGACGGCCGCCGGCTTTCTCGGACGCACCCCGGCCCTGGCTTTGGGCGACGGCACGGTTGTGCTGGCCGACATCGGCCAGGTCCGGCGCGTTTCGGCACACCCCGGCGGCGGCATCATGGTGGCGGCGGTTCAATCGGCCGGGCCGCGCCTCGTCCGCCTGCTCACCGGTGGGGACGACGGGCGCCTCGTCGCCGTTCGGGCCGAGGGCGAGCCGGAAGAGTTGGCAAACGAGGGTGGCCGGTGGATCGACGCGCTTGCGGCGCGCGAGGATGGCGCGCTCGCCTGGGCGGCGGGACGGCAGGTGCGCGCCCGCAGCGCTAAAGGCGACGTCAAGTCGATCACGGTGCCGACCTCTGCACGCGGCCTCGCCTTCGCCCCCAAGGGCTACCGGTTGGCCATCGCCCATTACAACGCCGTGTCGCTCTGGTACCCCAACACCGACCAGCCGCCGGACATCATGGAATGGAAAGGCTCGCACCTCGACGTGACCTTCGCGCCCGATGGACGCTTCCTGGTCACCTCCATGCAGGAGAACGCGCTGCACGGCTGGCGCTTGCCGGACGGCGCCCACATGCGGATGCAGGGCTACCCCTCGAAATCGCGCTCGCTGTCGTGGTCGCACGACGGCAACTGGCTGGCGACGTCGGGCGCCGAGGCTTGCGTGGTCTGGCCGTTTGAATCCAAGACCGGGCCGATGGGCAAGGATCCGCGCGAATGCGGGGTCCGGCTGGCCCGGGTCGCCGAAGTGGCGTTCCACCCCAAGACCCTCGTGTTGGCGATCGGCTACGAGGACGGTTTCATCCTGCTTTGCCGCCTGACCGACGGGTCCGAGATCCTGGTCCGCAAGGCAGACGTGGGGCCCCCGGACCCGGTGTCGGCGCTCGTTTGGGACGACGAGGGACGGCGCCTCGTGTTCGGCACCCGGGGCGGACAGGCCGGTATGCTCGACCTCCCCCGATAGGCGCCCCGTCGCCGGCGTCCGAGTGGCGCCAGTTCTGAAAGACCACCATGCGGATCAAGGTCATCAACCCGAACACCACGCAATCGATGACCGCCACGGTGGTGGCGGCGGCGAAAGCCGTCGCGGGTACCGGAACCGAGATCCTCGGCGCGACATCTCCCTCGGGGCCGGTTTCGATCGAGGGGCACTACGACGAAGCCGTGGCGGTCGTGGGCCTGCTGCAGGAGATCCGGCACGGCGAGGCGGAGGGCTGCGACGGATACGTGATCGCCTGTTTCGGGGACCCGGGCCTTTTGGCGGCGCGCGAAGCGGCGCGTGGCCCGGTTCTCGGCATCGCGGAAGCCGCCATGCGGGCGGCCAGCTTCGTGTCGACCGGCTTCAGCGTGGTGACGACGCTCGGGCGCACCCGGATCATCGCCGAGCACCTGGTCAGGGCCTACGGCTTGGAAGGGCATTGCCGCCGCGTCCGGGCCACGGAGCTGGCCGTCCTCGATCTCGAAGATCCGGCCTCCGACGCGCGCCGCGTGATCACGGAGGAATGCCGCCGGGCGCTCGACGAGGACGGGTCGGGTGCCATCGTCCTCGGCTGCGCCGGGATGGCCGACCTCGCCCGCGACCTTTCCCAGGAGCTCGGCGTGCCGGTGATTGACGGCGTGGGCGCGGCCGTCAAGTTCACTGAAGCGCTGATCGCCCTCGGCCTGTCGACCAGCAAACGGGGTGACCTGGCCTACCCGATCGCCAAGCCCTACCTGGGCAATCTGGCGCCCTTGAGTTTCCAGACACGGCGCTGACCCGCTCCGCTTCCTTCAAAGCCCGTGTTCCGCGAGTGGAGCTCAGACCTCCTCCCACTTGTCCGCCTCGACGACCCGTACCGCAGCGCCATCGCGGCTTCGACCGATGACCGTGAGGCTCGACCGCGCCGGCACGGCGTTGGAGAGCCGGATCGGGAGATCGCGCCGCTCGCCCCCATCCGTCTTGAAATGCCTGACCAGACGCGAGAGGCTGTCGGTTTCAAGGGCCAGGGCCTTGGCCGCTGTCGTGGTGTCCTCCACCATGGCGGCATTCTGCTGCGTGATCTGATCCATCTGGTTGACGGCCAAATTGACCTCCTGCAGCCCGGCCGACTGTTCCTGTGCGCTGACCGCGATGGCCACCACGGCGGTGTTCAACGAGGTGACCTGCGCGACGATCCGGTCCAGCGCCTGCCCGGTTTGCGACACCAGATTGACCCCGTGGTCGACTTGAAACGCCGATTCCGAGATCAGGGTCTTGATCTCCTTGGCGGCACCGGCCGACCGTTGCGCCAAGGCCCGCACCTCGGAGGCCACCACGGCGAAACCGCGCCCCGCGTCGCCCGCACGGGCCGCCTCGACCCCCGCGTTGAGGGCGAGCAGGTTGGTTTGAAAGGCGATCTCGTCGATGACACCGATGATCTGTCCGATCTTCTTGGACGAGGTCTCGATGGTGTTCATAGCCTCGATGGCCTGTTGAACGACGACGCCGCTTTTCTCGGCGTCGGCCTTTGCCGAAGCCACGACGTCGCGGGCCAGGCTGGCGCCCTCGGCGGTCTTCCTGACCGTGACGGTGACTTCTCCCAGCGAGGCCGCGGTTTCCTGGAGACTGGCAGCCTGCTGCTCGGTGCGTCGCGACAGGATTTCAGCCGTCGAGGCGATTACCCCGGTCCGCTCATGAATGGTCGTGGTGCTGCCACGCACCGTCAGCATGGCCTGTTGTAGGTTTTGGACGGCGGCGTTGAAGTCGAGCCGCAGTTTCTCGCTCTTGGGCTCGAATGGGACGTCGATCCGCGATACGAGATCGCCGCTTGAAAGCTTGCCCAGGCCGCTGCCGAGCGAGTCCACCGCGTCCTGGTCACGGCGCGCTTGTTCGACCTGCTCGGCTTCGCGGGACGTCCGCTCGGCTTCGGCGGCTCCCCGGTTGCGGCCGGCTTCGCGCTCCAACCTGACCTTGTCGAGTGCCGCTTCCTTGAACGTCAGCACCGCCGCCGTCATCCGGGCGACCTCGTTATGACCCTTGACGTGCCGGACGGCCGTGTCGAGCTTGCCTTCGGCCATCCGCCGCATCGCGTCGGCAAGCAAGCGGATCGGCCGGGTGATGCCGCGTCCGATCGCGAAGCTCAAGCCGCCACACAGCAGGACCACGGCGACAATGGTGACGCCGACGAGGCGGTTGGCCCCTTCCTGGCTCGCGGTCAGCCGCGCCTGCGCGGCGTCGGACGATCCGGACGCGGCAAGCACGTCATTGTCGGCGGCCGTCATCAGCATCTGGATGTGCTTATCGGCACTCTGTCGCGCGACGTTCAGGGCCTGGGTGGTAGCGGCCCAGGGCTTGAACACGCTCAGAAGGGCGACGATGGCGCCCTTGAACTCCGCCTTTTTCGGATCGGCCATGAACGAGGCTTCGACGTCCCTGGTCATGGCGCCCGCGCGTTCCAGGAAAGCGTCGCGTTCGCCATCGCCGGGCTTGGCTGAGAACTTATACTGGTGATGCCGCATGGAGCGGAACGCATCCGTCATGGCCGGGATCAGGGGATCGCTGAAATCGACATCGCCCGTGGTCAGAGTTTCCAGGGCGTCGCCGTTTTCGTTCATTTTTTGCGAAAGACCGGGCTCCGTTTCCGTTCCGAGGGCGTCCTGCGCAACCAGGATGGTGTTCACGTCGGCCGACAGGTCGACCAAGCCCGACGCCAATGCCGGCGAGGCGGAGAACTCTCCTCCCAGGTTTTGATGGTCCATGGTGGTTTGCAACGCCTTTTGGGCTTGCTCGCGCGAGGAAACCACCATGGCGCGGGCCGCCGGGCCCTCCCCTGCCACCAAGGCGTTGATAGCGAGCTTCGTGGCGACGATCTGGTCGCGGAACGGCTTCACATTCAGCGCCACCCTGACACTGGCGCGGCTGTGCTCCAACTCCGTCTCGACCCGGCCGGCGTTGACGAAGAATATTGCGAAAACCAGGCCAAGGCTCAGGAGCGGCAGGGCCGTCAGGATCGCCACGCGGGCACCGACCGAAAGATCAGGCCACCATCGCGCCGCCTTGGACGGCGCCGCGTACTGGTTTGACGGGTCGATCAATCCACGCATCGCGAAACCTCGACAGCCGACTTTGGCTGCGGCAGGACGATGGCATGGGACGGCTTAACACGGACTTAGGTCGTCCGTTCAGGCGCCAGCCGCAATCGGGCGGAGGACTTCCTCCGTTCACGGCACCGAGCCCTGGGCCTCGCTCGCGTTCCTTGGCATGAACTGTTGGGCCAGCGCGTGATAAACGCCCTCGTGGCACACCAGTTTGGAAGCCGCCTGGGCGATCAGCGAGGCGAGCATGATGGGGATGACCAGGGTGTGGTTCTCGGTCATCTCCGACACGATCACGAAGGATGTGAGCGGCGCCTGCACCACGCCCGTCAGGTAGGCCGTCATACAAAGGATCGCGAGCACGCCGGGTGGGACGCCGGGCAGCAAGGGAGCGAGATCCCGGCCGATGCCGGCGCCCACGGCAAGGGACGGCGAAAAAATGCCGCCCGGGATGCCGCTGATCGATGAAACAGCCGTGGCGGCGAGTTTCAAGGGGCCGAACAGGAGCGTGAAGCTCGCGTGCCCGCTCAGAATGCTCTGCGCCTCCATGTAACCGGTGCCGAAAATCGTTCCGTCGCTTCCAAGGCCGCAGAGGGCCAGAAGGAGGCCGCACAGGGCCGCGAAGAGGATCGGGCGGGTCTTGGTCCAGCGTGCGCCGGGTGGGAGAACCCCTTGGCGAAGACGATGAGGCATCGACTGAACAACCCGCCAGCCAGCCCGCAAACCACGCCCGCCACCAGGACCGCCACCCATTGGGGTCCAAGGGGGAACGTCGCCGCCGTCACCCCGAAATAGGTGTAGTCGCCCACGAGGCTGAGCGACGTGAGGCCGGCCGCGATCACGGTGCCGAGGATCAGCCCGCTTGCCCGAACCTCGAAGGAGCGGCTCATCTCCTCGATGCCGAAGATGATGCCGGCGAGCGGCGCGTTGAAGGCCGCCGCGACTCCGGCCGCCGAACCAGCCAGCAACAGCCCCGCCTGCCGATGCGGTTCGAGCCGCCCGAACAGGAACATCGTCGAGGCCCCGACCTGGACGGTCGGCCCTTCCCGTCCCGTCGAAGCGCCGCACAGGAGGCCGAGCAGCATCAGCACGATCTTGCCGAAGGCGATCCGCATGGAAACCAGCCGCGCCCGGGCCGTCGGATCCGTCATCGAGTGGGCGGCGATCACCTGCGGGATGCCACTCCCCCCGGCGCCCGGAAGAAAGGCGCGGGTGAGCCAGACCGTGAGGGCGAAGCCGCCAGGCGCCAGCACGAACGGCGCCCATGGCCAGATTGCCACGACGGCATGGAACAGTGCCTGGGCGCGATCGGCGAGTTGCGCCATCGCCACGGCCAATCCGCCAACACTCAAGCCCCCCAGGATGAACAAGGCGCGGCGACGCCAGCGCGGCCACCAGATCGTCCTCGCCTGATGGTAGGATGGCATGGCGGGGAAGGTCGTCATCGGCAGTCCTTCAACTGACAATCCAATCAGATTCGCGGAGCCCGGCGCGTTCGGGCGAAGGCAGGGACCGACCCCGCGTCGCGCCGAACCGGCCGCCTTGCTGGTTCCCGCGCCCCCCTATACGGCAACGCGCCGAAATGTCATGGCGAGGCCGGAAGGACTTTCGGGCGAACCTTCCCTAGAATGGAGCCATGACGCCGCACGAATCGCTCGACATCCCCCGCGCCACCTTCGGGCATCGCGAGTTCCGGGGATTGCAGGCGGAGGTGGTGGCCGAGCTGGTGGCGGGGCGCGACGCCGTCGTGCTGTTCCCAACCGGTGCCGGCAAGTCGATCTGCTATCAGGTGCCGGCCCTTTGCCGCCCCGGCACCGGGGTGGTGGTGTCGCCCCTTATCGCCCTCATGCGCGACCAGGTCGAAGCCTTGCGACAGGCGGGGGTTAACGCCGGCGCGCTTAACTCGTCGACGAGCCCGGAGGAAGCCGCGCGCATCCGGCGGGATTTCGCGACCGGAACGCTGAAGCTGCTCTACGTCGCGCCCGAACGGCTGCTGATCGACGGATTCCTCGATTACCTGGCGGGCGGCACCATCGCCCTTTTCGCGATCGACGAGGCCCATTGCGTATCGGCCTGGGGGCATGACTTCCGGCCCGAGTACCTGAAGCTGTCGGTTCTAGGCGACAGGTTCCCCCGGGTTCCCCGCGTCGCCCTGACGGCGACCGCCGATCCGCAAACGCGGGACGACCTGCGGGCGAGGCTCGGCCTCACCGAGGCGCGGGTCTTCGTCACGAGCTTCGACCGGCCCAACATCCGCTACGCGATCGTCGAGAAGGATGCGCCGCGCCGGCAACTCCTTCAGTTCCTCAAAGGTCACGCGGGGTCGAGCGGCATCGTCTACTGCCTTAGCCGCAAGAAGGTCGAGGAGACGGCCGCCTTCCTGGTCGACAACGGCATCCGGGCGCGGCCCTACCACGCCGGGCTCGACCGCGGCGTTCGCGACGCCAATCAGGACGCCTTTCTCCGCGATGACAACCTGTGTCTCGTCGCCACCGTGGCGTTCGGGATGGGGGTCGACAAGCCGGACGTCCGCTATGTGGCCCATCTCGACCTGCCGGGATCCATCGAGGCCTACTACCAGGAAACCGGCCGGGCGGGTCGCGACGGCCTGCCGTCCGACGCCTGGATGACCTATGGAATGAGCGACCTCGTCCGCCGCCGGCAGATGATCGACGAGGGCCAGTCGGGCGAGGACATCAAGCGGGTCGAGCGCGCCAAGCTCAACGCGCTGCTCGGGATCTGCGAAACGGCGGGATGCCGGCGGCAAGCCATCCTGGCGCATTTCGGCGAGGAGCACCCCGGCCATTGCGGAACCTGCGACACCTGCCTAAACCCGGTGGAAACCATCGACGGAACGGAAGCCGCACAGAAGTTGCTGTCGGCGATCTATCGCACCGGCCAGCGTTACGGGGCGGGGCATGTGATCGACGTGCTGCGCGGCAACGCCACCGACAAGATCGCGGCCGCCCGGCACGACGCCCTGCCGACCTTTGGCGTCGGCAAGGACCGCGACGAGAAGTTCTGGCAATCGGTGATCCGGCAAGTGGCCGCCGCCGGGTTGATCGTGGTCGACCACAACG
>CALMOK010000157.1 GCA_937871825.1 uncultured Alphaproteobacteria bacterium
GGGCCGATGGGCGCGACGGTTTCGGGTGATGCCGCTGGGGCCGTGCCGGTTCACGCCTTCCTGTTCGGCGAAGACCAGGGCCGCTATCTTCTGGCGGTTCCCCCCTCCGAGGTGGCGGGGCTGGAGTCGAGGGCGCGCGAGGCCGGGGTCCCGCTGCGGGCGATCGGCGTCACGGGCGGCGACGCATTGATTTTCCCCGGCGAGCCGCCCATGCTGATGACGACGTTGGGCGACGCGCACGGGCGCTTCCTGCCCGCCTTGATGGAGGGCGTGTTGTGAGCCGGTTCATTGAAATCCGGGCCATGGCCGGAGTGAACTACGTCCGGGCTGGCGACGTGATCGCCGTCCAGTTCGTCGACCAGCAAAGATCGACCGTCTTGCTCGCCGGCGGGGCCACCATGCCCTGCTCGGAACCCGCCAAACAGGTGATGGCGCGGGTCGAAGCCGCTTTGCTCCCCAACAGTGAGACCCACCATGGCCATGGAAGCAGCTGAGATCGAACGGCTTATCAAAGCCGCTTTGCCCGACGCCCGGGTTGAAATCCGCGACCTCGCGGGCGACGGCGACCATTACGCGGCGAGCGTGGTCTCACCCTCCTTCAAGGGCAAGACGCGGGTGCAGCAGCACAAGATCGTGTACGACGCCCTGCAGGGGCAGATGGGTGGCGTGCTGCACGCGCTGGCGCTCCAAACCGCGGCCGAGTAGGGCGCTTCGGTCGTGGGGAGAGTGTGGCGAAGCCCGCCCGCTTCGCTTATATTCAGGTGCAGCCGGGGCCGGCGCTCCGTTTTCAAGGATCCGAACGATGACCAGCACGCACGACGAGATCGACACCAAGGTCAAGACCAACGACGTGGTGTTGTTCATGAAAGGCACCCCTCAGTTCCCGCAATGCGGGTTTTCCTCGCAGGTGGTGCAGATCCTCGATTACCTCGGCGCGCCCTACGCGAGCGTGAACGTGCTTGAAACCGCCGAGATGCGGCAAGGCATCAAGGATTATTCCAACTGGCCGACCGTGCCGCAGCTTTACGTCAAGGGCGAGTTCCTGGGCGGATGCGACATCGTCCGTGAGATGTTCCAGGCGGGTGAACTGCAAAGCCATTTCGAGGCGGCCGGGGTGCCGGTGAAGCAGGGCGCCGGGGCCTGACCGGGTGATCGAGGCATTCCAATCGGGTTTGGGCTGGCGCGACGCGCCGGCCCTTTTTTTGACCCGTCGCTCGAAGGCATGACAGGCCGGTCATAACCCTGATCGACGATGCGGGGGATGACGGCCGTGTGACGGTTGTTCCGGCCCCCCAAGGTTGCTAATGAGCGGTGGGATCGACGAACGCCGAAGCGGATCTGGCCGGAGAGCGATGATGGCAGGCACAATCAAGATCCTGGCAGGGAATTCCAACCCGCCGCTCACCGAGGCCATCGCGAGCTACCTGCGGGTGCCGCTCACCCGTTGCCACGTCCGGCGCTTCGCCGACATGGAGATCTTCGTCGAGATCCTCGAGAACGTGCGCGGCGAGGACACGTTCATCATCCAGTCAACGGCCTTTCCGGCCAACGACCACCTGATGGAACTCCTGATCATGACGGACGCGCTGCGCCGCGCTTCCGCCCGTCGCATCACCGCCGTGCTGCCATACTTCGGTTACGCCCGCCAGGATCGCAAAGCCGGCCCGAGAACGCCCATCTCCGCCAAGCTGGTGTCCAACCTGATCACCCACGCGGGCTGCGACCGCGTGCTGACCGTCGACCTTCACGCCGGGCAGATCCAGGGCTTCTTCGATATCCCCACCGACAACCTGTTCGCCGCGCCCGTCATGGTGCGCGACATAACCGAGCGGCTCCATCTGGAGAACTGCATGGTGGTTTCGCCCGACGTCGGCGGCGTGGTCCGGGCACGGGCGCTCGCCAAGCGCATCGACGCGCCGCTCGCCATCGTGGACAAGCGGCGCGAGCGCGCGGGCGAGTCCGAGGTCATGAACATCATCGGCGACGTGTCGGGCAAGAGCTGCATCCTCCTCGACGACATCGTCGACTCGGGCGGCACGCTGTGCAACGCCGCCGACGCGCTGCTCGAACAGGGCGCCCGTGAAGTCTACGCCTATTGCACCCACGGGGTACTGTCCGGCGGGGCCGTCGCCCGCATCGTCGGCTCGCGCCTCAAGGAACTGGTGATCACTGATACGATCCGCCCCACCGAAGCGGTGCGGGCGGCCCGCAACATCCGCGTTATGTCCATCGCGCCCTTGATCGGGGAAGCCATCGGACGCGTCGCCCAGGAGGCGAGCGTGTCGAGCCTGTTCGAAAACAACGCCGTCACGGGCGTTTTCGAGAGTTTGTCGCGGCCAAGCAGCCATCCCGCTTCCGCTGGACACGCCGTGCAGTCGGCGATCTGATCGCCACCGTAGTCCGCGGCTCACGCGAAGCTGGTCTCAGTGAACGGCTGCGGCTTCCTGGTCCTCCGTTGAACCATGCCGGCTCCACCCACATGGATCATCTCAGGTCGGCGGCGTCCAAATCCACGCTGACACCGACGCCGGCGGCGTCCATGCCGGCGAGGGCATCGCCTTCGGCAGGTGTCAACAGGGCCAGCGAGGCCTGCCTCGCGGCGTCCGGGTCGCGGTTCCGGATCGCCTGGTAGACGAGGGCGTGGTCCTGGATGAAGCGTTTCGAGTCGGCGCTTCGACGGCGCTGCATGCTGAACGTCACCGTCATCGAGGCTTCGATGGCGGGTCCAAACGTCGCCAGGAAATCGTTGCCCGAGTGCGTGAGGATCGCGCGATGAAAGTCAAGGTCCGCCCTGATCGAGTCGATCGAGGTGAAATTCGCCTTGCTCATCTCCAACAACGCTTCGCCGATCGCCTCGATGCCGGCGGAACTGGCCCGTTGCGCGGCGAGCGCCGCCGCTTCGGGCTCGATCATGCGGCGCAGTTCGAAAAGATCGTTGATGAAGCTCATGGTCGCGGCTTCGCCCGACTCCCAGGTCAGCACGTCGTCGTCGAGCCGGTTCCACTGGTCGCGCGGACGCACCACCGTGCCGCGCCGGGGCGCCATTTCAAGCAGGCCCTTGCCGGCCAGCAACTTGATGGCCTCGCGCAAGGCCGGCCGCGACACCTTGTACTCGCGCGCCAGGAGGTCGGCGTTCGGCAGAACCGCGCCGGGCTTCAACGTGCCACCAACGATCCGTCGACCCAGGGCTTCGGCCGTCGCCGTGTGCCTCGGGCGACGCGCGCCCGCCGGCGACCGTTTCGAAGCCGTTCCGCGTGCTACTTCCACATCACCCCCTCAAGCGCCGGTCAGTTTGTTTCGCCTCACAACCCAGCGTGATATCCTGCCCCAGCAAAAGGAATAGCGCAAAGCCGCCTTCTTTGCGTCATCTTTTCACAGCGGCGCGGGACAAGCGTTGGTCATGCCACCATCGACGGTCCTGTGCCGAAAGTCGTCCCGCCGCGAACCGTCCTCGACATTCCGGTGCTGCGGAACGGCCAGTCGAAACATATCAGGCTCGATGCTCGTTAGATTAGTGCGGTACTACTTGGCTGATGAGCTTGGCCTGGCGCCCATTCTTGAAACCACGCCGCTTTATCGCGACGTGCCGGTCTCCAACAATGATGGAGTATGAAATGTCTGCGGGCTCGAACAAGATCATCGTTGCGGTTCTCGCCGCTGCCACGACCATTGGAATGGCCGGCGAAGCTTCGGCAGCGCGCGATCGCTACACGCACATGCGAAGCGGCACCTATCATCAGGGCTATTATGGCGGCCGAGGCTATCACCGCGGCGTCCCGGGTGCCGTTGTCGGCGGGGCTTTGGCGGGCGCGGCACTTGGCATCGCCGGTGCGGCGGCGGCAGGCGGCTACTACAATGGGTACCCGGCCTATGGTTATGGCCCGGGCTACAGCAACTCCTATGGCTATGATTATCATCCCGGTCATGGCTACTACGGCCCTTACTGACAGTACCCGAGCCGGCCCGTCGCCGTTTTTCGGCGGGGGCCGGCTTTATAGCGAAGTCGGTCAGTCCATCGGGATCACATCAACCTCAACCTTGATGTCCTGCTCGCGTGCCCCCTGCAGGATGCCGCCGATCGGCGCCACGTCGGCGTAATCCCGCCCGATACTCAGAACGACGTGATCGTTACCTTCCAGGATGTTGTTGGTGGGATCGACGCCGACCCAGCCTTGGCGTGATCCGCACCACACCGCCACCCAGGCATGGCTGGCGTCTCCTCCCGTGAGATGTGGCTGTCCGAGGGGCGATACCGTCCGGATATAGCCGCTGACGTAGGCTGCCGGCAGGCCGAGGCCGCGCAGCCCCGCTATCATGATATGGGCGAAATCCTGGCACACGCCATGGCGGTTCTCGAACGCTTCAACGATGGGCGTGGAAACCAGCGTGGCGTCGGGATTGTATTTGAAATCCCGCCACATGCGCGCCGTGAACTCAAAGAGGCTGGCGACAACAGGACGTCGGGGGGCAAAACTGGTCCTGGCGTATTCAGTGACAGCGGCCGCCAAGGGCACCAGCGAACTTGGATAAAGGAAATGCGCGGGCGACCCTGGAGCCAGGGACACGGTTTCGAAAGCTTGGTCGCGAACCAAATGCCAAGGCTCCGAGCCGGCCTCCGCCGGGAGAACCGTCCGATGAACTTCGATCGTCGACCGCGCCTCGATCCGCATCGTCTCATGGGGTTCGTCGATTTGGGTCAGGACGATCCTGTCGCCGAAGAACGATTCATGTTCCCGCAAGCTGGCGGGCTCGGGGTCGACCCGCAGCACGCTGGATCGCACGGTCTGCCCTCCGCTGGAACTCGGCAGAACCCGCAAGGCGCATTGGGCGAAGGTCACGGGCGAGCCGTAGCTGTAGGTCGTGACGTGGCGCACGTCGTAGATCATGCGAGGCCGATCCGCTTTTCACCGTCCGGTAGCAGCGTGCCTTCCAGGAAGTAGCGCTTGGCGATGGCTTGCTGCAGGTCGAAGAAGCCGCCCTCGAACGACGCGATCCGCTCGATTCCCAGCGCGGCCGCGCTTTCGGACGCGATCCTGGCGGCGAGGACCCGCGCCAAGCGGAGTGGCTCCTCGTCGAGGCCATCGTGGTGGAGAGGCGGCAGCGCCGCGAAATGCTCGGCGATGCGATCGATCTGGAACCCGACCGAACGCGGGTTGAAGGGGTCGAGCATGACCATGTCGCGCACCGGCTCGAGCGCCAGGCCGACGAGGTAACGGGACCGATAGGTGATCTGCGAGTCGATCAGGTCGAGAAGCGCGTCGAGATCGTCCGCCGAGCCATGGCCGCCCGATAGGGTCCTGGCTAAGCGACAGGTGTTGCCGCCGCGTTCGATCCGCCGACCGATGTCGAGGAACCGCCAACCTGCGACCCGGTTGACGTTTTCCTGCGCGAGGCCGGACACGGCCGCCACGAGGTTCAGGGCCTCGTTCGCCGCCTCGAAGACGTCCGAGGTGCTGAGGCCCGGACCATCCGCCCGTCCCAGGCGATCGACCAGCGTCCCGATGATCCGGGTGGCATCGCCCGACAGGCGTTCCTGGATCACCGAGGCGGTTCGCTGGGCTTCGCGGGCCAGACGGTAGGCCGATCCGAACCGCCGGGCATCGTGCAGCGTCGCCGTCAGCGCCGCGTTCGCGTCGACGCGGTCCGCTTCACCGATCGCCCCCCAGTCTTCGAGCAGGCCGAGAAGGCGGTCGAGCGTGCCGTCCCGGTCCGACGCGGCACTTCCGCCGATGATCCGGCCCGACAAGCATCGCGCGATGCGCAACGTGGCCTCGGTTCGCTCGAGGTACCGGCCAAGCCAGAACAGGTTGTCGGCCGCCCGGCTCGGCAAATTGCCCATGAGGCGCCGCACGCGAACCTTGTCGCG
>CALMOK010000158.1 GCA_937871825.1 uncultured Alphaproteobacteria bacterium
CTGACCTCGGGCTCGACCTGGCACGCCGCCGGCGGCATGCACACCGTCAACGGCGACCCCAACGTCGCCAAGCTGCAGCAATATACGATCGGGCTCTACAAGGAGATCGAGGAGCTGTCCGGCCAGTCCTGCGGGGTGCACCTCACGGGCGGCATCATGCTGGCGGGCACGCCCGAGCGGCTCGATTGGCTGAAACTCGCCCGGGCGCGCGGGCGCTACCTCGGCATGGACTTGGAGATGGTGACGGCCGACGAGGCCGCAAAACTGTTTCCGCTGATGGACAAGCGGCATTTCGTGGGCGGGCTCTACGACCCCGTCGAGGGCCATTGCGACCCCACGGGCGTCACCACCGCCTACGCCAAGGCGGCGCAGATCAAGGGCGCCACGATCGAGCGGCACACCCGCGTCACCGCCCTGCAGGCCAGGCCCGACGGAACGTGGGACGTCGTCACCGAGCGGGGCACGGTTCACGCCGAGCACGTGGTCAACGCCGGGGGGCTGTGGGCGCGCGAGGTGGGCCGCATGGTGGGGCTGGAGCTGCCGCTGCTCGCCATGGAGCACCAATACCTCATCACCGACGACATGCCGGAGCTGGTCGGACAGAAGGAGCAGCTCCACTGCATCGACTTCGAGGGCGAGATCTATCTCCGCCAGGAGCGCGGCGGCATGCTGCTCGGCACTTACGAGAAGGCGGGCGTGCCCTGGTCGGAGCGGCGAACGCCGTGGGATTTCGGCCAGAACCTGCTGCCCAACGACCTCGACCGCATCGCCCCCGAACTGGAGGTGGGGTTAGCCCATTTCCCGGCGCTCGGGCGGGCGGGCATCCGGCGCGTCATCAACGGGCCGTTCACCTTCGCGCCCGACGGCAACCCGCTGGTCGGCCCGGTGCGGGGCCTCCCGAATTTCTGGGTGGCCTGCGCCTGCATGGCGGGGTTCAGCCAGGGCGGCGGGGTCGGCCTCGCGCTGGCCAATTGGATGGTGGAAGGCGACCCCGGCTTCGACATATGGGGCATGGACGTCGCCCGCTATGGGAACTGGGCGACGATGGCCTACACCAACACCAAGGTGCGGGAGAATTATTCCCGCCGCTTCCGCATCCGCTTCCCCAACGAGGAACTGCCCGCCGGGCGGCCGCTGCGCACCACGCCGATTTATGACCGGTTGACGGAGGCCAACGCCGTGTTCGGCGAATATTGCGGGCTGGAACACCCGCTCTGGTTCGCGCCCTCCCGCGAGGAGGCGGGTGAGCCCTTCACGTTTCACCGGCCGGCGTCGCACGCCCACGTGGGGGCGGAATGCCGGGCGGTGCGCGAGGCGGTGGGCCTCATCGAGGTGTCCAACTACGGCAAGTTCGAGGTTTCGGGGCCGAACGCCGCCGGCTTCCTGTCGCGCGTGATGGCGGGCGCCCTGCCGGCGGTGGGCCGCCTGGCGCTGGCCCCCATGCTGAACGAGCGCGGCAAGCTGATCGGCGATTTCACGATCGGGCGGCTCGCCCCCGACCGGTTCTTCCTGGTCGGCACCTACGCGGCCGAGACTTATTACCTGCGCTGGTTCGAGCGGCACCTGCCCGAGCGGGGCTGCACGGTGCGGCCCTGCGCGATGGACTACACGGGCCTCTCGATCGCCGGGCCGAACGCGCGCGCGCTGCTGCAAACCCTGGTGCCCGACGACCTGTCGACCGCCGCCTTCCCGTTCCTGTCGTTCCGGCGCATGGAGGTCGGCCCCATCCCGGCGCTGGTCGGCCGGGTGAGCTTCACCGGCGACCTCGGCTACGAGATCTGGGTCACGGGCGAGTACCAGCGGGCGCTCTACGACCTGCTGGTCGAGGCCGGGCGCCCATTCGGGCTGAAACCCTTCGGCGGGCGGGCGCTCAACGCCCTGCGGCTCGAAAAAGGCTTCGGAACCTGGGCGCGCGAGTTCCGCCCCATCTACGGGCCGGACGAGGCTGGGCTCGGCCGCTTCATCGCCATGGGCCGAGAGGACTTCATCGGCCGGGAGGCGGTGGCGGCGGCGCGGCGGGAGGGCGGCGGCCCGATGCGGCTCGTCGGCTTCGCGGTGGACGCCGACGGGGCGGACGCCATCGGCGACGAGCCGGTGTGGCACGAGGGGGCGGTGGTCGGCTGGGTGACGTCGGGCGGCTATGGCCACAGCGTCGGCCGATCGCTGGCGCTCGGCTACGTGCCGGCCGCCCTGGCGGGCGCCACGGACGGTTTCGGCATCGAGATCCTCGGCCGGCGCCGTGCCGCCACCCGGCTCACCGGCCCGGCCTTCGACCCCGCGGGAACGCGCATGCGGGCCTGACGGGCCCGCCCCGCCCGTAGGCACGCCCCGCGACCTCGTCTACAACCGTGGACGTGGGTCGATGGGCGACGCGCCAAGAAGGAGATCACCATGGTCGATGCCACACCGCGCGCCTCGGGCCTGCGAGGGCTGGGCTTCGTCGCCCTGGTGGCCCTGGGCACCTTCGCCGCCGCCCCGCCAAACCCGGCCCGGGCCGAGGACCTGCCCGCCCTGGTGGCCGGCGCGGGGCGCTCGCCCGCCAACCGCGCCCGCGACCCCTACCGGCACCCGCTGGAAGACCTCGCCTTCCTCAGTGTGCAGCCGACCGACACCGTGATCGAGATCCTTCCGGGCGGGGCGGGCTACTGGACCGAGATCCTGGCCCCCTACCTCAAGGACGGCGGCCGCTACATCGCCGCCAACGGGCCCAGGGACTCGACGTCGGAGGAAACGCAGGCGGATAACGCGGCCTTCGCCGCCAAGACCGCCGCCGATCCCGCCAATTACGCGCGGGTCGAGGTGGCGGAGTTTGCCGCGGACGGCAGCCGGCCCCTCGGCGCCCCCGGTTCGGCCGACGTGGTGCTGACATTCCGCAACCTCCACAACTGGATGAAGGACGGCACGGCCGACCATGCCCTGGCGAGCTTCTTTTCCGTGCTGAAGCCGGGCGGCGTGCTGGGCATGGAGGACCATCGCGCCAGGGCGGACGCCCCGCAGGACCCGCGGGCGCCCTCCGGCTACGTGCGCCAGGATTACGCGATCGCCCTGGCGGAGCGGGCCGGGTTCCGCCTCGCCGGCGCGTCGGAAGCCAACGCCAACCCGAAGGACACCAAGGATTATCCCGTCGGCGTCTGGGCCCTGCCGCCCACCTACCGGTTGAAGGAGCAGGACCGGGCCAAATACGCCGCCATCGGGGAAAGCGACCGCTTCCTGCTGAAGTTCGTCAAACCCCTTGAGGCGAAGTGACGGCGGCCGTTCAGGGCACGGGCTCCCACACCCGGATGTAGTCCACCAGCATGTCGGACGGGTTCGGGGTTTCGTCGATCGGCCACCCTGACCCCATGGCGAGGTTCACCAGCAGCATCATTTTGCTCCGGTGTTGGGGCGGGGTCGGGCAGCGCCATTTGGCGATGCGGTCGAGGTAGATGGTGATCCATTGGGGGCTGACGTCCACCCCATAGGTGTGGAAGTCGGCGTACAAGCTGCCGGACGGAACCGTGATAACGGTTTTGCGACCCGTTTCGTCGTCGTTGGCGGGCTTCGGCCAAATATGGACCAGCGCCTGGTAGGCCGCCGGAAAATGCCCGTAATGCTCGACCACGTCGATCTCGAGGCCGGGCTCGGTCGAGCCCTTGGCGTGAAAGGCGTTGAGCCAGAACGCCGGCCACAGCCCCTTGCCGGGCGGCAGTTTGGCCCGGATCTCGAAATATCCATATTGCTGCCCGAACCCGTTGCCGTCGCGGTCCATGGAGGACAACAGGCCCGACTGCCATTGCCCGTCCGGGTTCTTGCGGGCCTCGATCGTCAAGGTGCCGCCCTCGGCCTTGAACGGGCCCGCCGGACCCGGATTGGTGAATTTGGCGTCGCCGAAATCGCCGTTCCAGGGCGTATGGGTTGTCCAGCGCGTTCCGGGTCCGTTTGCCGAAGCGTCGAGGGTGTCGAAATCCTCCGAAAACACGACCCGGTATTTTGACAGGTCGATCGCGCTTTCCTCGAGGTGGGCGGTGCCGTGCGGCCAGAAGGCGAGCAGCGCCACCGCCAGCAGGGCCACCAGGGCCAGAACGGGCTTCATCATGGTTTCCTCGCCAGCGCAGGCCGCGGTCGAGCGGCGGGATCCTCGAAAGCCGCGTGCTGGCCCCCCGGCCCGGTCGCGGCATCACGCGGGCGCCCCCCTTGCGGGTCGGAGGATGGGATCGCCTGGGCCTTGTCGCCCGCCTGGGCCGGGTGGCCGGCGTCCCCGTTCAAAAGGTCGTGCGACAGCCTGACATGGTCGAGGATGTAGGACAGCGAGTTCAGCCCGCTTTCGGACAGGTGCGCTTGCGCCCTGGTGGCGAGGCGGAGGGCCAGATCGGGATCGGCCTGCAGCCGCCGGACGGCTGCGCGCAACGCCTGCGGTGACCGAGGAGGCACGAAAAGGATGCTGTCGTCGGGGAAATAGCTGTCGAGCCCCCCGACCCGACTGCACACGATGGGCAAGCCGAACGACGCCGCTTCCTGAACCACGGTCAGGCCGGACGCATGCAGGTTTTCGGTCAGCGGCACCACCATGACGTCGGAAGCGGTGAGCACTTTTTCGAGCTCCACGTTATGGCTCGGCTGCATCACCCTGATATTGCCGAACCGGTTGATCACGCGGCGATTGACCGTTCTCGAGCAGATCGTCACCTCGATGCCGTCGAGCCCGCCAAGCGCCTCGATCAAGCAGGTCCAGTCACGGTGGCGATCGTTGCCGAGCGCGAGGACCTGCAGGACATGGCTCCCCCGTCGCCGTGTTGGAGCGGCCCGATGCTCGCTCAGGATCCCGAATTTGACCAGTTGACACCGCTGGCCTGGAAAGGCCTGGACGGCGCGGGCCAGGTTCAACGGCGAGTGAAAGGTCAGGACATCGGCCTCGCCGATCAGCCAACGGTAAAACCATCGCTTCGGCGGAAGGTAGCGGTGCCAGGCATCCATGATCCAAACGCTTTGGGCGATCAGCTTGGGCCGGCGGCGCGGTCGCAGGATCTTGAAGAGCAGCCCTAGGGCGAGGTATTGCGACTCGGTGTGGGTCCAGACCACGTCGGCCCCCAAGATCCCGGCCCTGTTGCGGTAGGCGTGGACGAAATCGAAGCCAAGAAGCAGCCGGACGGCGTAGCGCAATGCCTTTTCGACCAGGGTCTCGGCCTTGTCCTTGGAATAAGCGACCTTGAACCCATAATCTTCGGCGCGGTTGTACCCGTAGGGGAGCCGCTCGTTGATGCCGAGGAGGGTCCCGTCGCGCCATCGCGTTTCCCAGGACGTCGCGTCGAAGCCATAGGCCAGGTGAACAAAGGCCATGATCGGCGCGACCCGCGCGGCGGCGGTCACGCCAAGCCTCCATCGACGACGGCTGGGGCACGTCCCCGGGCGGCTTCGTGGCTCGGCAAGCCCACCAAACCTTGGCCGCCCAGGACGGCAAGGCTTTGGCCGCCCGGCTGGGACGTCCGCAGGGCGCGGGGCGACGCGCAAGCGAGGGCGGCGAAGATGTAGAACGGCAGGCCGAGGTCGACCAGCGCCCCCGAGATCGAGGCCGTGACGAGCAGGCCTGCGCAGGCCGTGCGCGCCGCCTGTCCAAACGCTCGCAGCTCGGCTTCAGTTGAGCGGTCGGTCTTGGTGAACAGCTTGTAAAGGAAGCTCAGGAACACCCATGTGCCGAAAAGGCCAGTGCTGGCGAGGAGTGCCACCACGAAGCTCGACGAGCGGATGCTTCCCAGCCCCCCGCCGAGGCCATAGGTGTCTTTCAGGTTCTGCAGCGCCGTCGTGTTCCACTGGCCGCGCTCGATGCCGGACTGGCTCGACGATTTGTCGAACACCAGCATGTTGAGCATGTCGCCAACCGTGTTGCGCAGTTCGGTGTTGAGCATGACGCCGAGCACGAGACTGCCCACCAGTAACGGAACGAAGACCAGGAAGACGATCGTCGGGCCGTTCAGCCTTCCCCTGCCCAGCCCAAAGGCGCACTGGGCGTAGATCAGCACGAGAACCGCCGGGGTCGCCACGATGGCGGTGGAAGAGGTCGAGAACAGCAGCAGGCCGATCGAGACGATGCCGAGCGCCAGGCTTTCGCGGCTCCGGTATCCCGACAGCCACAAGCGAAGCGCGTAAGCGGCGGCCCCGACCGTCGCGTAGGAGAAGGCGGACGTTTCGGTGAAGGACCCCACGATCCGCTTCAAGCCGCTGATCACCGTGTCGATGTGGAAATCGTAACTGGCGTTGCGGATGGGATCGAGCAGGAACGGCGTGTTGGTCCAGAAGGTCGCCAGATCAAGGATCGCGAACAGGATGTTGGCATAGCAGTAGATCACCATGCCCCTGCCGATCCGCCTCATGCCGTCCCGATCCTGGCACAGGATCGAGACCAGGAGGAAACAGCCGAAATCACCCATCAGGTAGATCGACTGCGTGACGTTGCCGGAGGTGGGGCCAAGCGGAACCCGGAGGATGGCCGGGCCGTAGTCCGTGGTGCCGATCGCGTTGACGCTCGTGATCCCGGCCAGGATCCTGGGAAAAAATATCGCCCCGACGACGCAATAGGCGACAAACAGGGCGAGCCAGAACCCTTCCTTCGGGAAGCGGGTCCTGGCGGCGGCGAGCTGCCAGTTCGACGGCTTGATCATGATGGCGGGCGCCAGAAAGCCCAGCAGCTGGTGGGCCGGCTGGATCTGGCCGGCGCCCGAAAACAGAATGGCCGAGGCCGATCCCAGCAGCGTCGAGGGAATGAAAACGTTGATCGAAAAGCCGATCCCGTAAAAAAGACCGAGCATTCCGAGAAGGATCGTCACGAACCCGATTGGATCGACAGTCACGCTTGCATCCTGCGGCTGGTGTTCCGAGCGTGCGACCGTCTTCAATCGAAGGCTCGTGCGCCGACCCGCGCCCTGGTGCGCTCCCTCCCAGCCGACGATCGTGGCGCCCCCGGCCGTCCAGCGTTCAATGGTCCCGCCGATGATCCGGGGGCCATGCCGGTCGGTAACGGACCCGTCACCAATTCGTCGCCGCAAGCAGCAGACATCCAGCATGGGCATTGAAACTGCACGGTTGCCCGACGACGATCCGCGCAAAGCCGCCCGTACCGTTGTTGACGCAGGTAACACGACAGGGTTCGGCGGAGAAAGGTTGGATCGCTCAAAAACGGATATTTATGTTTTAAAACAATTATTTAATGAGTTAATTATGTGGGTGGCGCGTGACGGACCGGCTTGGCCCAGGGGTGACCGCCACGCCATGCAGCGGATCGTCTCCTATTTTAACGTCCTATTAAGTGTGATCGGCGAAGATGTGGGAGAATTAATCGATCATTCACCTGTTCTGAGGCTCGGCATGGCGCTCACCCTTCCATTCCTCCGCACCGGCTTTTCACTCCCTTTCTGGCCCAACCTCGTCAAAGCAGGGGAGCCCGCCGCAGATGGAGCGAGGATGCAGCGGCATGAGCCGACACTCGACGTCACCGTCGACCTTGAGCCCGAGCCCCGCGCCGTCCCCGAAGCGGTGGTGGCCATGCTGAACCAAGCCGCCCAGGCCATCGAGGATCTTCAAAACCATCAAGCCACGATGACCGCCGATGCCGGGGAGGTGGAACGATCCTGCGCCCGCGAAGTCGCCGAGATCGAGGCCGCGATCGACGGATTGCAGCGGGAAACGAGAGAACGGGCAAGCCGCGTCCGCGACCTCGAGATCCGCCAAGCCGCCGCCGACCAGGTGGTCGCCGACCTCAGGGCGCGGCTGGCCTGCATGGAGCGGAAACTGACCTCTTCGCTCAAAACGGCGCGTTATCAGGCGATGACGCAGGAACTGGCCGAGCAGGCACCCCTTGATCTCGCCAGCGTGGACTCACCTCTCGTCCAGACAGCCGCAGCCTGATCGACCAGGGAGCCTGGACAGACGCGTCGGCCGATGGTTAAAATTTCGTAACAACTGAATTCGGAACGGCACTTTGTGGCCCGTTCCTCGTTGATCAGGCATCACTTGCGTCAAGCTCGGTGTCTCTGATGAACATCCTGATCGAATCGGGCAAAGCCTCGCCCCGCAACCCTTCCCGGATACTGCCCTGGTCCAAGCGCAAGCCGGAAATCGAGCAAGCGGCGCTGATGAGCCGTCCCGCAGGGTTCCTTGCCCGTCCAAGGCCCTTGGTGGCCGGGAAACAAGCTGTGGGTTTGTCGATCTAGGACCTTGCTGGATTGCAACGAACCTCCGCAAGAGCGGAACTCTGGTTGCCAAAATTACAGGCTCCAGTGCGAGCGTCCCAAAAGCCGGAAATCGTTGAAGACTTTGGTGTTTGGCGTCCCGGAAGGGATTCGAACCCCTGACCTACGGTTTAGGAAACCGTTGCTCTATCCTGCTGAGCTACCGGGACCGCGCGTAATCGACATATCATGACCGCGCTGCGGGATGAAGAGTATCCGCGCATAATGCCGTGTCTTCGCGCCGGAAAGCTGCATCGGCCAATGTCCACGGTGCGTCGGGTCGTTGGGCAGGGTCCGCTGATCGCAGCCGTCCTGGCCATCGGGTGGACCGTACCGGCCGTCGCGGCATCGCGAACAACAAGCCTGTCGATGTCCTGCGACGCCGAAAGAGGTGAAGTCGTCAACGTCAAGGCCGTTGCCGCCGAAATGACGGTTGTCCTGGAGGACGGCCGGACGGTCCTCCCAGCCGGCGTCGATCTTGCCCGCGCGACGTCCAGTTCGCCCGGTTTGGCCAAGGACGCGCGTGGACGGCTGGATCAATGGTTGGCTGGTCGCCCTGCGGTGCTCCGTCCGGTGGACGCCTCGCCCGACCGCTGGGGCCGCACCCGTGCCCTTCTCTTCGCAGCGGTGGAACCCGCTGTGCCGTCCGACACCGCGCAGCCCTCACTGTCGCTTTCCCTCGCCCTGGTGGATGCCGGCTTGGCGCGGGCACAGGCGGAGCCGGACCTTCACGCCTGCTGGCCCAGCCTCCTGGCGGCCGAGCATGCGGCCCGCGCCGCAGGACTTGGCTTGTGGGCCGATCCGTTCTACGCGGTGCGGGACGCAGGCGATGCGGCGCAGCTCGCCGGAGCAAGTGGTGGAATGGCGCTGGTGCAGGGACAGGTGACGCGGGTCGGCCGGGGGCGATCACGCATTTATGTCGGCATGGGCGGCGGGGCCGCGGATTTCACGCTGCGGCTTGCCAAGCGCGACATCGGCCTTCTCAGTGACGTCGGGCTCGGTGCCGACCGCCTGATCGGATCGATCCTGCTGGTTCGTGGTTTCCTCGACAACCGTTTCGGCGCCTCGATCGAGGTCACCAGTCCCGACCAGATCGAGGTGGTGCAAGGGGCCGCGCGAGGCCATAACGCCACTGAAGCGATCCTCCGCTAGGGCGGTCGTTTGTTGCAAGGAGCGATGCGTTTCATGGCGGTCCCGGGCGGCCCTCGAAGGCCAGCGCCACACGCGAAAGGTTCACGGACCCGCAAGGGGCTGGTCCTTTCGGTCGCCCTCGCCCTCATGGCGGGGCTGATGGCTTGCGCATCGTTCGACGGGTCCGCCGACAAGCCCACGGCCAACACCGCCCCGCTGCCGGCCGCCGCGCCCCGCACCACGGGCGTCGACCCGCCGGCGGTGCGGGAACACAAGCAGCTCGTTCATGTGTTCGGCGGGGAGTACCATTCCGTCGCGACCGAAAAGCTGCTCGACGAGGTGCTGGGCAAGCTCGCCGCGGCCAGCGACGTTCCGGGTCTCGCCTACAAGGTGACGATCCTGAACTCGCCCGTGGTGAACGCTTTCGCGCTGCCCTCGGGCCGCATCTACGTGACGCGCGGCCTGCTGGCCCTGGCCAACGACACGTCCGAGGTGGCGGCCGTGATGGCGCATGAGATCGCCCACGTCACGGCCCGGCATGCCCTGCAGCGCGCCGAAATCGAAAAACGCTCGGCGGTGATCAGCCAGGCGGCCTCCGTGATCCAGGATCGTGACAAGAGCCGGTCGTTCCTGGCCTATGCGCAATTCAGCCTCGCGAGCTTTTCAAGGACGCAGGAACTCGAAGCGGACCGGATCGGCGTCCACACCATCGCGCGGGCCGGCTACGACCCCTACGCGGCGTCGCGCTTCCTGCAATCGCTGGGACGGTCGTCCGCGATGCGGCAGTCCTTGTTCGGCCAGGGCAGCAGCAGCAAACCCGACATGACGGCGACCCACCCGTCCACGCCCGAGCGCATCGACCGCGCGATCGCCGAAGCCCGCCAGATCGGCGCCCCTGGCCTCGGCGAGGTGGGACGGGACCGATATCTGGCGGCCATCGAGGGAATCCCGTTCGGCGACGATCCAGCCGAGGGCTTCGTGCGCGGAACGCGCTTCGTGCATCCCAAGCTCGGCTTCACCTTCACGGCGCCGGACGGGTTCGTGCTCGAGAATTCGGCGCAGGCCGTGCTCGGCATCGCCAATGGCGGACAGGAAGCCTTGCGGCTGGACCGGGTGCGGGTGCCGCTCGAAACCACGCTGCAGGCCTATCTGGCGTCGGGTTGGATCGACGGTCTTCAGCAGGGCTCGGTCGAAAATGTCGTGGTCAACGGATTTCCCGTGGCTACCGCCACGGCGAAGGGCGCCGAATGGTCGTTCCGCCTCGCCGCCATTCGGGTGGGCGACGAAGTGTACCGGCTGATCTTCGCCACCAAATCGCTGACCGACGATGTCGACAAACAGTTCAGGGCCGCGACGGACACCTTCCGTTCCATCACGCCCGACGAGGCCCGGAACTTGAAGCAGTTGCGGATCGGCATCGTCACCGCCTCGGGGGAGGATAGGCCCGAAACCCTGGCGGCGCGCATGGCGTCGGTCGACCGTCCGCTCGACCTCATGCGCGTGCTGAACGGGCTCGACGAGGGGGCCGGTCTGCAAGAGGGAAACCGCTACAAGATCGTTCTCGAGGTGGGCCGCTGACCGGTCGCGACGCTTTCGCCCATATGTCGCACTTGATCTCGCGCCCGATCGCGTCATCGCGCTGAACCTTTGCGGGACGCTCCGCGTCTATTCAACACGGTTCGGGAGACGATCATGGTGCAGATGGCCGGTGTCGGACGCCAATTCGTCAAAGCCGCCATGTCGGCGAAGTTCCTGGAACGCGACGAGGAACGCGTTCTCGCGCAGAATTGGAAGAACAACGGCGACGAAGTGGCCCTGCATGAGTTGGCCTCCGCCCATATGCGCCTCGTGATCGCGCTGGCGGCACGTTTCCGCCATTATGGCCTGCCGCTGGCCGACCTCATCCAGGAGGGTCACATCGGCCTGCTCGAGGCGGCGGCCCGCTTCGAGCCCGAGCGGGAAGTTCGCTTCTCCACTTACGCGACATGGTGGATCAGGGCTTCCATCCAGGACTATATCTTGCGCAACTGGTCGATCGTTCGCGGCGGCACGAGTTCGGCCCAGAAGGCCCTCTTCTTCAATCTCCGTCGCCTGCGGGCGAAGCTGTCGCAAAACCCGGCGGCGGGCGGCAACACTTCCATGTTCGCCACCATCGCGCTCGCCATCGGGGTGTCGCCTGCGGATGTCGAACTGATGGACACGCGGCTTTCGGGCTCGGACGTGTCGCTGAACGCGCCGATCACCGAGGGCGACTCCTCCGGTCCCGCCGAGCGGGTCGACTTTTTGGTCGACGACAAGCCACTGCCCGACGAAACGGTGGGCAACCAGATCGACGGCGACCGCCGTTCCAATTGGCTCCGGGAAGCCCTGAAGGTGTTGTCCGACCGCGAATTGCGGATCGTGCGCGAGCGTCGCCTCGCCGAGGAAGCCGCGACCCTGGAGTCGCTCGGTGCGCGACTGGGGATCTCGAAGGAGCGCGTGCGGCAGATCGAGAACCGCGCAATGGAAAAGCTGCGCCGCGCGCTCAACGACATCGACCATCCGGCGCAGGCGCGGCTTGGCTGACACGCTGGCCTGTGGTTCAGCGAGGTAGAGGTATCGAGGATCCTTGGATCGATCGCCAATCGGTATCCAGGAGCGTGCCAATAGGAACAAGGCTGAATTTGCCAAGCATGAGCAGATTACGATGATGGTTCGGTCGGGACCCGCGAAGTAGGGTTGTCCTGCCACTACCGTTCGGCCTGGGGCAATCGTGATTGGGTAAACTGGCTCCTTCCTCCACCTTGACATTTGACGAGACCCTCGAGGGGCTGTCGTTTGATCGTCGCAAAACCGTCGACATCGCGGGGGTGCGGGTGTACAAGGCGCCCCTTAACTGAAAACAGCGCGCCGAAACGCAGCGGCTCAAGCCGCACCGGCAAGGAGTACCCATGAACATCATCGAGATCCTCGAACGCGAGGAAGTCGCGCGGCTGACGTCGACGCGTGAAATCCCGGAATTCCAGCCGGGCGATACCGTGATCGTCAACGTCAAGGTCAAGGAAGGCGAGCGGACGCGCGTGCAGGCCTACGAGGGCGTCTGCATCGCCCGCGCCAACAGCGGGCTTCACGAGAACTTCACCGTCCGGAAGATCTCCTACGGCGAGGGTGTGGAGCGCGTGTTCCCGATTTATTCGCCGAACATCGACAGCATCAAGGTCGTGCGTCGTGGCCGGGTGCGCCGCGCCAAGCTCTACTACCTGCGCGACCGGCGCGGGAAGTCGGCCCGCATCGCCGAGCGGGTGGATACCACGGCCAAGAGCAAGTCCAAGGTCAAGGCGGCGCCCGCCGCGGAGTGACGCGGCCCGCCTCGGGCCATGTTCCGCGACCGGGCTTGAGCCCGGTCCGCATTCATCGTTCAGGAACCCATCATGGTTACGACCCTGTCAGGAACCCCCCGCACCCTTTATGACAAGATCTGGGACGATCACGTCGTCGACCGGCAGCCGGACGGGACCTGCCTGCTCTACATCGACCGTCACCTCGTCCACGAGGTGACGAGCCCGCAGGCGTTTGAAGGCCTGCGCTTGTCAGGACGCACCGTCCGGGCGCCGCAAAAGACGCTTGCGGTTGTCGACCACAACGTGCCGACATCCGATCGCCGCCTCGGCATTGCCGACCCTGAAAGCCGGACCCAGGTCGAAACGCTGGCGGAAAACGCGCGCGATTTCGGCATCCAGTATTTCAACGAACTCGATAGCCGCCAGGGCATCGTCCACATCATCGGGCCCGAGCAGGGCTTCACCCTGCCGGGTACCACCATCGTGTGCGGCGATAGCCACACCTCGACGCATGGCGCCTTTGGGGCGTTGGCGCATGGCATCGGAACCTCCGAGGTCGAGCATGTGCTGGCCACCCAGACCCTGATCCAGGGCAAGGCCAAAAACATGCTGGTCGAGGTCAACGGCGTGTTGCCCGACGGGGTCACCGCCAAGGACATCATCCTCGCCATCATCGGCGAGATCGGCACGGCGGGTGGCACCGGCCACGTCATCGAATATGCGGGCGAAGCCATTCGCGCGCTTTCGATGGAAGGCCGCATGACGATCTGCAACATGTCGATCGAGGGTGGCGCGCGCGCCGGGCTGGTCGCGCCCGACGAGAAGACCTTCGCCTATCTGAAGGGCAGGCCCATGGCGCCGACTGGCGACACCTGGGATCAGGCGGTTGCCTATTGGCAAACGCTGCACAGCGATCCGGGCGCGCATTTCGACAAGATCGTGCGGCTCGACGCCGCCAGCATCGTGCCGATCGTGAGCTGGGGCACCAGCCCGCAGGACGTCGCGGCCGTGACCGGCACGGTGCCGCGCGTCGAGGATGCCAGCACCGAGGAGGGGCGCAACTCCATCGCCCGGGCGCTCGACTACATGGGCCTCAAGGGCGGTGAACGCATCCAGGACCTCACGCTCGACCGGGTGTTCATCGGGTCCTGCACCAACGGGCGCATCGAGGACCTGCGCGCCGTCGCCAAGATCGTCGAAGGCAAGCGGGTGGCTTCCACCGTGGACGCCATGATCGTGCCGGGCTCGGGGCTGGTGAAGATCCAGGCCGAGGCCGAAGGGCTCGACCGCATCTTCAAGGACGCGGGGTTCGATTGGCGCGAGCCTGGCTGTTCCATGTGCCTCGCCATGAACCCCGACAAGCTGAAGCCGGGCGAGCGTTGCGCCACGACCTCCAACCGCAATTTCGAAGGCCGGCAGGGGTTCAAGGGCCGCAGCCACCTCGTGTCGCCCGCCATGGCGGCAGCGGCGGCGATCTCGGGCCATTTCGTGGACGTGCGCGAACTGGCGTGAGCCATCAGCTAGGGATTGGTGGCCTTATCGCCAATCAGGCCGCCAAGCCCTCGAACAGCTTCAGCCCGTCCGTCCCGCCCACCAGGGGGTCGATCAGGTTTTCAGGGTGAGGCATCAGGCCGAGCACGTTGAGCTTGGTGGAATAGATGCCGGCGATGTTGCGCTCCGACCCATTCGGATTGGCCTGACCACCAAGGTTGCCGGCGGCGTCGCAATAACGGAACGCCACCAATCCGTCGCCATCGAGCCTCGCGAGCGTGTCAGTGTCGGCCGTGTAGTTCCCCTCGCCGTGGGCGACGCAGAACTGCACGGGTTGACCCTTGCCGTAGAAGCGCGTGAAAGCCGTGTCGGTCCGCTCCACGGTGACGTGCTGGAGGTGGCACAGGAAGCGCAGGTTCGCGTTGCGGACCAGCACGCCCGGCAACAGCCCGGCTTCGCAGGCGATCTGGAATCCGTTGCAGATGGCCAGCACGAGCCCGCCCCGGTCGGCGTGGCGGCGCACCGCGTCCATCACCGGCGCCCGGGCCGCGATGGCGCCGCAGCGCAGGTAGTCGCCATAGGAGAAACCGCCCGGCAGCACCACGAGGTCGGTGCCCGGCGGTAGTTCGGTTTCGGCGTGCCAAACCATGTCGGGCTGCCGGCCAGACGCCTTGCTGAGGGCGCGCGCGACGTCGCGTTCGCGGTTGATGCCCGGAAAGGTGACGACGGCCGCCCTCACGAGGCCGACCCGTCCAGGATCTGGATCGCATAGGTTTCGATCACGGTGTTGGCCAGCAACAGGTCGCATGCGCGCCGCAGCAACTCATCCGCCTCGGCGTGGTCGTGGGCGTCGAACTCGATCTCGAACAACTTGCCCTGCCGGACGCTGCCGATCCCCTCGACGCCGAGCGAGTGCAGGGCACCCTCGATGGCCTTGCCCTGCGGATCGAGAACACCTGATTTCAACGTGACGGAAACGCGGGCCAGCATGCGTCAGATC
>CALMOK010000159.1 GCA_937871825.1 uncultured Alphaproteobacteria bacterium
GCGGCTCGCCGGACGCGCGAAGCCGGGCGGCCGGGACGGTGGCGGGTTCGGCAAACGTGATGATCGCGCGGGCGGGCGTCCGCCGCGTCCGAACGGCGGGCCCGAGAGTACCGGCGGGCGCATGCGGCCCGGCGGCGACCGGCCGGGCGGCCCGGCTCGTGCGGGTTCCCGTCCTTCGGATGGGGGCAGGCCACCAAGCGGCGGCGGTCATGGCGGCGGTGGTCATGGTGGCGGCAATCGTGGCGGCGGCGGTGGTCGAAGGCGGCCGCCGGGCTGACCCATGCGGATCGTTGGCGGACATTTCAAAGGCCGCGGGCTGTCCGGCCCGACATCGCCCGGCATCCGCCCGACGTCGGACCGTTTGCGCGAAACGATCTTCAACGTCCTCGAACACGCCCACGGCGATCCGGTCGCGGGCGCGCGCGTCATCGATCTTTTCGCCGGAACCGGTGCGTTGGGGTTGGAAGCCCTGTCGCGCGGCGCGGCCTTCGCCATGTTGGTGGACAATGGCAGCGACGCCCGCGCCCTGCTTCGGGCCAATGTCGAAACGCTCGGCCTCGCCGGGGTGACGCGCATCTTCAGGCGCGACGCCTGCAAGCTCGGCGACGCGCCGGGCCCGCCATTCGGGCTCGCCTTCCTTGATCCGCCCTATGGGCGCGACCTCGCCGGTCCGGCCTTGGCCTCCCTCGCCGGCGGCGGCTGGCTGGCGCCCGACGCGGTCTGCGTGGTCGAGGACGCGGAGGGCGCACCTTTCGGATTGCCGGACGGTTTCGTTCATCACGAATGGCGCGTTCAGGGCGACACCGCGGTCAGGATCCTGCGATACCGCGCCCCAAGCCTTTAGGACGCACCCAGATCTTCAATGCGCGCCCTGGGGCGCCTTTCCGGGCTTGACCGAGCGCAAGGTCAGCGCCAGTGGCACGGCGATCGCCGAGACGATCCCGAGCACGAAGAACACGTCGATATAGGCCAGGAATGACGCCTGCGTTTGAACCTGCTGACCGACATAGCCCAGCGCCTGCTGGGCGGGACTACCGACCCCTCCCCCCTGGTTGGTGTAATAGTTCGTCGCGCCGTTGACGGTCTGGGCATAGTACGGGTTCCACGCGCCGACGCTTTCCACGATCCGGCTTTGATGAAACTGCTCGCGCCGGGCCAGAACCGTCTGGGCGAGCGACACGCCGATCGAGCCGCCGAGGTTGCGCGCCACGTTGATGAGCGCCGAGGCTTGGTCGGTCTTGTTCGGTGGGATGCCGTCATAGGAGGCGGTCGTGATCGGGATGAAGATCAGCGGTAACCCGATCCCGGTGTAGACCCGCGACCATGCGAAGAACCCGAAGTTCAGGTCGGCGTAGATGTTGGTGAGGTGATACATCGACAGGGCGACGATCGCCCCGCCAGCCGCGATGAGGTACTTGGGCTGAATGCGGCCCGACAACTGGCCGACAACGAACATCATTGCCATGGTGACAAGGCCGCCCGGCGTCAAGCTGAGGCCGGCGAGCGTGGCCGTGTAGCCGTAGAACTCCTGCAGGAGCTGGGGCAGGAATTGCGTGGTCGAGATCAGGATCGCGCCGGTTGCCAGCATGACGAGCCAGCAGGCGCCGAACTGCCGTCCCGCCAGCATCTTGAGATCGATGAGGGGCTCCTTGCGGGTCAACTCCCAGGGAATAAACAGCAGCAGCGACACGACCGCGATGACCGCGAAGGTGTTAATGAAGTTCGAGCTGAACCAGTCGTCCTGCTGGCCGCGGTCGAGCACCACTTCGAGCGCGCCCAAAAAGGTGGCGATGAGAAGAAATCCAACCGTGTCGAAATGCAGCCCCTTGGCCCAGAGCTTCGCCCGGTCGGCCTTTTCCTTGGCGGTATCCGGAATGTAGAACTGCACCAGCAGGACGCAGATCAGCCCGACCGGCGCGTTGATCAGGAAACACCAGTTCCAGGAGAAGTTGTCGCTGAGGTAGCCGCCCAGCGTGGGGCCGACCACCGGGGCCACCACCACGGCGACGCCATACATGGCAAAACCCTGGCCGCGCTTCTCGGGCGGGAAGGCCGCGGCGAGGATCGACTGGGCGACCGGCGTCATGCCGCCTCCCGCGAGGCCCTGAAGGATACGGAAGAAAAGAAGGGAGTCGAGGTCCCAAGCGAGGCCGCAAAGCACCGAACTCACCGTGAACAGGGCGAGGCAGACCACGAAAAACCGCTTGCGGCCAAACACCACCGAGATCCAGCCGCTGGCGCAAAGCACGATGGCATTGGCCACCAGATAGGTCGTGACCACCCAGGCAGCCTCGTCGGGGCCGACCGCGAGGCCGCCCGCGATGTAGCGCAGCGCCACGTTGGCGATGGTGGTGTCGAGCACTTCCATGAAGGTCGCGATCGACACGATGGCGGCGACGACCCAAGGGTTGACCCCCTTCATCTCGCCCGCCCCCTTGCCCTTTACGGCTGACTTGGCGGGCTTGGCCGGCTGAGACCCTTGGGTTGTTGAAGCGCTGCTCATCGCTGGTGATCCCGCTTGGTCGAGACGTGTCTAACACGTCACACGACGCACACTGGCCCACAGGGGGCCACCCTGCCCGCTCAACCATGGCAATTCCCAAGCGAGGCCGACCGGTACGTCCGCCGTTGCCCTAGCCGACAATTCCGGTTCGGGCCAGGGCGTCCAAGGCGAAGCCCGCAAAAAGCATCAGGCCGGCGATCCGGTTGGCGCGGAACAGCGTCAACGAGCGCGACGGCTGATCCGGCTCGATGCGGGCGACCTGCCAGCCGAGGTGGAGGGCAAACAGGATCAGGCCGCCGAACGCCGGGATGCCGCCTCCCGCCACGATAACGGCGGCGGCCAAGAACGCGACCGCCAGGCCGTAAAGCGCCGCGACGCCGCCCACGACGCGATCGCCGAAAAACAGGGCCGTCGACCCAATGCCGACCACCGCGTCGTCCGTCTTGTCCTGCAGGGCGTAAATGGTGTCGTACCCCATCGTCCAGGCGATCGCGCCGCCGTAAAGCAGGAAGGCGGGCCAGCCGAGCGCCCCGAACAGGGCGGTCCACCCCACCAGGGCCCCCCAGGCGAAAGCGAGGCCGAGAACGGCTTGCGGCCAGGACGACACGCGTTTGACGAACGGATAGAGCGCCACCACCAGCAAGGACGCGCACGACAACGCGATCGTGAACCGGTTGAAGCACAGAACGACAGCCAGCCCCACGACGGCCTGCGCGCCCAGGAACAGCGCCGCCTTCCCGCGACTGACGCGCCCGCTGGCGATCGGCCGATCGCGGGTGCGCTCGACCTGCCGGTCGATGTCGCGGTCCACGATATCGTTGAAGGTCGAACCCGCGCCGCGCATCGCGATGGCGCCGACGGCGAATAGGACGAGGTGAAGAAGGTTTGGCACCTGGTGGGCCGCCAACGCGGCCAGCGCCGTGCTCCACCAGCACGGCAGCAGCAGGAGTTGCCAGCCGATCGGCCGATCGAGGCGCGCCAGCTGCACGTAGGGTTGCAAGGACGCGGGCGAAAGCCGCATCATCCAGTGAACGGTCGTATCCGGCAGGCCGCCGCCGTGCTGGCTGCCGGCTCGGTTCAGCAAGGGATCAAAGCGGCCCGGTCGGCAGTTTGACGGCCTGTTCCTGCGTCGTCTGCTGAGCCTGCTGTTGTTGCTGCTTCTTCATCATCACGGCCATGTTGCAGGCCTTGACGGCGATGCTGCTGGTCTTGCCCCGGCTTTCCGTCATCTTGGTCACGAGGTCGTCCGGAAGGCTGCACCAATCCTTGTTCTTGGTCATATAGGTGACCACTTCGCCCTCGGCCGCCGCCAGGTTCTTCAGCCGCGGGCAGGCCGCCACCGGATCCAGCTTGCCGCCGTTGGCCTTTGATATCTTGTTCAG
>CALMOK010000160.1 GCA_937871825.1 uncultured Alphaproteobacteria bacterium
GGCTTGAGGCCGAGCTTTTGGTCAGTCGCCGCGTCTTGACGGCCGCCCGACATCCTGGTCCTTGGCGCTCATGGTGCCAACGCGCGAGGTCTAATCGGCCGCGCTAGCCGGAACCCGACAGGCAAAGCACCGTGAGGCCAAAGAAAGCCGCCCCAATGTCAAGCCAGACGATGACCGAGCCACGAAACGAACGCGCGCCGGCATCGAGCGCGAATTGGCGCCAATCCCTCGACGGGGTCGTGGCCAGCCTCCATACGTCGCGCGAACTGACCCATAACATCCGGCAGAACGGCCGCATTCGCGACCTGCCTTCCCAGCAGGCCCTCGTCAAAGTGCTGGCACGTCTTTCCTCCGCGCTGTTCCCGACCCATTACGGGCAGGCCGACCTGACCCTGGAGTCGATCGTCCAATTCGTCGAGCTCGCGCTGAAAGAGGCGCTGGAGCTGCTTGAGGACCAGGTGCGGCGGGACCTGCTGAGCGCGGTGGAGCACGACCGGCTGACGCCCGCGGGCCTCGACGCCAAGGCGGTCGACATCGTCGCCCGCTTCGCCGACCAGCTCCCGGCCATCCGGGCCCTGCTGGTCGGCGACCTGCTGGCCGCCCACGCGGGCGACCCGGCGGCGAAGAGTTTCCCCGAGATCATGCTGGCCTATCCCGGCCTGATCGCGATCCGCTATTACAGGCTCGGCCGCGCCCTTTATCTGCTCGGTGCGACGCTGCTGGCCCGACTGATCTCGCAGATCGCCCATTCCAAAACCGCCATCGACATCCATCCCGGCGCCTCGATCGGCGAGGGCTTCTTCATCGACCACGGCACCGGCATCGTGATCGGGGAAACCGCCATCATCGGCAACCGCGTGCGTCTTTACCAGGCCGTGACGCTGGGCGCCAAAAGCTTCCAGGCCGACGAGAACGGTACCCTGATCAAGGGCGAAAGCCGCCATCCCATCGTGGAGGACGACGTGGTGATCTACGCCGGCGCCACGGTGCTGGGGCGCGTGACGATCGGGGCCGGTTCCGTGATCGGCGGCAACGTCTGGCTGACGCAAAGCGTCCCGCCGCGCAGCAGCATCACCCAGGCCACCCTGCGACGGGCGGAAACGCCGCCCGGGTAGCTCGCCACGGGTTTATTGCCCTGAGCCACGCCCTTATAGTTAGGCACCTGCCGCACCCGCGAGCCCACGAGCTTGCGCCCGGGACACGGTTGGAATTGCAAGGTGGTGGTCCTGCTTGCGAGACCGAAGCCCGATCGTTGTTCCTTCCCCGGAGCCGAGCCGCGATCGATGAGACGCGTCGGGAGAGACCGCGCCCCATCAGCCCCGCTCCGGGGAAGAAGCTCAAGCCGCCCTGCGGGCCGGCTGTTGATCGAGGAAGGCGCCGGCGGCGTCCAGCGCCTGCCTGAGATCGCCGATGATGTCGTCCGGATGCTCCAGGCCGACCGAAAGGCGGACGTAGCCGGGCGTGACCCCCGTCTTGAGCTGGTCCTCGGGCGTGAGCTGGCCATGCGTGGTCGAGGCCGGGTGGATGGCGAGCGAGCGCGCGTCGCCGATGTTGGCGACATGGTGGAAGAGCTTCAGCGCGTCGATGAAGGCGCGCCCCGCCTCGACCCCACCGGCGAGTTCGAAGCCGACGAGGCCGCCATAGCCGCCCTTGAGGACCGCATCGGTGCGGCGTCGCGCTTCGCCCGTTTGCAGGCCGGGAAAGATGACGCTGCGGACGTCCGGGTGGTTGGACAGGAAGTCCGCCACCTTGATGGCGTTCTCGTTGTGCTGGCGCAGCCGGAGCGGCAACGTTTCGAGCCCCTGGATGAACTGAAAGACGTTGAAGGGCGCGACCGCCGCCCCGATGTCGCGCAGCAGTTTCACCCGCGCCCGTAGCAGGTAGGCGATGGGGCCGAGGGGCTTGGCGGCCTCGATCCAGACCGCCCCGTTATAGGCCGCGTCCGGTTGGCTCAGCAGCGGGAAGCGGGCCGCATGCTGCTCCCAGGAGAACGTGCCGCCATCCACGATGACGCCGCCGATCGAGGTGCCGTGCCCGCCGATGTATTTGGTCGTGGAATAGACCACGATCGCGGCCCCGTGTTCCAGCGGACGGGCGATCAGCGGCGAGGCGGTGTTGTCGACGATGAGCGGCACACCGAGTTCGCGGCCGATACCGGCCACCTCGCCGATCGGGAACACCTGGAGTTTCGGGTTAGGCAGCGTTTCGGCGTAGTAGGCGCGCGTGCGGTCGTCCGTGGCGCGGCGGAAATTCTCGGGGTCGGCCGGATCAACGAAGCGCGCCTCGATGCCGAACTGCTTCAGCGTATGGGCGAACAGCGCCCAGGTGCCGCCGTAAAGGTCGGTCGAACTCACGATGTTGTCGCCGGCCTCCGCCAGCGTCAGCACCGCAAAGGCGGACGCTGCTTGGCCGGAGGCCAGCGCGAGCGCCGCCGCGCCGCCCTCGATGGCCGCGATGCGCTGCTCGAACGCATCCTGGGTGGGGTTGGTCATTCGGGTGTAGACGTGGCCGAGTTCCTCGAGCGCGAAAAGGCGCGAAGCATGCGCGGTGTCCTGGAACTGGAACGAGGTCGTCTGGTAGATCGGCACCGCGACCGCGCCCGTCGCGGGGTCCGTCCTGTAGGTGCCGCCGTGCAGGGCGAGGGTCTCGAAATGCTTGCTGTCCGTGGTCATGGCAAAGGGCTCCCGTGGCGCGGAACGCGCGTCCTCGATTGCGTGGTGAAGGGCGAGAGGTTGCTAGGCGGCGGCCGTTCCGGGCCGCGCGCCGCCCCTACACGGCAGCGGCGCGGGCTCGATGAGATCGGCATGGTGGCGCTGCGCGACGTCCGGATGCGATCGCAAGCGTCCCTTCAGGTAGTTGCGCCCGACATCGTGGAAGAGCGGGTTCTGCGGGTCCTGGGTGAGGCCGCCGGCCTCGGCGGCGAGATCGGGTGCGAGGTCGAGCGCCGGCACCGTGGCGTCGAGCCGCGCGCCGAGGAAGAAGGCGATGGACAAGCGCTCCACCGCGTCGGGCGGCGACACCACGCGATGCACGTTGGCCTTGAGGAAGCCGTTGGAGGCCAATTCCAGGATCTCGCCGATGTTGATCACGAAGGTGCCCTCAATGGGCGGGGCGTCGATCCAGCCGTCCTCGCCCTGGACCTGCAGGCCCGCCTGCTCGTCCTGCAGCAGCACGGTGACGAAGCCCGAATCCTTGTGGGCGCCGACGCCCTGCCGGTCGCCGTCAGAGCGGCCGGGGTAGCGGATGATCTTGAGGAGCTGATGGGCCTCGGGCGCGTAGATGGGCTCGAACACGTTCTCCGGCTGGTCGAGCGCCGCCGCAAAGGCGCGCAGCACCCGGATGGCGAGGTCGGTCACGGCCTGCTGGTAGTCGAGCACCACCGGCCGCAACTCGGGCAAGGCTTCGGGCCAAAGGTTCGGCCCCTGCAGTCGCGTCCAGGCCGGGGCAGCGGGCTCGACACGGGCAACCTGGCGCTCGGGGCCGATGTCGATCTGCTCGCGCCAATCGGGCTTGCCGCGGGTGCGTTCGAGGCCGGCCCGGTTATAGCCGCGGAAATGCGGCGAGTTCACCATGGCGATGGCGAGCTTGTCGGCTTCCGGCAGGGCGAAGAACCGGCCGGCGAGGCGGCGCAGGTTGCCGATCAGCTCCGGCGCGATGCCATGGCCGGTGAGGTAGAAGAACCCCGGCCCACGCGCCGCCGCCCGAAGCTCGGCCAGGAACGCCGTGCGGGCGTCGCCGCCCCGCTCGAAGCGGGACAGGTCAAGGAGCGGGAGGTGTTGCGCCTCGAGGGGGCCGACGGACGGCAGCGTGGCTCTGGGCTGGGGCATGAGGGCGGTCCGACAACGAAGCGACGACGTATCGTGATCCGAATGTTCAACGCTTCCGCGGTTCTGTCAAGCTATAGTCCATTAAATTTATAGACTTCTTTATGAGGTCTGCGTCGTGTGTCGCATGCCTATCCTTAGGCCATCGACATCGATCTGCCGCCCACACGAACAAAGGGAGCCCCGACCAGCCGATTCCCGCAACCCATATGCTGGCGCTTTGTGGGCGCGTGACCTCGCGCGTGTCGGGCCCGATTTTCACTCGATCGGCCGATGCAGTGGCGGCGCTCAAGACCCCGCGCGGCGTGCCGGCCGACCGGCGCCAGCGGCCTGACTGTCAACCTCCAACGAAAGGGAGCCAATCGTGGGCACCCGAGATCACGCCGCGCCGGTCTTCGCCTGCACCCGGACGCCCATTGTGGTGAACCGTCCGGCCACCTCGCCCGTCTCGC
>CALMOK010000161.1 GCA_937871825.1 uncultured Alphaproteobacteria bacterium
GGGGGGCGGCGGTCACGAGGTCCTGCTTCATCTTGTTGAGGATGGACAGCGGGCTGTTGAGGGCCGCCGTGGCGACGCCCACCGTCGAGGAGCCGAGGTTCAACGCGTCCGTCACGGCCGAAAGCGCGCCCGTGTCCGACCGCATGGTGGTGGCGATCGACCAGTAGGCGGCGTTGTCGGACGCGTCCTTGACGCGCAGGCCCGTCGAGATCTGGCTCTGGATGCCAGACAAGTTCTTCTGCGTCGCCGTGAGGCTCTGCAAGGCGCTCATGGCCGAGTTGTTGGTGAGAAGGCTGCTCATTTGTCGGATATCCCGGTGTTTGCAGCATGGCCGGGCTGCCGCCCGCCTCGCTCCAGTTTAAACATACCGAGCACGATTGATCGGCTCGGACCGCAGGGCGGTAACCTCAACCGATCGTGCTCAAAGCACATGAGGGTCGGACATCCCGGGTCGACCGGTCCGCGAAAACGGCTTGATGCCTTGAACCGAACCATTCGTGTTCAATCTCGCGTGAGTTGGACCTTGCCGCATTAAGTTTACTCAAGGGTAAATCAGCGTCGGAATCCCTGCGTCTTGCGTAACCTTACCGCGCGCCGATCGCTCGGTTGTGTCAGGCCCCCTGGCGCTGCGAGCCTCAAACGACCGGGCCGTCGAACTTGATGCGGATCTGGAAACGAGGCCGACGAGCAGGGGCTCTGCCGCGGCAGCCGCTGCAGGGTGGATCAACGGCGTTCCCGACCTCAGGCGGTCGCGACGCTGGCCTTGGCGGCCGCCGCGATCGCGCCGCGGCGCACCAGCACCTCGTCGAGCCATTCGCCCCGCATTTCCGGCACGGACGACAGCAGCAGTTCGGTGTAGGGATGGTGGGGCGGGGTGAAAACCTCGGCGGTTTCTCCCGCGGCGACGACCCGCCCCTTCAACATGACGACGACCTTGTTGGCGATGCGTTTGACCGTGCCGAGGTCGTGCGTGATGAAGAGGTAGGCGATGCCGAGGTCGTCCTGCAGGCGCTTGAGCAGCCGAAGGATTTCCTCGGCGACGAGCTGGTCGAGCGCCGAGGTGATCTCGTCGCAGATGATGATGTCCGGTTCGGCCGCGAGCGCCCGGGCGATGCTGACCCGCTGCTTCTGCCCGCCGGACAGTTCGGAGGGGTAGCGGGTGATGAAGCTTTCCGGCAGGTCGATCTGCCGCAGCAGGTCGAGGACCCGCGCGCGCACTTCCTCGTTCGACCGGTTGAAGTAAAACTTCATGGGCCGCCCGATCACGTCGAGCAGCGTTTGTCGCGGATTGAGGGCGACGTCCGGGATCTGGTAGATCATCTGCACCCGGCGGAGCTGGTCCTTGCTGCGGCCGGCGAGGCGCGGCGACAGCACCTGACCGCCGAAGCTGATCTCCCCCTCCGAACGCGGCAGCAGCCCGACGATCACCCGGGCGAGCGTGCTCTTGCCCGAGCCGGACTCGCCCACGACCGCCACCGTGTCGCCCCGGCGCAACTCCACGCTGACGTCCGAGATGACGTTGGCGAACTTGGAATAGCTCGCCCAAACGCGGTTGACGCTGAGCAGCGGCTTTTCGGCGTCGCGGCCGGCCGGCGTACTTGTCTGCCCGAAGGCGCGTTCGGCCACGAGGCGCTTGGTGTAATCCTCGCGCGGCTCGTTCAGGATCTGCCGGGCCGTCCCGAGTTCCACCATCTTGCCCCGCCGCAGCACCATGATGCGGTCGGCGATCTGCGCCACCACGGCCAAATCGTGCGTGATGTAGAGCGCCGCCGTCCTGTGCTCGCGGATGAGCTTGCGGAAGGAGGCCAAAACGTCGACCTGGGTGGTGACGTCGAGCGCCGTGGTGGGCTCGTCGAAGACCAGGAGGTCGGGCCGGGCCGCCATCGCCATCGCCGCCATGGCCCGCTGCAACTGCCCGCCTGAAACCTGATGGGGGTAGCGCGAGCCGAACGTGTCGGGGTTGGGCAGTTCCAGTTCGCGGAACAGCGCCCGGGCGGCGGCCTCCGCCTCGGCCTTGTTCATCAGCCCCTGCCGGATGGCGACTTCGCAGACCTGGTCCATGATGGTGATGGAGGGATTGAACGAGGCCGCCGCGCTTTGGGCGATATAGGCGACGCCGCGCCCGCGCAGGCCTCGCCGCTGCGCGCCCGTCATGGTCCGGATGTCCTGCCCACCCATCATCATGGAGCCGCCGCTGACCACGCAGCCCGAACGGCTGTAGCCGAGCGTCGACAGGCCGATGGTCGACTTGCCGGCCCCGGACTCGCCGATCAGGCCGAGCACCTCGCCGCGCCGCAGCGTGAAGCTCACGTCATCCACCAGGACGGGGCCGGGGCCGCGATCCGTCCTCACTTCGATGCGCAGGTCCTTGACGGTCAGCAGCGTTTCTTGGGCCTCCGCGGGGCTGCCGGTCACGCGGGTTCCCCGTGACCCCTGGAGTGGATCGACAGCATCCAGTCCACCACGAAATTCACCCCGATGGTGAGGATGGCGATCGCCGCCGCGGGATAAAGCGGGGCGGCGGAGTCGAGGTTGATCATGTCCCGGTAATCCTTGACCATGCTGCCCCAGTCGGCGAGGGGCGGCTGGATGCCGAGCCCGAGGAAGCTCAGGGCGGCGATCAGCAGGAAGGTGAAGCAGAACCGCAGGCCGAATTCGGCGGCGAGCGGCGGAATGGCGTTCGGCAGGATTTCCCGGCTGATGACCCACCAGGTGCCCTCGCCGCGCACCTTGGCGGCCTCCACATATTCGAGCGAGGCAATCGTCATCGCTACCGCGCGGGCGAGGCGGAACACCAGCGTGGCGTTCAACAGCGCGATGGTGCCGATCAGCACCGGGATGTCGGTGCCGAGCACCGACAGGATCATGAAGGCGAAGATCAGCACCGGCATGGACAGCAGTAGGTCGACGATGCGTGACAGAACGGCGTCGACCCACCCGCCCAAGGTCGCCGCCGTGAAGCCGCACACGATGCCGATCACGAAAGCGAGGCCGGTGATCAGCGACGACAGGCCGATCGAAAGGCGCGCACCATAGATCAGGCGGCTCAGGATATCGCGGCCCAGGTTGTCGAGGCCCAGCCAATGCAGCCTGTCGGGGTCGGCCCAGGCGTCGCCGACGATGTCGGCCTGGGGGTAGGGCGCGATCAGCGGTGCCAGAACGGCGACCGCGATGTTGAGCGCGATGATAATCAGGCCGATCCAGGCGGTGAGGTTCGGCTTATGGCCGAACAGCCGTATGCTCCGCCTCCGGCGCGGCGCGATCGCGTCCGGTGTCAGCGCTTCAACCGTCATGCCGGCATGCGTCCGAGCCCGGGGTCGTCAGCGGGGCGAGGGCGGTGTCAGCGCGCATGCCGGAGCCTTGGATTGGTCATGATGGCGAGGATGTCGGCCCCCATGTTCAGCAGGATAAAGGCGGCGGCGAAGATCAGCCCGCAGGCCTGCACCACGGGAACGTCATGCTTGGACACCGCATCGACCATGAGTTGGCCGAGGCCCGGGTAGACGAACACGGCTTCCACGATGACGACGCCGACGATCAGGTAGGCGAGGTTCAGCGCCACCACGCTGATGATGGGCGCCAGCGCGTTCGGAAAGGCGTGCCGCACCACGATGCGCCACTTCGGCAGGCCCTTCAGCAAGGCCATCTCGATGTAGGGGCTGGCCATGACGCTCAGCACGGAGGCGCGCGTCATGCGCATCATGTGAGCGGTGATCACCAGCACGAGGGTGACCATGGGCAAGAACGTCAGGGTCATGCGGTCGAGGATCGGGGTGTTCGGCGTCACGTTGGCGAGGGACGGAAAGAAGCCGAACTGCACCGACAGGTACTTGATTAGGAGATAGGCCAGGAAATACTCGGGCACCGAGATCGTCATCAGGGTGACGACGTTGACCACCCGGTCGAAAACCCCGCCCTGGTTGATGGCGGCCAGGAGACCGAGGCCGACCGCCAGCGGAACCGCGATCACGGCGGCGTAAAGGGCCAGAAAGATCGTGTTCTTGAGCCGCGGCGCGATCTCGTTCGCCACTTCCCGCTTGTTGGCGAGGGAGTGGCCGAAATCGCCGTGCGCGGCGCCCGACAGCCATTCGGCGTAGCGCGTCGCGGCCGGGCGGTCGAGCCCAAGTTCCTTGCGCATGGCGGCGAGGGACTCGGGCGTGGCATTGTTCTGGAGGATAGCCGAGGCCAGGTCGCCCGGCAGGATCTCGGTGCCGCCGAAGATCAGCAACGAGGCTGCGAACAGCGTCATGAGGCCGAGCGCGAACCGTTGGGCGATCATCCTGAACAAGACGTCAAGCCTTCAGGAAGGCTTTTTCAGCGATGCGGCCGTTGCACATGTCGAAGCCGCTGTGGGGCGTGTGGCCCCCCACCTTCTTGCTATGGGCGTCGAGCCAATCGCGGAAGCAGGGGATCAGGGTGCCGCTTTCGGCCGAAAGCAGGGCCTGCATGTCCCAGATGTAGCGCTTGCGCTTGGCTTCGTCGGTTTCGCTCTGCGCGTCGGATAGCAGCTTGTCGAACTGGGTGCTCTTCCAATGCGACTCGTTCCAGGGCGCCTGGCTTTGGTAGGCGATGTCCAGCATCTGGGTCGCGGCGGGCCGCCCGCCCCAGTAGCTGGCCACGAAGGCGCCCTTCAGCCACACATTGTCGAAATAGCCGTCCGCCGGCTCCTTCTTGACCTCGACCGGGATATCCGCCTTGCCGGCCGTGGCCTGCACTAGCGTCGCCATGTCGACCGCGCCGTTGAACGCCGTGTCGGAGGATTGCAGGACGATCTTGGGGCTGGTCAGGCCCGCTTTCTTGAAATGGAACCTGGCCTTGTCGGGATCATATTTCAGCTGCGCCAACTCGCTGTTGAAGTAGGGGTCGCTGCGAGGGATGGGATGATCGTTGCCAAGCGTGCCGTAGCCGCTGAACAGGGTCTTGATCATCTGTTCGCGGTCCACCGCGTATTTCATCGCGACGCGCAGATCGAGGTTGTCGAAGGGCTGCCTGTCGCTCTGCATCGCCATGACCGGGTACCAGCCGCCGGCCGCCCGCACGATCTCGAGCGTCGGGCTTTTCTCGATCCGCGACACCGTCTTGGGGTCGGCGCGGTTGATGGCGTCGACCTGGCCGGAGATCAGCGCGTTCATGCGGGCGCTGGTGTCGTTGATGACGTTGTACTCGACGGCGTCGAGGTGGCCGCGATCGGGCTTCCAATAGGTGCCCGCCTTCTTGAGCGCGATGCGGACGCCGGGATCGAAAGCCTCGACCGTGAAGGCGCCGGTTCCAACCGGCTTGCCCCAATCGGCGTAGCCGTTGGGCACCATCATGATGTGGTAGTCGGTCAGCACGGTCGGGAAATCAGCATTGCCCGACACCAGGGTGATCTCGATCTGGTACTTGTCGAGCTTCTTGACGTCGCTCACGGCCTTCATCGGGCCGGCGGCACCCGACTTCGTTTCGCCCCGGTGCAGGTTCAGCGAATAAACCGCGTCGTCGGCGTCGAATTCCTTGCCGTTGTGGAACATCACGCCCTTGCGCAGCGTGAAGATCCACACCTTGGCGCCGTCCTTCGGCTCGAACTTCTCGGCGAGTTCCGGTACCGGGCGGTTCTCGGGGCTATTCTCGACGAGGCCGTTGAACACGCCGAACGCGACGTCGATCATCACGGAATCGTTCCAGCTTTGCGGGTTCAGGCTGTCGGTCGTGCTGCCGCCGCCCAGGCCGAGGCGCAGGACGCCGCCTTTCTTGGCGGTTTCGGCGGCGATTGCCTCGGCGCCGAGAAGCAGGCTTTCGGCCATCGCAACTGTCGCGCCAAGGGCCAGGACACCGCCCACGAACTCGCGCCTGGAGAGCTTTCCCAGGGCGTGCTGGACCTTCAGGTCATCGATATCGCGCATGTTCTTGCAGCCTTCTTGCATCGTTTATTTCGCCACGACACCTGAAGGGGGCATGCCCATCGCTTCCGGCTACGGTCAATCATCATCATGGGAGGTCGGGCGGTCTGTCAAAATAAATTTGACCGTTTCTGCCAGTTTTTCTTGACGATGCACGGGTGGCTCGCTCAGCAATCTATCGATTGTCGTGAAGGGACTTCTTTTATCGATGGGCCGTTGTTCCGTCGGTGGAGGCCGGGCCGTTGATGTTGGGCCGGAGCCCGCGCGATCCGCGTCGCGGCCTATCGATCGACCTGCCCGGCGCTCAACGCACCATTCAGCGAGGCTGGGCCGTGTCCCGTCCCGTCCTCGGTTCTCAACAGGGCAAAACGTCCGCGTGACCCGGCCGTCGAGGGCGAGGCGCTTGGAAATCCGCTCGCAACCGTCTAGGGTTCGAGTGGAATGGCCAGCCAAACGGCGATGTCAAGTATTAATTTATGTTATAATGATGAAGTTGCCGCATTCCTGCCTTGGTGAGAAGATCGTTGCTCCATTCCGCAGTCGGTAAAATTGAGGAAATCAACGGCGTTGTTCACCTTCGTACCAGCGAGGGTGAGTCGGGCTGCGTTGTTTATGGGCCTTATTGCTCGTTGGAGCCGGGCAGCTACGTGGTCGAGTTCTATGCGATGCCGCACGAGATGGACGGCCGGACCTGTTGCATCGTCGATGTTCTGAGGCGCGGCAAGACGGTCGCCGCCGAGAAGGATTTCACGGCCGATGAACTGGTCCGGCGACACGGCATCATTCCGGTTCGTTTCGAGGTGGTGGAAAAGGAC
>CALMOK010000162.1:0-2734 GCA_937871825.1 uncultured Alphaproteobacteria bacterium
CTTCCGCACCGAGAAACTGTGGCGGGGTTTGCCGCATCCGCCGCCGGTCAGCATCGACGACCTCGTGGTCTACATCGCTTTCGGCATCGTGGTGGGCGGGCGGCTCGGTTACATCCTGTTCTACAACCTGCCGTTCTATCTCGACAACCCGGGCGAGCTCATCGCCGTTTGGAAGGGCGGCATGGCGTTTCACGGCGGCATGATCGGCGCCGTCGTGGCGATCTGGATCTTCGCCCGGCCTCAACCCGCTCAGCGTCGCCGACGTCGTCGCCACCGTTGTTCCGATCGGGTTGTTCTTCGGTCGGCTCGCCAATTTCATCAAGCCGGAACTCTGGGGGCGGGAAACCGACGCCTTCTGGGGCATGGTCTTTCCCGGGGCCGGGCCACTTCCCCGCCATCCCAGCCAGCTTTACGAGGCGGGCCTCGAGGGCGTCGCGCTGCTCGTCGTTCTCGCCATCCTGGTGAGGCTGGGGGCGCTGCGCCGGCCCGGCCTTGTCACGGGCGCGTTTGGCATGGGCTACGGCCTGGCCCGCATCGCTTGCGAGTTCTTCCGCCAGCCGGACGCGCAGCTCGGCTTCCTGTTCGGGGGCGCCACCATGGGCATGCTGTTATCGGTTCCGCTCCTGGTGCTGGGGGCGGCGCTGATCGCGTGGTCGGCGCGACGGCGGCTTTCGGCGGCATGACCCCCGAGCCGCCGGCCATTTCCCCGCCGCCGCCCGCTTCACCCTTGGGCCGGTTGATCGCCGACCTGATCCGCTTGGAAGGGCCGATCGGCCTCGACCGCTACATGGCGCTGGCGCTCGGGCATCCGATCCACGGCTATTACATGACGCGCGATCCGCTCGGGGCGGCGGGCGACTTCACCACCGCTCCCGAGATCAGCCAGATGTTCGGCGAGCTGATCGGCCTTTGGGCCGCGGAGGTGTGGCGGCAGATGGGATCGCCCGCGCCCCTGCGCCTGGTCGAGTTCGGTCCCGGCCGCGGCACCTTGTTGGCCGACCTGCTCCGGGCCGCCAAGGTGGTGCCCGACTTCAGGGCGGCGCTCGACCTTCACCTGGTGGAAACAAGCCCGGTGCTGCGTGACTGGCAGGCCGCGGTTCTCGCGTCGAGCGGTGTTCCGCACCGGTGGCACGACGGCCTTGGCACCGTCCCCGATGGACCGCTGCTGGCCATCGCCAACGAGTTCGTCGACGCGCTGCCGGTTCGTCACTACCAGTGCGTCGAGGGCCGGTGGCGGGAGCGGCAGGTGGGCCTCGACGACAACGGCAGGTTCATGTTCGGCCTCGCCCCCGATCCGGACGCCCGCCTCACCTTGGAGGCTCCGGAGGGCAGCCTGCTCGAGGTCGCGCCGGCGGCCCGGCGCTTCATGGAGGACCTGGCCAGGCGGGTCGCTACAAACCCTGGGGCGGCGCTCATCATCGATTACGGCTATCCCGTCAGCGGTTTCGGCGAAACCCTGCAGGCCGTGCATCGCCACATCAGGGCCGACCCGTTGAGCCGTCCCGGCGAGGTCGACCTGACGGCGCATGTGGATTTCGCCGCCCTCGCGCGCACCGCCCGCCTGGCCGGGGCCGCCGTGCATGGGCCGGTGACGCAAGGCGCGTTCCTGACATCGATCGGCATCGAGTCCCGTGCCGCGCAATTGCGGTCCGCCCGGCCCGAGCGGGCCGAGGCCGTGCTGGCGGCGCGTGACCGGCTGATTGAAACGCGGCCAGAACAAACCGCCATGGGCGCGTTGTTCAAGGCCCTGGCCCTGACGGCTCCGGACGCGCCCGCGCCCCCTGGATTCTGAGGCGCAAGGTCATGCGCCGTTGACCCACTGGTTAATATTTCGTTAATCAATCGGGCATGAGCGCGGGCCGGTGTCCACGATCTCGGTCCACTTGCTTTTCGATGTTCACGCGGCACCATCGAGTTCCGCGTTCCAGCACAAGGTCAGGTCATGAAGGCTTTGCTGTTTCCTTCAAGTCTCGTTTTGGCGATGATGCTCGCCGGGCCGGCCCTCGCCGACGATGCGCCCGGCACGAGCCTGCCGTGCAACAGCCTGTGCCGCGCGTGGCTGGCGCTGGGACGTCACAACGATGCCCCGCCGGCCGCGCCTGAACCCGCCGCCACCCCCGAACCCGTGGCCGGTTCCGAAGTCGTGACGGCGCCTGAACCCGTTGCGGAGGCCGCCGTTGTGTTGCCACCCAGGCGGCCGGCCTATCTTCGTCACGCCGGCAAGGCCACGGCCAAGCCGGTGCGAACCGCAAGGGCGCCGCATGCTCCGGACCGGGTGACGGTTGCGACCTCCGGGATCAAGAACGGCGATCCCAAGCCCCCTGGCTTCCCCCTGACCGCTCCGCCCAGCGTGGCGGCCCAGGCGGCTCCCGCGCCGGCGCTGCCGGTGGAACCGTCGGCTCCGGTGACCACGGCTGCCGTTGTTGCACCCTTGCCGACCCCGGTTCCCGTGCAGCCAGCTTCGACGGCGGGCGAAACGGGTCCCCAGCCGGCCGAGCAAGTGCAAACCAGCGCGGCCTTGGCACCGCCGCCGGCAACGGACCGGTCCTGGATCAACCTGCACGATCAGGCCCCGGTCCGGATCATGGCGGCGTTAAGCCCCGCGCCGGCGCTTCCGCCCGAAGCGACGCAACCGGAAGCCAAGCCTCCTACTTCCGCTTCCGACGTCACGCCGGTCGGCTCGACGCCTGCCTCGCTGGACGCCCGAAGCACCAACACGCGGCCTGCCACAGCC
>CALMOK010000162.1:2744-29649 GCA_937871825.1 uncultured Alphaproteobacteria bacterium
AAGTGGAAGCCCGATGGGACCGGGTTTCCACCCCGGCGGTTGTCATGTCGCGTTTCCTCCACGGACCGGGCTACCCTATAATGGCAGGCGGGGTGACGCGACGATAACCGGAGACGGTTTGTGCCGGATCAGAAAGATGACGTGACGCGCCGGATCGACGGGCTCGTCCGCGACGCGCGACGGGTTCTCGCCATCGAGGAGCTTTGGCCGCTTTGCCTCCTGGCGGGATCGATCCTCGCGGTTTTCATCGCCGTGTCCTGGCTCGGCCTTTGGTCCCTCGCGCCTTGGTTCGTGCGGATGGCGGGCGTCGCCCTGTTCGCCGCCGCCCTGGTGGCCACCGCTTTCCTGGCCTATCGCGCCGCCTGGGTGTCGCGCGAGCGGGCGCTGCACCGGCTCGACCGGAACTCGGGGCTGAAGCATCGCCCGGTTTCGTCGATGGAAGACGCGCTCGCCAACGCGGGCGACGACCCCACCACGCTGGCGCTGTGGGACATTCACCGCAAGCGCCTCGATGCCACCTTGCGGCGGGTCCGTGTCGCCCGTCCGGCGCCGCACATGGCCCGGCGCGATCCCTATGCCTTGCGGGCCCTCGCCGTTCTGGTTCTCGTTGCCACCGGGTTCGTGGCGGGCGCCGACAAGGACGGACTGATCACGTCGGCCTTTGATTGGCGCCGCGATGGGGCCGGCGCCGGCCGGAACTTCCGGCTTGACGCCTGGGTCGACCCGCCCGCCTACACCGGCAAGGCACCCGTGATGCTGTTCGCGTCGGACCAGCAAGGACGGCGCGTCGAGGCCGTGACGGTTCCCGCCAATTCAACCGTGATCGTCCGCTCGTCGGGCCCGGGAACATTTACGGTCGCGTCCCAAAAGGGATTGAAGCTCCTCGACCGTCCCGTCGCCGCCGGACAGCTGAACGCAGCCCTGGTCGACGACCGCGCGGGCGATCGCGCGTCATCCTCGCCGCCCAAGGCCACCTTCGGCAAGGCGGACGTGATCGAAAAGCGGTTCACCCTCGTGGGCGACGCCGCCTTGTCGGTGTCCCATGACGGATCGGACCTTGGCTCGGTGGCCCTGACGGCGATCGCCGACACCCCCCCGCGGATCGCGCTCGCCGGCATTCCGAAGACCACGCCGCGCGGCGGCCTCACTCTGGGCTACGAGATCGGCGACGACTACGGCGTGGTCGCCGCCGAGGCGACGTTCAGCGATCCCGTCCCGCAAAACCGTTCCGCTTCGGCCCGCATCCTCATGGCCCCGCCCAAGCTCGCCTTGGCGCTGCCAACCACACCCGGAGGCCTGGGCAAGGGGCAGACCACGGCTGACCTGTCGGACAGCCCCTGGGCCGGCGCCACCGTGACGACCGTGCTCACGGCACGGGACGAAGGCGGCAACCTGGGCCATTCGCCACCGGTCAGGCTCGTCCTGCCGTCCCGATCGTTCACCAAGCCCCTGGCGCGGGCGCTGGTGGAGCAACGGCAGAACCTCGTTTTCGATCCCGACCACCGGGAGCCGATCGGCCTGGCGTTGAAAGGGCTGATGATCGCGCCCGATCGGTTTCAAACGTCGGAAGCGGTCTACCTGGGGCTTTACACCGCCAATCAGCGGCTTGAAGGCGCCAAGACCGACGAGGACCTGGTCGGCCTCGCCGGCTACCTGTGGCAGATGGCGTTGCGGATCGAGGAGGGGGATCTCAGCCAGGCGCAACGTGACCTCCGGGCGGCCGAGAAAAACCTGCGGGACGCGCTGGAACGGGGCGCCTCGTCCGACGAGATCAAGAAGCTCACCGAAGCCCTGCAGAGCGAGATGAACAAGGTTCTGGCTGAACTGATGCGAAACCAGAGCGCGTCGCAGGATCGCCGGGCCGACGATGGAGCCAAGACGGTCACCCCGCAGGACCTGCAGCGGATGATGCAGCAGATGCAGGACATGGCGCAGGCGGGCGACATGGACGGCGCGCAGCGCATGCTCGACCGGTTGCAGAACCTGATGGAGAACCTGAAGAGCGCCAAAAACGGAACGTCGAACCAGGACGCCCGCGAGATGAACCGTCGAATGGGCGAGCTCGACCGCATGACGCACGACCAGCAGGCCCTGCGGGACCGGACGTTCAAGCAAGGCAAGCAGGCCCGCCGGTCTCCCAGCGCGGAGCCGAACCTTGGTGAGCCGCCGATGCCGGGGCAGGGCGACATGGACGAGGACGACGCCTCGGAGGACGAGGGCGATCCCGACGCCGGGCCGCAGCCCGCGCCCCAGCCCGGCGACAACGCCGCCAACGAGGAACTGAAAGGCCAGCAGCAGGCCCTGGCGCAACGCTTGAAGGATCTCCGCAAGCAGATGCGCGAGCTTGGGATGAAGGACGAACAGGGATTAAACGACGCCGGTCAGGCCATGAACGAGGCCGAGGGCGCGTTGGGGGAAGGCAAGCCCGGCAACCGGGGTGCCGTCGATGCCCAAGGCCGCGCGCTGGAAGGGTTGCAAAAGGGCGCCAAGGGTTTGGCTCAGCAGATGGCGGACGCGCAGGGTCAGGGTCAAGGCCAGGGGCAAGGCCAGGGGCAGGGGCAGGGGCAAGCCCAGGGCGACGGCACCGGACAGGACCCCGGCCAGGGATCGGCCGACGGCGGCGACACCGATCCGCTTGGCCGCAGCAAGCAGAGCCGTGGTTCAACCGAAACACGCGGGGCCGATATTGGCGGCGAAAGCGTCGCCGCGCGGGCCCAGCGTGTCCTGCAGGAACTTCGCCGGCGGCTGGGCGACCCGTCGCGACCGCAGGACGAGCAGGATTACCTGGAGCGCCTGCTTCAGCGGTGAGGCGCGGGGTGCGGCCGAATGACCGTTGCGTCGCATCCTTGGACGGTTCACATGGTCGGGGTGCGAAGGCTCGCGGGCGACGACCGCCCGCTCGGGACACCGCGCGATTGGTTCGGTCAACGCAGGACTGACGGTAGGGGCCGGACAGGCCCGCGATTCGCGCGGGAGTCGTTCGATGTCCTATGCCACTGGAAACATTTTCACGGCGGTTGCGCTCGGCCTCGTTGTCGTGGTTCTGCTCGCCGGCCTCCTCAACATGATGCGGGGCGGTCGCTCCAACACGTCCCAGCGCCTGATGCGCCTGCGCGTGATCCTTCAATTCGCCGCCATCATCGTCATGATGACGGTCTTGTATTTCCGGGGGCATTGAACCGCCATGGTGGTGCTGAACCGCATTTACACCCGCACGGGTGACGACGGCTCGACGGGTCTCGGCAACGGCGAGCGGCGGACCAAATCCGACCTGCGCATCGCCAGCTACGGCACCGTCGACGAGTCCAACGCGGCGCTCGGCGTGGCGCGGCTTTCGACGCGGGACGACGCCGTTCTCGACGGTATCCTGGCGCGCGTCCAGAACGACCTTTTCGACCTTGGAGCCGACCTCGCGACGCCGCCCACGGCAGACGAGGAGCCGGGCACCAAGCTGCGGATCGTCCAGGCCCAGGTCGACCGGCTCGAGGACGAGATGGACGCGATGAACGCCAATTTGTCGCCGCTTCGCTCCTTCGTGCTGCCTGGCGGTTCCCCGGCGGCGGCGGCGCTCCACGTCGCCCGCACGGTGAGTCGGCGGGCCGAGCGGCTGATGGTCGACCTGTCGCATCAGCCCGGCGAAAGCGTGAGCCGCGAAGCGCTGCGCTACGTCAACCGCCTGTCGGACCTGTTGTTCGTGGCGGCACGGGTCGCCAACGGCAATGGTGAAACCGACGTGCTCTGGGTGCCGGGGCAGAACCGGTAATCCGCCCCGCCCGCCGACATGTTTATCCCCTGACCCGGCTCGCGGTCAGAAGCGGGCGATGAAGCCTTGCGCCTGGAGGTGGGCGATCACCTCGTCGGCCAGCGTTTCAGGCGGGGTAACACCAGCCTCCAGGCGAAGCTCGGGGTTCTCGGGCGACTCGTAGGACTGGCTGACGCCGGTGAAATTCTTGATCTCGCCCGCCAGCGCCCGCCTGTAGAGCCCCTTGGGATCGCGGGCGATGCAGGCCTCGATCGGTGCGTCGACGAAGATTTCCAAGAACTCGCCCGGCTCGACGAGTTCGCGCACGAGCCGTCGTTCGGCCGCGAAGGGCGAGATGAAGGAGCACAGTACCACGAGCCCGGCTTCGGTCATCAGCTTGGCGACCTCGCCGACACGGCGCACGTTTTCGACCCGGTCGGCGTCGGTGAAGCCGAGATCCTTGTTGAGCCCGTGGCGGACGTTGTCGCCGTCAAGCATCACGGTGTGGACGCCCCGCGCGTGCAGCTTGGTTTCCACCAGGTTGGCGACGGTGGACTTGCCGGCGCCCGACAGGCCCGTGAACCACAGGATGGCCGGCTTCTGGTGCTTCTGGGCGGCGCGCGCCGCCTTGCCCACCGCCATGTCCTGCCGGTGGATGTTGGTGGCCCGCCGCAGCGCGAAGTCGATCAGCCCCGCGCCGGCCGTCGCGTTGGTGGTGCGGTCGATCAGGATAAAGGCGCCTGTGGTCTTGTTGTCGGTGTAGCTGTCGAAGGCGATCGGCACCGAGGTGGCGATGTTGCACACGCCGATCTCGTTGAGGCCCAGCGTCTTGGCGGCGAGTTGCTCCAGGTTGTTGATGTCGACCCTGTGCTTGAGATCGGTCACCGTCACGGGCACCACCCGGGCGGCGATCTTCATCAGGTAGGATCGGCCGGGCAGCAGCTTCTCGTCGCTCATCCAGATGACGTGGGCGGCGAACTGGTCGGCCACCGGGGGCCGCTCGGCCGCGGCCGCCAGCACGTCGCCGCGCGCGATGTCGATCTCCTCCGTGAGGGTCAGCGTCACGGCGTCGCCGGCGCGGGCCGAGGCCCGGTCGCCTTCGGGCGCGACGATGCGGGCGACCGTCGCGGTCTGTCCCGATCCCGCCACCGCGATCCTGTCCCCGGGCCGCACCGTGCCGCTGGCGATCGTGCCGCAAAACCCCCGGAAATCGAGGTTGGGGCGATTGATCCACTGCACCGGCAGGCGGAACGGCTTGTCGCGCCGGTCCTCGTCGACGTCGGCGGATTCGAGGTGCTGGAGCAGGGTGCCGCCCGTGTACCAGGGCATGCGCGCGCTCGGCTCGGACATGTTGTCCCCGTAGCGGGCCGAAAGCGGGACGGCGGTGACGGTTTTGAAGGCGAGCTGTTCGGCCAGCGCGCCGAAATCGCGCGTGATCGCCGTGAACACCGCCTCGTCGTAATCCACGAGGTCGATCTTGTTCACCGCCAGGATGACGTGGCGGATGTCGAGCAGCGAGACGATGAAGGCGTGACGGCGCGTCTGGGTCAGCAGGCCCTTGCGGGCGTCGACGAGCAGGATGGCGAGGTCGGCGTTGGAGGCGCCCGTCGCCATGTTGCGGGTGAACTGCTCGTGACCGGGCGTGTCGGCCACGATGAAGGCTCGCCGCGGCGTCGAGAAATACCGGTAGGCGACGTCGATGGTGATGCCCTGCTCGCGCTCGGCCTCGAGCCCGTCGACCAGCAGCGCGAAGTCGATGTCGTCGCCAACCGTGCCGTGCTTCCTGGAATCCTTCTCCAGGGCGGACAACTGGTCGTCGAAGATGGAGTTCTGCTCGTAAAGCAGGCGGCCGATCAGGGTCGACTTGCCGTCGTCCACCGAGCCGCAGGTGAGGAAGCGCAAGGTCGGGCGCTGCAGCGCCTCGTCGTGCGACATCAGAAATACCCCTCGCGCTTCTTCTTCTCCATGGAGCCCGCCTCGTCGCTGTCGATCAGCCGGCCTTGGCGCTCGGAGGTGGTGGAGGCGCGCATTTCGGCGATCATCTCGTCGAGGGACGCGGCGTCCGAGTGGATCGCGCCCGTCAGCGGATAGCAGCCGAGCGTGCGGAAGCGGACGCGCTCCAGGCGGGGCGCCTCGCCAGGATCGAGCGGCAGCCGCTCGTCGTCGACCATGATGAGGGAGCCGTCCCGGGTCACCACCGGGCGTTCCTTGGCGAAGTAAAGCGGCACCACCTCGATGTTCTCGAACCGGATGTAGTCCCACACATCGAGCTCGGTCCAATTGGAGAGCGGGAAGACGCGCATCGACTCGCCCGGCCTGATGCGGGTGTTGAACACGTTCCAGAGTTCGGGCCGCTGGTTGCGCGGGTCCCACGCATGGGTGGCAGAGCGGTGCGAGAAGATGCGCTCCTTGGCGCGGCTTTTCTCCTCGTCGCGCCGCGCGCCGCCGAAGGCCGCGTCGTAGCCGTATTTGTCGAGCGCCTGGCGCAGCCCCTCGGTTTTCATCACCTGGGTGTGGACGGACGAGCCGGACGCCACCGGCGAAATCCCGCGCCGCACGCCGTCCTCGTTCACGTGGACGATCAGCTCCATGCCGGCGCGCTTGGCCGCCGCGTCCCGAAAGGCGATCATCTCGCGGAACTTCCAGGTCGTGTCGACGTGCAGCAGCGGGAAGGGCGGCACCGCGGGGTGGAAGGCCTTCAGCGCCACGTGCAGCATCACGCTCGAATCCTTGCCGATCGAGTACAGCATCACGGGGTTGCGGAACTCGGCCGCGACCTCGCGCATGATGTGGATCGCCTCCGCTTCCAGGCGGCGCAGATGGATCGGCAGGTGCTCGGACATGGGCTTTCTGTTCTCGGGCGACGGGCTAGCGCTGTGTAGCCCGGCTGAGTTTGGGAGCGCAACGGTAGAGGCGGGCGGCTCCCCTCGGGGGCTAGTTGGCGTCCCGGTCAGTCCGACGCCAGGGGTGGGCATGAACGACGGCGGCATATCGGGCGGCTGCGCCTCGCCGTGCGAAACGAAGCAAAACCTTGCATCGTCGTCGCGCCCGCAGCAGGCTTGATCAAATCCGTTCACACCTTCCGAGAGGAGACGCTGCATGGACCGATTCACAGGGGGGTGCCTGTGCGGCAACGTCCGGATCGTGGCGTCGGGGGCGCCCTACCGGGTCGGCCTTTGTCACTGCCTCGACTGCCGCAAGCATCACGGAGCCCTTTTTCATGCTTCCGCGATTTTTCCTGAAGATGCGGTGACGATCAACGGCGAAACACGCAACTACGCCGGGCGGTTCTTCTGTCCCCGCTGCGGCTCGTCCGTTTTCGCACGCACCGCGGACGAGATCGAAGTGAACATCGGATCCCTGGATGCCCCCGACCAATTGAAGCCAACCTATGAAAGCTGGATCGTTCGTCGCGAGTCCTGGTTGCCGCCATTTCCACTCACGAGACGATACGACCACGATCGCGACACTTCGAGCCGCTTCGAGGATTAGGCACGCGGTGCCAAGACGAGCGGGTCCTCGCATCCATCGGTGCCCTCGCGACGAACTTCATCTTGCGGCGAACCCGTCCGAACCGAGGGTTCGGTCAGGGACCGGTGCCCGTCGCCACGGGAACATGCCGGTAGGTCCGGTACACCGGTTCCCACACGTGGGCGTCGATGCGGGCCTCGACTTCGCCGTCGGGGCGGGGCTCGGCGACGCCGTCGAGGATCGCCTCGCGCGCCACCGCGCTCGCGATGAAGCGCGACACGGCGCGCAACTCGTCGACGGGGGGCAGCAGGCGGCTGCTCTCGCCCTTGGCGGCCGGCGAGAGTTCGGCGAGGGCGCGGGCCGCCGCCATGAACATGCCGTCCGTCACCCGGCTGGCGTCGACGGCCAGCACGCCGAGGCCGATGCCGGGAAACACGTAGGAATTGTTGGTCTGGTTGATCGGGATGGCGCGGCCTTCGCGCGTCACCGGCGCGAAAGGGCTGCCGGTGCCGATCAGCGCCCGCCCGTGCGTCCAGTTCAGCAGGTCCTGCGGCTTGGCTTCCGCCCGCGAGGTGGGGTTCGACAGCGGGAAGATGATCGGCCGGTCGGTGTGGCGGGCCATCTCGCGCACGATCGCTTCCGTGAAGGCGCCGGCCTGCATGGAAACGCCGATCAGCGTCGTCGGCTTGGCGTTGGCCACAACATCGGCCAGGCCGATGTGGCCCGGCCGCTCCAATTGCCAGCCCTGGGTGGCTCCACGCGGCTGCACGAATTTTTCCTGCGCGGGCCGGATGCCCGGCAGGCCCTCGACCAGGAGGCCGTTGACGTCGACGGCGTAGAACCGTCCCCGCGCCTCGTCCTCCCCGAGCCCGTCCGCCACCATGGCTTCGAGCAGCAGGGTGGCGATACCGCAACCCGCCGAACCCGCGCCGAGCAGGGCGATCCTCTGCTCCACCAGGGGCACGCCCGTCACCTTCACGGCTGCCAGCAAGGTGCCGGCGGCGACCGCCGCCGTGCCCTGGATGTCGTCGTTGAAGGTGCAGAGCCGGTCCCGGTAGCGCCCGAGCAGGCGCCCCGAATTGGCGCCCGCGAAGTCCTCCCATTGCAGCAGGACCCTGGGCCAGCGCTCGGCGACGGCGCTCACGAAATCCTCGACGAAGTCGTCGTACTCCGCCCCGCGCACACGCTCGTGCCGCCAGCCCACATACATCGGGTCGGCGAGGCGCTCGGCGTTGTCGGTTCCCACATCAAGAAGGATGGGGAGCGTTTCGCCGGGGTGGATGCCCCCGCAGGCCGTGTAGAGCGAAAGCTTGCCGATGGGGATGCCCATGCCCCCGGCGCCCTGGTCGCCCAGGCCAAGGATACGTTCGCCGTCGCTGACCACGATAACGCGCACCGGGTCGAACAGCGGGTTGGCGAGGATGTCGCGCAGCCGGTCGCGGTTCGGGTAGCTGAGGAAGATGCCGCGCGGCTTGCGCCAGATCTCGCTGAACCGCTCGCACCCCTCGCCCACGGTGGGCGTGTAGACGAGCGGCAGCAATTCCTCGGTGTTGTCGGCCAGCAGGCGGTAGAACAGCGTTTCGTTGGTGTCGAGCAGGTCGCGCAAAAAGGCGTAGCGCTCGAAATCGCTCGCGAAATCGCGCAAGACCTTGAGCCGACGCGCCGCCTGGCTTTCAAGCGTGCCGACGTGCGGCGGCAGGATGCCGTGCAGGCGGAAGGCGTCGCGCTCCTTCGCGGTGAACGCCGTGCCCTTGTTGAGCAGGGGCCGGTTGATGAGGTCGTAGCCGTCGAGGTGTGTTTCGACCACGGGCGTCTGGCCGGGCAGGGGAGGGTGGCGCATCGTCTGCTCCTTCTGGACGACGTCTCGCCCAAACTACTGCTCCTGCAGAAATCCGTTTCGCGGCTATTCTTAGGCGAACGGCCCAATCGCCCCAAGCGGCTTCAAACAGGTCGAGCCCGGTCCACATGGCCGAGGTCTCGGCCGGGATCGAGCTGGTCGCGAACCCTCTGCTTGAGCAGTTTCGCGTCGGGAAAGCCGCCGTCCCGTTTGCGCTCCCAGATCACCGCCCCGTTGTAGGTGATCTCGAACGCGCCGCCGCTGGCCGGAACAAGGGCGACCTCGCCGAGTTCCGTGCCGAAGGTGGACAGCAGTTCCTGCGCCATCCAGGCGGCCCGCAGCAGCCACTGGCACGGCGTGCAATAGCGGATGCGCAGGCAGGGTTTCGGTTCTCTGGCGGGGGATGGCGCGGCGATGCTCATAAACAATCTCCCGATCACCTGCCGACGGAACCACCGATGACGGCGCTGCTTCTCAACGGGCCCGAAAGGCGCGTCGGAGATAGGCGGCGACGAAAAAGGGCATCTGCGGCGTGATGTCGGCTTCGCGCCGCACGATGTGCATGCGGGCGAGCTCGGGCATCGGGTCGCGGGCGAGGTTCGCCTCGATGCGAGCCACCAGACGCTCGGCCGGCTCAAGCGCCACCACGGGTATCAAAAAGCAGACCCGCACAGGGTCGTGGATGATCGTGAGGCCCGGCTCGAACACGAGGTCGTCGAGCGCGAGACCGGTTTCCTCGACGAGCTCCCGGCGCGCGCTGCCCTCGATGTCCACGATCGAACCCCGGATGTCGCCGGGGTCGGGCGTGCCGGACGGGAAGTAGACACGGCCGGCGTTGGCGGTGTGCTGGCCCATCTCACCCAGCACGAACGCTCCGTCGGATCCGCGCAGGGCCGCCATGGCGAAGCCGTTGCGGACGCCGGCATCCGGGAGGCCGAAGTCGCGCCACGCCATGAAGGCCTTGAAGTCGGTTTCGAGGTAAGCGCCGCGAAAGACCGGCCGTCCCGCCGCGTCGCGCTCGACGCCGCCGCGGCTTTGCAGCAGAACCCGCCCGTTGAACATTTGCGGCCGCGCGCCCGTGATGTCGGCCCAATGGGCGTCGATGGCGGCGGCCCGCGTTTCGGCGAAATCCCAGACCGAGGGCTCGAAGGCGCATTCCACCCGGTCGACCTCCACCACCTCGAAGGCAGGTTCGGTCACAGCGCCAACGTGCCCCGCGACACGATCACGGCCCCGCCGCCGATCGAGGCCGCGGTGAGTTGCCCACCGGCGATGTCGAGCCCCAGGGTGATCAGGCTCGGACGGCCCATCTCGAACCCCTGCTCGACGACGACCGTCTGATCGCCGTCGGGGTAGGCTTCGAACGCCTGCAGCACGCCCGCGAAGGCCGCAACCGCCGACCCTGTCGCCGGATCCTCCATCATGCCCAGGCCGGGGGCGAACATCCGGGCGTGGAACGCGCTCGCCGGCTGCACAGCCTCGGGCGTGTAGACGAATGCCGCCCCGTCCTCGCCAAACGCCTCGTCCCAGGCCGCCAAGTCGGGCCAGGCGCGCGCCACGGCCTCAAGGTCGCGGACCGGCACGAAACTGAACGGCACCCCGGCCGAAAATTGGCTCGGGCGGTGGTTGGCGAAACCGATGTCGGCCGGCGCCAGCCGAAGCGCGGCGGCAAGCGCCGGCAGGCTCGGCGGTATCCCGGCCGGTGCCGGCAGACGCGGCAGGTCGAAACTCGCGCGGGTCTTCCCGGCCACCTTGCGGGCCGTGCACTGGACGAGGCCGATCTCTTCCTCAATCACGATGCCGAGGTGCTGGCGGGCCAGGATCTCCGGGGCGCGAAGTTCGGCGAGCAGCACGGCCGCCCCGACCGTAGGGTGACCGGCGAAGGGAAGTTCGCGCGCTGGCGTGAAAATCCGGATGCGGGCGGAGTTGACGGCGTTTAGCGGGGGAAGCACGAACACGGTTTCCGACAGGTTGAATTCGCGGGCGACGGCCTGCATCCGCTCCCCGGTCATGTCCTCGGCGTCCATCACGACGGCGAGCGGATTGCCCTGCAGGGGCTGATCGGTGAACACGTCCAGGGTGTAGAAGGGGCGGCTCATCGACCGTGTCGGTCGGTCGCGTTGATCAGCGCCGAGGCGACCTGATCGGACGAGAACGGCTTGGGCAGGGTAGGGCGGTCGCGCCACTCGTCGGGCAGGGTAGTGGCACCATAACCGCTGGCGAAGATGATCGGGATGTGGCGTCCGACGAGTTGCGCGGCGACCGGGAAGATGGGATCGCCGCCAAGGTTGATGTCGAGGATCGCCACTTCGGCGGCCACCGTTGCCGACTGCTCCATCGCTTGCCGGATGTTCAGCGCCGACCCGACGACCTCGCACCCGAGGTCCTCCAGGATGTCCTCGAGCAGCATGGCGATCAGCGACTCATCCTCGACGATGAAAACCTTCAGTCCCCGGATCCGACTGGCCGTTTGTTCGGCGTTCAAAACAACCTCTTCCCTTGTAGGCCCGCGCGCGGGCAATCCCACACGCAGGCGACGCGGCGGACGAAGCCGTCATCATCATTGTTCGCGCCTCAAGTTCAAGCCCCGTGTGGCGCGCCACACGGGGCCGGGCTGGCCGCTATTTGAAAGTCGGCCGGGCTTTGTGGTTGACAGGAGCCGTCCCGGCATCATCTTATCGGCAATTGCCCCGCAGCCCGCACGCTGCGGGGTTTTGGCCGTATCGGCAAAATTCGTCAGTCCCATCGTGGAGGAGAGAGCCCATTCGTCGTCCCATGAAAGCAGCACCGGTCCCGCAGAAGGACGGGCCACGGATCAACCTCGACATCCGCGTCCGAGAGGTCCAACTGATCGACGCGGAAGGACGCAATCGCGGCAACACCGACACGCAGGAAGCCCTGCAGATCGCCACCGAAGCGGGTCTCGACTTGGTGGAAATCGTGCCTAACGCGAATCCCCCGGTCTGCAAGATCCTCGATTATGGAAAATTCCGCTTCCTCGAACAGAAGAAGTCGGCCGAAGCCCGTAAGCGACAGAAGGTCGTCGAGGTCAAGGAAATCAAGCTCCGGCCCGGGATCGACGAGCATGACTACGACACCAAGATGAAGGCCGTGAACCGGTTCTTCGAGGAAGGCGACAAGGTCAAGGTGACGCTGCGGTTCCGCGGCCGCGAAATGGCCCACCAGGATATCGGCTACCGTCTGCTGGAGCGCGTGAAGGCCGAAACCGGCGCGATCGCCAAGGTCGAGTCCGAGCCCTCGATGGAAGGCCGGCAGATGGTGATGATCCTCGCGCCACGATAACCGGCGGATCTGCGGCGCGACCCAAAGACCCCGGCGTCCCAACCAACAGGCCTGATTGCGGGTGCTAGGGTGTCACCCGCGCCTCAGGCGCGGGACGTCACGTGGAATTGTCAGCCGGCAGGTTTGTCGTACCATTTCGCACAACCTTTACTGACCTGCGTGCGCTTGGTCTTCATGCAGGCCTCGGTCTTGTCGACGTCGGGGATGAAGTCGCCGCAAAGGGATTGAACATCGTCGAAACAGGCTGCCTGCTGCTTGTCACGAAGCGTCACGCCCGCCATCGCGGTGCCTGACAGCATGGCTGTCGCAAGGGCAATCATGGAAATCTTCGTCAGCATCATGGGATCGACCTTGCTTGAATGGATTTGTCGCAGGCTAGGACTCGATGGTTAAGATTGTCCGAGCCAGCTTGGACAGGGCTTCCTTGCCCGCAGCGAGGCCATCATGGGGCGCCCGGCGCATCGACGGGAGAACGGGGCTTCATAAACCAAGGGCACTGAGCGAAGGATGGTCGTCCGGGCGCCGGCCGGCCGGCCAATGGAACCTGCGGTCGGCCTCGGTGACCGGTGCGTCGTTGATGCTGGCGATTCGCCGACGCATCCGTCCGGCGTCGTCGAACTCCCAATTCTCGTTGCCGTAACTCCTGAACCACTGGCCTTCGTGGTCGTGCCACTCGTAGGCGAAACGCACCGCGATGCGGTCACCCCCAAAGGTCCAGACCTCCTTGACCAGCCGATAGTCGAGCTCCCGGTCCCATTTGCGATGGAGAAAAGCCTCGATGGCCTCGCGGCCTCGCAGGAACTCGGCGCGGTTCCGCCATTGGCTATCGACCGTGTAGGCCTGCGCAACGCGCGCGGGATCTCGGCTGTTCCAGGCGTCCTCGGCCAGACGGGCCTTTTGCGCGGCGGTTTCGGCCGTGAAAGGCGGACAGGGCGGTCGGCTCATCGGTTTCCACTTCCGCTCGCCCGATGGACGAACCTCGGCCGTCGCGACGGTCGCGACCTTTCCGGCCGTTGAATACTGAGGAGGCACCGTCAGTCCTGGCTTCCCCCGTCCTCGGGACGCGGTTGCCCGTCCTGGACCAGAGGGCTCGATTGGGCAGCCGGCAGGACGATGAGGTCGTCGATCGATTGCGGCGCGGTTTGCGGTCCGGCTTCCGCTGGAGTCTCGAGCGAGGCCCGGAAGGGCGGGCGGGCGGGCGCCGCTTCGGCCACAGCGGGCGGGTCTGCTGTCCATCGCGAAGGGCTTCGCTTCTCGTAGAAGGCGTTGCCGCCCGCCACCGCCACATAATGCATGCTGCGATACGGGAAGGTCATCCCGGCGGTGTGAAAGAACATGGCGCCCCCGACCTGCGGGTGCCGTTCGCCTGACAGAACGCTGTCGGCGACCTGCTCGACACGTTTCTGAAGGCGTGGGTTCATGGGTTTGGACAGCACCCCGTCGGCATATTGCCGGGGCTGGCCGACGACCCCGCAGACTGATTTCGGAAAGCCTGGCGCGGCAAGGCGGTTCATCACCGTGGTGCCGACGGCCAGCATGCCGTCCGGGCTCGATCGGTTCGATTCGAAATACATGGCGCGCGTCATGCACTCGCGGTCGCTCAGCATGGGTCCAGCGCAGCCTGCCAGAAGGGCCGTTCCGACCGTGCCGCCCGCCACCCAACCGAAGGATCGCCGTTGCGCCATCAATCCTCCTCCGCCCTCACGCGACCCACCCTCGAACTACACGCCCGAAGCGTTAAGGCGAGGTTCACGGCCGACGAAGATCGAGGTGCGAGTCGGTGAAGTTGGATTGACACGCATGGAGCGTGAAACGGCCGGCATGGCGGACTCCAAGGACCACCACGCTCAAACGCCAGGATCCCGTCATGCGGTGACTAACCTGATGCAGGCCTGTCGGCAGGCTAAATGGAATCTTGCCGTGCTCAAGGAAAGACAGGGTAGGTCACGGCGAGTAGCTAATGATGGCGCGTCGCCACATCCATTAAATCAATGCTCTCGTTTGGCCAATGGAATTCAGCCGATCAACGATCCGACTTCTTGAGGATACGCAGGAGGTGCTCGGCGTTGCGATAGATTTTCACGGCACCTGCTTCGCGCAGTTCGGCCTCGGGGAACCCGCCACATAGGAACCCGATGGACCTCATGCCTGCCTTAGAGGCCGCCTCCACGTCATAGGGTGTGTCACCCACCACGACGACCTTCTCGGCGGGCTGTCCCACGCGTTCGAGCGCCACGCTGAAGATGTCCGGATGCGGCTTCGACCTTTTCGCGTCGTCGGAGGTGGTTTCCACCGCCGTCAGCCCCTCGATCCCGGCCACTTTCTTGTAGGTTTGCAATTCTTCGCTCTTGGCCGAGGAGCCGAGTGCCAGAACAATGTCATTGTCGATCAGGAAGCGAAAAAGGTCCGGAACGTCGCGAAACCCTTGCAGGCGCCCCATGTACTCCTTGGCGAACAGCTCCTTCCTGAACTGCTCCATGTCCTTGCCTTTTCCTTCGACTACGTCGGCGGGCAGGAAGACCGGCATCAACTCATCGCCCCCTTTGCCGATCTGTGATCTGACATCCTCGACATCGGCGTCAAAGCCGAATGCCGCGAATGTTTTCACCCAGGACTCGGCATGGAAATCGACGCTGTCGACGAGTGTTCCGTCGACATCGAAGATCAGGGCGGAAGCGTTGAGGATGGGCTCGAATTGTTTCATGCTCGGCAACGTCGCCACCGCCGAAAAAGGTCCGCCCCGAAGCGTCCCGCCCCGTGCCTAAAGGGAGCCGACGATCTTCTTGAGCTCGGCCTTGAAGCCCTCGGCCAACTCCGGACGGGCCATGGCGAAGGCCACGTTGGCAGCGAGGAAGCCGAGCTTCGAGCCGGTGTCGTAGGTCTTGCCGTCGAAACGGACACCATGGAAGGCCTGCTGCTCGGCGAGCTTGATCATCGCGTCGGTGAGCTGGATTTCGCCGCCCGCGCCCTTTTCGCCCTTTTCGAGCGCTGTGAAGACGGCCGGATCCAAAATGTAGCGGCCCGAGATGATGGAGGTCGAGGGGGCCGTGCCCTTGGCGGGCTTCTCGACCATGCCGGTGATCTCGAACGTGTGTCCCTCGTCGGCCCCGATCGAAACGACGCCATATTGGTGCGTTTCCTCCATCGGCACCTCTTCCACCGCGATGACGTTGCCGCCATGCTGGTTATAGGTCTCGATGCACTGGGCGAGGCAGCGGCTGCCGCGCCCACCCTCCATGGTGATCATGTCGGGCAGCAGCACGGCGAACGGCTCGTCGCCAATGATCTCGCGGGCGCACCAGACCGCGTGGCCAAGGCCGAGCGGGGCCTGTTGGCGCGTGAAGCTTGTGGTTCCGGCCGCCGGAAGGTCGGCCATCAGGGCCTGGTATTCCTTGAGCTTGCCCCGGCTTTGCAGCGTCGCCTCCAATTCGAAGGCCATGTCGAAATGGTCCTCGATCACCGCCTTGTTGCGACCGGTGACGAAAATGAAATGCTCGATGCCGGCTTCCTTGGCTTCATCAACCACATGTTGCAGAACGGGCCTGTCAACAACCGTCATCATTTCCTTTGGAACGGATTTGGTGGCGGGCAGGAACCGCGTTCCAAGGCCGGCGACGGGGAAAACCGCTTTGCGAATACGCTTCATGAACGATCCATGGGCAAGCGGCCAATCGGTGCGGCCGTGAATTTGGTGGGGACCTCGCGCCAGGCCGGCCGAGGAAGAGGACGATTGAACCGCACCGTTTAGGGTCGGTCCGGCATTGGGCAATACACGCAATTCCAACAATGGGAAAGATCGGCGATGGCGGTTCTGGTTACAGGCGGGGCGGGCTACATCGGAAGCCACATGGTGCTCGACCTTCTCGACGCGGGCGAGACCGTGGTGGTGCTGGACGACCTGTCGACCGGGTTCCGGGGGGCCGTGCCGGCCGGCGTCACGCTGATCGAGGGGGATTTCGGCGACGAGGCGCTGGTGACCCGGCTCGTCGAACAGCACGGCATCGATGCCATCGCGCATTTCGCCGCCAAGATCGTGGTGCCGGAATCCGTGTCCGACCCGCTCGGCTATTATCTCAACAACACCGCCAAGGCGCGCAACCTGATCGCGGTCGCGGTTGCCACGGGAGTGAGGCACTTCATCTTCTCGTCCACGGCCGCCGTTTACGGCAACGTGGGCAGCGACGCCGTGTCGGAGGACACCCCGCTGGCGCCCGTTTCGCCTTACGGCCGCTCCAAGCTGATGGTTGAATGGATGCTGGCCGACACGGCCGTCGCCCACGACCTGCGCTACGTGGTGCTGCGCTACTTCAACGTCGCCGGGGCCGATCCGCAAGGCCGCGCCGGACAATCCACGCGGGACGCCACCCACCTCATCAAGGTCGCCGTGCAGGCGGCCCTGGGGCGGCGGGCCGGGCTCAACATCTTCGGCAACGACTATCCGACCCCCGACGGCACTTGCCTGCGCGACTACATCCAGGTGAGCGATCTCGTGCGGGCTCACATCGACGCCCTGCGCTACCTGCGCGCCGGGGGCGAACCGTTGACGTGCAATTGCGGATACGCCAAGGGGTTTTCGGTGCGGGAGGTCGTCGACGTCGTCAAAACCGTATCGGGCGTCGATTTTCCCGTGACGATGTCCCCCCGGCGCCCGGGCGACCCGGCCGCCATCGTGGCGCGCAACGACCTTGTTCGTGAGCGACTCGGATGGCAGCCCCAGCATGACGACCTCCACGCCATCGTCGCCCAGGCCCTGGCCTGGGAACGCCGGTTGCACAATCAGGAGCCCTGAGGCCACACCTCTCGGCAAGCACGCTCGCGGCGAGTTGCGCTTGCTCGCCGATCGCCCCATTTGTGGGAAAGAAAGCGCGGCCGGGTCGCTCGGCCGCATGGATGGGGATTGGCGATGTCGTTTGGGAATGATCGAGGATCGGGGATGCCGGCCGTTGGGCTGTCGGGCGCCGCGGGATCGGGCGTCAAGGACGTCACAACGGCGAACTTCCGCCAGGACGTCATTGCCGAGTCGGCGCACCAGCCGGTCCTCGTCGACTTCTGGGCACCCTGGTGCGGGCCTTGCAAGCAACTCGGCCCCATCATCGAGCGCGCGGTGGCGGCGGCGGACGGCAAGGTCAAGCTCGTCAAGATGAACATCGACGATCACCCGCAGATCGCCGGGCAACTCGGCATCCAGTCGATCCCCGCCGTGATCGCGTTCCAGAATGGTCAGCCGGTCGACGGTTTCGTGGGCGCGCTGCCCGAAAGCCAGATCAAGGGTTTCATCGAACGGCTGGTCGGGCCTGTCGGCGATCCGACCCAGGACGCCCTCGACGAGACGGCCGCCGCCATTTATGCAGAAATCCTGAGCGTGGACGAGGCCAACGCCCCGGCGCTGGCCGGGCTTGCCAAGCTGCACCTCGATGCCGGCGCGGTCGAGCAGGCCAAGGCCGTGCTCAGCATGGCGACGGGCAGCGCCGCCCAGCACCCTAACATCGTCACGGTCCGGGCCGCCGTCGACCTCGCCGAGCAAAGCGCATCCCTGGGTGACTTTGGTGATCTTGAGGCCCGTGTCGCGGCCGACCCCGACGACCATCGGGCCCGCTTCGACCTTGCCCTTGCCTTGAACAGCCAGAACAAGCGCGAAGAAGCTGCGGACCGCCTCCTTGAAATCATCCGTCGCGACCGCAGTTGGGATGAGGACGGCGCGCGCAAGCAGCTCCTGCAGTTCTTCGAGGCCTGGGGCATGACCGATAAGGCCACGCTTCACGGCCGACGCAAGCTGTCCGGCCTGTTGTTTCGCTGATCGCAGCGCTTCGGCGACGTCGCCGGTTCGACGCGTGGCCAGCGTGGCGAACGTCGAGCATGCGTTGATCCAGCGTCATCGGTTCGGAGCATCTTTGTTATGGCAGCCTCCCCCATCCCTTATGCCTCGATCGAGGACCTGCCGAGCGTCGTTCCGATCTTCCCGTTACCTGGGGCCCTGCTCCTGCCGCGCGGGCAGATGCCGCTGAACATCTTCGAGCCGCGCTATCTCGCCATGGTGGATGATGTGCTTCGCACCCACCGCATTATTGGGATGGTGCAGCCCGACGAGGGCCAAGTATTGGGGTCGGGTCTTTACGCGATGGGGTGCGCCGGGCGGATCACCTCGTTCACCGAAACGGGTGACGGCCGTTACCTGGTGACCCTGACGGGCATTGCCCGTTACAGGATCGTCGACCCGCTGACGGTCATGACGCCCTATCGCCAATGCCGCGTCGACTTCGGCGATTTCACCCGGGATCTCGATCCCGATTTTGGGGAAGCGGACGTCGATCGCGAGGGTTTGTTGCGGACGTTGCGCAATTTCGCCGACCGGCACCAGCTTTCGATCGATTGGGAGGGCATCGACGATGCCCCCAATGACGTGCTGGTCAACGCGCTTTCCATGATGAGCCCGTTCAGCCCAAAGGAAAAGCAGGCCTTGCTCGAAGCCGGCGACCTTAAAACACGGGCCGACGTGCTGATCGCCATCGCCGAGATCGAACTTGCGCGGGGTACGGGCGAAAGCTCGTCGTTGCAGTGACCTGCGGGCCGGCATCGTCGGCCATGCTTCAAGGAGACCCTCGATGACAGACGACGATCAAGCCGCGGGACGGACCACGACGGTTATGCGGATCGACCCCCGGCTCCTGGAGATCCTGGTCTGTCCCGTGACCAAGACCACGCTCGAATACGACGCGGGCCGCCAGGAACTCGTTTCCAAGGCCGCCAAGCTGGCCTATCCGATCCGCGACGGCATTCCCATCATGCTGCCCGATGAAGCGCGAGTGCTGGACGGTTGAGGAAACGTTTCAAGACCGCCCGCTGAAGGACCGGTGCAGCAGACCCGGCGGGCACAGGATCGCCCGCCTTATCGGCGGTCAGGCAAGCGGCGTTAGTCGCCTTCGCCGGCATTGGCCGAGAAGAAGGCCATCTTGCCGGGTTTGCCGTCATGCTCCTTGGCATCGGCGGGCCCCTCTTTTTTCACCGAAATATTGGGCCAGCTCTTCGCATATTCGGCGTTGAGCGACATCCAGGTTTCAAGACCCGGTTCCGTGTCGGGCTTGATGGCTTCGGCCGGGCATTCGGGCTCGCACACACCGCAATCGATGCACTCGTCGGGGTGGATGACGAGCATGTTCTCGCCCTCATAGAAGCAGTCGACCGGGCACACCTCGACGCAATCCATGTATTTGCATTTGATGCAGTTTTCGACGACCACATAAGTCATGTTCTGTTCCCTGCACGGCGGCGTCGATGGCCTGCCGTTGCGCGACGTGTCCGAATTCGGGTGCTACCGCCTTTGCACGCCAGGTGCAAGGCTCGGGCGCTGGCTGTGACGGATAGCCCAGGCGAGGGCCCGGGACCCGCGCGTTCGCGACATCACATGGCGCATCGCCGATGGTGCATCAAACGGCGTCATGGTTTTCGTCGGCCCGATCGGGTTGTGAAAGGTCGTCGAACAGGAGCCGCGCTTCGGGGTAGGGGCCGCGCCGCTCCCCCGGCGCCAGCACCTTCAGCACCCTGACCTGTTGATCCAGCGCGATCGTCAGCACGTCCCCGACCTTCAGCGTTTTAGCGGGTGTTTCGATCCTGGCGCCGTTCACCCGGACGTGCCCGGCCTCGACCAGGCGCGCCGCTCCGGACCGCGACTTGATCACCCGCGCGTACCAGAGCCACTTGTCGAGACGCTGGCGCCCGGCGTCCGGCTGTGTCGCAGGCTTGCCGTCGTCGTTCATGGATCGTTTTTCGGCTTTCCTTCAAGCGCTGCCTTGAGGGCCAGGAGCTTGGCGAACGGCGAGTCGGGATCGGGCTGGCGGCTGCGCTCCTTCGGGCGCTCCGTCGAGGCGAACGCGCCGCCCGCCGGTCGCTGATCGGTGCCGCCCCGCCGGTCTCGGTCGTTTGGCCGCCCGCCCTCGTTGCGGGGCCGGTCGCGCCCGACTTCTCCGCCCGATGCTGGCGGTCCTGGCGGTCCACGTCTCGCTCCTTGGCCCGGTCCGCCGGGTCGTGCCCTCTCGTCGCGACGAGAGCCACCATTGGGCCGGGCGGAACCAGGGCGCTCGCCGCCCTGGTGCTCGGGTCTTTGTCCTCGCCCCCGCTCGGGCCGGGACGCGTCGGGTGACCGCGCATCGGCCGGCTGTTCCAATCCCACCTCCGCGGTGGCCGGGCTGGCCGCACCATCGGTCGAAGCCACCTGTTGCGCTGGCGCATTCTGGGGCCGGCGCTCGCTTCCCGGTCGGCGCCCACCGTCCGGCCGATGACGCGGCCGGTCGTTGCGTCGCTCGGCGGCGTGATGGTTGGTGCGATGCGGGCGCCATACGTCGATGAGCACCGGCTCGGACGGAGACGCTTCGTCCGGCACGGCTTCCGGTGCCGCCTCGCTCAGTGCCGCGTGGGTCTCGCTCGCGGCGGTGTCGCTGCCTGCGTCGTCGCCCGGCGCCTCGACGCTTGGCTCGCCATCGAGCGACTGCGCCAGGTCCAGGCTGCTGTTGGACGGATCCACCTCGTCCCCCACCGGGTCGGTCGGCTGGTCGGTCGCCACGCCGGATGCTTGGCCTTCACCTTCAAGGGTGGCCAAGACTTCGGTGTCGGGGTTCGGTTCCGCCACGGGCGGCATGTCGTCCGTCAAGGCCGGCTCGGCCGGACCCGCGTCCGAGACGGCTTCGGTCACCGGCGCGTCGTCGTCGGACGCCAGCAATTCGTCCGGTTTGGCGGACGCCTCGACGTCCGGCACCGGGGCGTGATCGTCGGTCGAACCGGCCATCGCGGCTTCGTCGCCGTTCGCCTGCGGTTCGTTCCCCTCCTGAGACCCGGCCACTGCCGCGTCGGAAGCGGTTTCAACCGCGACTTCCGTGGCGGCCGGCAAGATGGGTTTCAACGCCTCGGTCGGGGCGGCCGGCAGCAGCGGCACCGTGATGGCCGGCCCCGCCCTTCGGTCGAGCACATAGCCGAGCGAGCGCAGGATGGAGGCGAAGTCCTCGCCCGAGCAGCCGGCCAGCGACGTCATCGCTACCGTGGTGACGAAGCCGTTGTTGTCGGCGGCGCCAGGCGGAGGGGCGCCCGGCGTCGTGCCGGGCCGGTAGGCGATGGCCGGGCGGATGAGATCGGCCAGGCGCTCGAGGATGTCGACGCGGACGGCGCGCTCGCCGCACACCCGAAACCCCGCCGCCCGGTAAAGGCCCTTGGGCACATCCTTGTCGGCGGGAAACGAGGTGCGGCCGGAGGCGGCGAGGTAGGGAACCTCGTCAAGACCCTTCATCGATTCGGCCGTGCCGTGCCGCAACGCCCAAAGCTGGGCGGCCAGCGCGCGGGGCGCGGGCTTCAGCGACAAGGGCAGATAGATGTTGTAGGCCCCGAAACGCAGGCCGAGCTTTCGCAGGCCTCCCCGCGCCGCCTGGTCGATGGTCTTCATCTCCTCGGCCACGCGGCTGCGCTCGAGAACGCCAAGCGCCTCGGCCGCCTGGAAGGCGATGCCGCGCGCGAGGCCTTCGAGCCCTTCGCCGGCCTCGAGGTCCATCACGGGACCGAGCAGCTTCTTGATGTGCTGGGCCAGCCAAAGGTCGAGCCGCCGCTGAACGGTTTCCAGCGCCGGGCCGGTCAGGTGTTCGTCGGCGAGAAGGCGGGCACGGGGCGCCAGCAACCGGTCGCCCGCCACCAGCTTGGCGATCGGGTCGCCGAGCCAGCGGATCGTCCCGTCGTTGGCCAGCGCCAGGGATTCGTCCACCGCCTGGCTGAAACGTTCGGCGCGGGCCTCGATCTCGCCCGCCAACGCCTTCAACGCCGCCGCGTTCAGCGCCTTGGCGGCTTCTCCGGCGGCGGATGGATCGGGCGTGAACCGGAAGGCATGCAGTTGCCCGACATGCTGTCCCTCCACAACGACGTCACCCTGCGGCGTGACTTCCGCTTCCAACATGGCGTTCTCTCTCAACCGTCGCATCAGCACGCTGGTCCGCCGGTCGACGAACCGTTGTGCCAGCCGTTCATGAAGGGCATCGGACAGCCTGTCCTCTACCTGACGCGCCACGCCCTGCCAATGCTCCGGATCGCCGAGCCAGTCGGGCCGGTTGGCGATGAAGGTCAGGGTGCGCACCTGGGCGATCCGGGCCGACAGGGCGTCGATGTCGCCGTCCGTCCGCTCGAAGGCCGCGAGCTGGCGCGAAAACCAGTCATCGGGGATGCGGCCGGCCCGCACCACGAAGCCGAACAGCGTCAGGGCGAGATCCGCATGGGCGGAGGGCGAAACCTTGCGGTAATCGGGAACCTGGCAGACTTCCCACAGCCGGGCGATGTCGGCGCGCGTCTTGGCCTGCCGGCGAACGTCGGCGTCGCGCGCCGCGATCTCGAGCACCATGACGTCCTCGGCGAGCGGCGCGCGGGCGAGGCCTTCCTCGTTCGGGAAGCGGTCGAGGGAGGCCTGCAGGCTCTCGATGGTAGCGAAGTCGAGGTCGCTGTTGCGCCATTGCGCCAGCCCGACCGAGCCGAACTGGTGGTCCTCCAGTGCCTCGATCTCCTCCTCGTCGAAGGGCGGGCAGCGGCCCGTGGTGCCGAACGTGCCGTCCTTGAGGTGGCGGCCGGCCCGGCCGGCGATCTGGCCGAACTCGGCCGGGTTGAGCCGGCGGTATTGCCAGCCGTCGAACTTGCGGTCGCCCGCGAAGGCCACGTGGTCGACGTCGAGGTTGAGCCCCATGCCGATCGCGTCGGTGGCGACCAGGAAATCGACCTCGCCTTCCTGGTACATCGCCACCTGGGCGTTGCGGGTGCGGGGGCTGAGGGCGCCCAGCACCACGGCGGCGCCGCCGCGCTGGCGCCGGATCAGCTCGGCGATGGCGTAGACCTCCTCGGCCGAGAAGGCCACGATGGCGCTGCGGTGCGGCAGTCGCGAGAGTTTCTTTTCCCCCGCGAAGCTCAGCTTGGACAGGCGGGGGCGCGAGATCACGTTGACGCCCGGCAACAGGTGCTCGATCAGCCGCCGCATCGTCATGGCGCCGATCAAGAGCGTTTCGTCCCGCCCGCGCCGGTTGAGCATGCGGTCTGTGAACACGTGGCCCCGGTCGAGGTTGGCGGCGATCTGGATCTCGTCGATCGCCAGGAACGACACGTCGAGGTCGCGCGGCATGGCCTCCACGGTCGCCACCCAGTAGCGCGGCCGCTTGGGCTTGATTTTTTCCTCGCCGGTGATGAGGGCGACCGCATCGGGGCCCGCCTTGGCCACCACCCGGTTGTAGACTTCGCGGGCTAAAAGCCGCAGCGGCAGGCCGATGATGCCCGACGGATGGCCCAGCATCCGCTCGATCGCGTAATGGGTTTTGCCGGTGTTGGTCGGCCCGAGCACGGCCGTGACGCCTTCACCCCGGCCGCGTTTGGCCGAGGCGTTCGGTCCCGACAAGGGCGTGAAGGTCGGTGGAACGTAGAGGTCCATTCCGTTCACCGCTGTTGCAAGAGGGGCAGGAGCGCCAACGCCGACGCCAAGGGACGCGGGCGCTTCAACGAAACGCGGGGCGAGCCCCGCCTTGGCGCCTCATGAACCGGCTGCGGAAACATCAACCGGTAAATGGCACCCAACCCCGTCCGCACCTTTGCCCGAATGGCGGGAACCCACCGTCCCCAACCCTGACCGCTGGTTCAACCCCATGTCCAAGTGAGCCATATGGGAAGCGCCCGTCCGATTCCGAGCCTCAATGGACCGAATTCGCCGCCCGCGCGGTCGGGCCGACGGAGAATTCATCGGCTTCGACCACGGTGGTTCCCAACATGGTCAGGACCGAGATCCGGTAGGGAAAAACCACGCGGGTGCCCGCCAGCGGGGCCAGCCAGACTTCCAGGCTCTTGTTGTCGGCCATGAACTGGGTCGCCTTGCCGTCGGCCCGGTGCCCCGAAATAGGCTTGTAGCGGGCCGAACAGATCGACACGTCGCCGTTGTAGCCCTTGGTCTCGACGTGGCGCGTGCCCACGAAGTTCAGGCTGAGGTCGAAGCGCGTCGCGCCGTCGAAGATCGGCAGGGTGCGGTTGCAGGCGCCCGGCCCGACGAGGTCGCCACCCGCCGGCACGGTCATCACGAAGGCGCTCAAGGGGTCGACGATGTTGTGCTTGTCGGTGTCCGACACGGGGACGCGCGGCACGCTGGGGTCAAAGGGAGGGGAAATCTCGACGCCGCTGACCGTGCCGGCGTTCATCGCCATCCGCAGCGTTCGGCTCATGGTCGAATTGGACGAGGTGGTGGCGTAGGAGGCGGGCGCCACCCTGGCCCCCGCCATCCCGCCGGTGGCGGTGGCAGCCCCCTTGGACGAGGACATGAGGCTGGCGAGCCCGGCCAGCCGCGCGCTGGCCTCGATGCGATAGCCGGACGGCTCGACCCAGCCGCTGACCATGGCGGTGCCGACCGGCAGGCCGATCAGGGTCACGGCGTAATGCACTTTGAGCGCGTCCGCCGTTGCGGCCAGACCTGGCGTCGCGGCCAGGCTTGGCGAGGCCGACGCGAGGAGGAGCCCGGCGGCAAGGCGGCGCCACGTCACCGATGAAAACAAGGTCATGTTCGACTCGAAAACGGCCCGCGACGGGGCCGGGGATAGCGGCGGCAGCATCGGAGGAGAGGCGAGCCGTCGTCAAGCCCGCAGGTTTTGGGGAAAACTTCGACGCTTTCAAGACGAGGCCGCTCGGCCGGCCGGTCGCCCTTGCAAGCCCCGGCGGTGTTTCATAGATGCGGCGGGATGCGCAAGGCCACGCGCCGGCCGGAGGGACTCATGCACGACGCGGACGGCAGGTTGCCGATCTTTCACGCCACCACGATCATCCTGGTCAAGAAGGGCGGCAAGACGGTGATCGGCGGTGACGGCCAGGTGAGCTTCGGGCAGACCGTCATGAAAGCCAACGCCCGCAAGGTGCGACGCTTGGCCAAGGGGGCGGTGATTTCCGGCTTCGCGGGCGCGACGGCCGATGCGTTCACGCTGTTCGAGCGGCTGGAATCCAAGCTCGAACAATTCCCCGGGCAGCTCCTGCGCGCCAGCGTCGAACTCGCCAAGGATTGGCGGACCGACCGCTACCTGCGCCGCCTCGAGGCGATGATGCTGGTGGCCGACAAGGAAACCGCCCTGGTGCTCACCGGAACCGGGGACGTGCTCGAGCCCGAAGCCTTGGCCCATGGATGCGTGGCGGCCATCGGCTCGGGCGGCAATTACGCCCTGGCGGCCGGTTTGGCGCTGATCGACGTCGAGCCCGACCCCGAGGTCATCGCCCGCAAGGCCATGGGGATCGCGGCCAACATCTGCGTCTACACCAACAACAACCTCGTGCTGGAAACAATCGGTGACGGCTGAGCGGGCGCGCCGGCCCCGATCCTTCGAGAGAGTGGAAAGCCTGCCATGACGGATTTATCGCCGCGCGAGATCGTGTCCGAACTCGACCGGCACATCATCGGCCAGCGGGACGCCAAGAGGGCCGTGGCGATCGCCCTGCGCAACCGATGGCGCCGCCTGCAACTCACGGGCAGCATGCGCGAGGAAGTGCTGCCCAAGAACATTCTGATGATCGGCCCAACGGGGTGCGGCAAGACGGAAATTTCCCGGCGCCTCGCCCGGCTGGCCAACGCGCCTTTCCTGAAGGTGGAGGCCACCAAGTTCACCGAGGTGGGCTATGTGGGCCGCGACGTCGAGCAGATCATCCGCGACCTGCTGGAGATCGGCATCACGCTCGTCAAGGAGGCCAAGCGCAAGGACATCGCCGCCAAGGCCCAGCTGGCGGCCGAGAACCGGCTGCTCGACGCCCTGGTGGGCGCGACCGCCTCGCCCCCGACGCGCGACGCTTTCCGGCGCAAGCTCCGCGACGGGGAACTCGACGACAAGGAGGTCGAACTCGAGCTCGCCCAGGCCGGCTCCTCCATGCCGATGTTCGAACTGCCCAACATGCCGGGCGCCTCCATCGGGGCCATCAACCTCGGCGACATGTTCGGCAAGGCCATGGGCAACCGCACCAAGACGCGCAAAACCACCGTGGCGGAGGCCCATGCCCCGCTGCTGACCGAGGAAAGCGACAAGCTGCTCGACGGCGACCAGGTGGTGCAGCAGGCGATCCGCGAGGTGGAGAACAACGGCATCGTGTTTCTGGACGAGATCGACAAGATCTGCGCCCGCGAAGGACGGGGCGGGGGCGGGGAAGTGTCCCGCGAGGGCGTCCAGCGCGATCTGCTGCCCTTGATCGAGGGCACCACCGTGTCGACCAAGCACGGCACGGTGAAAACCGACCACATCCTGTTCATCGCCTCTGGGGCGTTCCACGTGTCCAAACCCTCCGACCTGCTGCCCGAACTGCAGGGCCGGCTTCCCATCCGGGTCGAACTCGCCTCGCTGACCGAGGACGATTTTCGCCGCATCCTGACCGAAACCGAAGCCAGCATCGTCAAGCAGTATGTGGCGCTCCTGCAGACCGAGGGCGTCGACCTCGTGTTCGAGCCGGACGCCATCGACGAACTCGCGAGCGTCGCCGTGCAGGTCAATTCCAGCGTGGAGAACATCGGGGCCCGCCGGCTGCAGACCGTGATGGAG
>CALMOK010000162.1:29659-30169 GCA_937871825.1 uncultured Alphaproteobacteria bacterium
GAACGCGTGCTCGACGAGGTGAGCTTCACGGCCCCCGACCGGCCGGGCGAAACGATCGCGATCGATCGGGCGTTCGTTCAGCGCAACATCGGCGATCTCGCCCGCAACGCCGACCTGTCCCGCTTCATCCTGTGAGCCGCCCATGAGCACGCCCGACACAGCATCCAAAACAGCCCTGATCATCGGCGCCTCGCGCGGGCTCGGCCTTGGGCTGGTTCGCGAATACCTCGACCGGGGCTGGCGGGTGATCGGCACGTCGCGCGGCCCGAGCGCGCTCGACGGGCTGGTGGGCGAGGCCGGCGGTCGGCTCGACGTCATGTCCCTCGACGTCACCGACGAGGGTCGGCTCGAAGCCTTCGAGACCGCGCTCGGGGACCGAAGGCTCGACCTGCTGTTCGTCAACGCCGGCATCGCCAACGACACCCGCACCCCCATCGGCGCCGTTTCAACCGACGATTTCGTGCGCGTGATGGTCACCAACACCCTCGCTCCGATGCGTCTCGTCGAGCG
>CALMOK010000162.1:30179-31026 GCA_937871825.1 uncultured Alphaproteobacteria bacterium
TGGCCGCCCTGGTGACGCGCGAGGGCGTTATCGCCGTCATGTCGTCGGGACTTGGCAGCGTCGGCAACAACACCAGCGGGGGCTGGGAAGTCTACCGGGCCAGCAAGGCGGGCCTGAACACAGCCATGCGGAGTTTCGCGAGCCGCCACGAGGGCGCGACCTTGCTCACCATGGCCCCCGGCTGGGTGCGGACCGACATGGGCGGCCCGGGGGCGAGCCTCGACGTCGCCACCAGCGTTCGCGGCATGGCGGACGTGATCGCGTCCCGCGCCGGGCAGGGCGGCCACGCTTATCTCGACTACAAGGGCACTGTGGTCCCCTGGTAGCAAACGTCCCCGATCGTCCCGCCCGCCATCCTGCCAGCGAAACCTGTTCATGACCGATCCTTCGGCCGGCCTGCCACCTCCCCCCCTGGTGTTCTCGGGCGTGCAGCCCACCGGCAACCTGCACCTGGGCAACTACCTCGGCGCCATCGCGCGGTTCGTGACGCTGCAGGATAGTTATCCGTGCATCTATTGCGTGGTGGACCTTCACGCCATCACGGTGCCGCAGAGGCCCGACGAGTTGAGGGACAGCATCCGCGACGTGACGGCGGCCTTCCTGGCCGCCGGCGTCGACCCCCGCCAACACATCATCTTTAACCAGAGCCGGGTGCCCGAACACGCCGAACTCGCCTGGGTGCTGAACTGCGTGGCCAGGCTCGGCTGGCTGAACCGCATGACGCAGTTCAAGGAAAAAGCCGGCAAGGACCGGGAGAATGCGTCCATCGGGCTTTACGCCTATCCGGTGCTGATGGCCGCCGACATCCTGGTCTACCGCGCGACCCACGTGCCGGTGGGCGAGGACC
>CALMOK010000162.1:31036-31885 GCA_937871825.1 uncultured Alphaproteobacteria bacterium
GCGCGCGACATCGCCCAGAAGTTCAACACCGATTTTTTGGCCGGCATCGCCGCGCTGGGGTTTGGCGAGGCGTTCTTTCCCTTGCCGGAGCCGCTGATCCAGGGCCCGGCCACCCGGGTCATGAGCCTGCGCGACGGCACCAAGAAGATGTCGAAGTCCGACCCTTCCGACAATTCGCGCATCAACCTCACCGACGGCGCCGAGGCGATCGCGACGAAGATCCGCAAGGCCAAGACCGACCCCGACGCCTTGCCTTCCGCGGTCGAGGGCTTGGCGGGGCGGCCCGAGGCCGACAACCTCGTGGGGCTGTACGCGGCGCTCGGTGACACCAGCAAGGCCGCCGTGCTGGCCGATTTCGGCGGCGGACAGTTCTCGACCTTCAAGAACGCCCTCGCCGATCTCGCGGTGTCCACGCTCGCCCCGATCGGGGAACGCATCCGGGCGTTCAGGGCCGACACCGGGCACATCGATTCAGTTCTGGCCGACGGCGCCGAACGGGCCCGCGCCATCGCCACCCCCACGATGAAGGCCGTCAAAACCATCATGGGGCTGTTGGACGACCGCTGAGTCGCGCCGTCCCTCCTGAAAAAGCGGGCCGGCCACCAGGATCGAAGATCGGCTCGCGAGGTGGTCCCGTGGGCCTCGTGTCGGTTCGGTCCGGCTTGCATCCCCACCCCGGCTGTGGCAGTAGCTTCACCCAACGGGGAGCACCGCGCCAAACCAACCGACCCGCCCGCAACCCCTCGGTTCGCTGCCGTAGCTCAGTGGTAGAGCACTCCCTTGGTAAGGGAGAGGTCGAGAGTTCAATCCTCTCTGGCAGCACCATTTATTCTCTCTTCGGGGCTACGC
>CALMOK010000163.1 GCA_937871825.1 uncultured Alphaproteobacteria bacterium
ACCTCGTATTTGTAGACCGCGCCAGCCCCCAGGTCAGGCGCGAAGATCTCCCACACGCCGCTTTCGACCCGCTTGCGCATCTGGTGGCGACGGCCGTCCCAGGCGTTGAAATCGCCGACCACGGAAACCCGCTCGGCATTGGGAGCCCAAACGGCGAACCGCACCCCCTCGACGCCTTCGTGCGCCGTTTCGTGCGCGCCCAGGCGCTCGAACACTCTCCGGTGGGTGCCTTCCAGGAAGAGGTGGTCGTCGACGGCACCGAGGAACGGGCCGAAGCCGTAAGGGTCGGACAAGTCCCACGTTCCGCCGGCGTTCTCGGCCCGCAGGCGGTAGCGAAGGCCAGGGACGGCGGCAGCCACGCGGCCCTCGAAGAACCCGGCCGGGTCGCGCTTGTCGAGGGAGGCGAGCGAGCCTCCATCGACGTCGATCACCGTCAAGCGCTCGGCATGCGGAACAAAGGCGCGGATCACCGGCCCGCCCGCCGTGTCGTGCCGCCCGAGCAGCGCGAAGGGATCCCCGTGGCGCCCGGCCACGAGCGCGCCCACATCACCGTCCGCCGCGCGCCAGCCCTGCGCCATCACCGACCTCCCGCGACCGTCCCGTCACCGACCCGCGATCACGCGCCCAAGCGAACCGGAACGTTCCAGATCTCGCTCGCATATTCGCCGATCGTCCGGTCCGACGAGAACCAGCCGACCCGGGCGGTGTTGAGGATGCTGGAGCGCCACCACCCCGCCCGGTCGTGCCAATGGGCGTCGACCTTGCGCTGGGCGGCATAATAGGCGTCGAAATCCGCCGTGACGAGGAAGTGATCGTGGTGGGTCAGGTCCTCGACGAAGCCACGGTAGCGCGTCGTGTCGTCGGGGGAGAAGACGCCCGACGACACGGCTTCGAGCACTTCGGCCAGTTGCGGCGATCCCGCGATCACGTCCCGCGGCGTCATCCCGCTCGCGCGCCTCTGCTCGACTTCGGCGGCCGTCATGCCGAAGATGAAGATGTTGTCCGGCCCGACCCGGTCGAGGATCTCGACGTTGGCCCCGTCCAGCGTTCCGATCGTCAGCGCGCCGTTGAGCGCCAGCTTCATGTTGCCGGTGCCGGACGCTTCCAGGCCGGCGGTCGAGATCTGCTCCGACAGGTCGGCCGCCGGGATGATCGACTCGGCCAAGCTCACGTTGTAGTTCGGCATGAACACCACCTTGAGCAGGCCGCGCACCGTTGGATCGTTGTTGACGGTTCGCGCCACGTCGTTGGCGAGCTTGATGATCAGCTTGGCGGTGTGATAGCTCGCCGCCGCCTTGCCGGCGAAGATCTTGACGCGCGGCGCCCAATCGCGCCACGGCTCGGCGCGGATCGCGTTGTAGACCGCGATGGTTTCCAGCAGGTTCAGGTGCTGGCGCTTGTATTCATGGATGCGCTTGATCTGGACGTCGAACATCGCGTCGGGGTCGACCGCGACATTGGTCCGCGAGCCGATCAGATTGCTCATCTCGACCTTGTTGTGGCGCCGGATCGCCGCCACCCGGGCCTGGAACTCGGCGTCGCCGGCAAGCGGCTCGACCGCCGACAAGAGGCTCGGATCGTCCAGGATCCTGGGGCCGGCGACCTCGACGAGGAGCTTCGTCAGCCCCGGATTGGCCTCGTAGAGCCAGCGCCGGAACGTGATGCCGTTGGTTTTGTTGGTGATGCGGTCGGGGTAAAGCGTGTTGAGGTTGCTGAACACCGTTTGGCGCATCAGGTCGGCGTGCAGCGCCGAAACGCCGTTGACCTTGTGGGCGCCCAGAAAGGCCAGGGTCCCCATCTTGACCCGCCGTCCCCAATGCTCGTCGATCACCGAAACACTGGACAGCAAGTCGGTGTCGGTGACCCCGCCGGTCCGCAGCCCGTCGAGGTGGACGGCGTTGATGAGGTAGATGAGCTGCATGTGGCGCGGCAGCAGGCGCTCCATCAGCGGCACCGGCCAGGTTTCGAGCGCCTCGGGCAGCAGCGTGTGGTTGGTGTAGCTCAGCGTCGCCTGGGTGATCTCCCAGGCCCTGCCCCAGGCGACCTCGTGCTCGTCGACGAGGATGCGCATCAGTTCGACGACGGCGATCGCCGGATGGGTGTCGTTGAGCTGAATGGCGGCCTGGTCGGCCAGCGACTCGATCGAGCCGAACTGCTTGAGGTGGCGGCGGATCAGGTCCTGCAGGGAGGCCGACACGAAGAAGAATTCCTGGCGGAGCCTCAACTCCTGCCCGGCGGGCGTGGCATCGCTCGGATACAGCACCTTGGAGATGGATTCCGCCCGCACCCGCTCAACAAGGGCCCCGACATGGTCGCCGGCGTTGAAGGCGTCGAGCCGCAGGGCGTCGATGGCGCGGGCCGACCAGAGCCGCAGCGTGTTGACGTGCTGGCCCCGCCATCCCACCACCGGCATGTCGTAGGCCACGGCCTCGATGGTTTCGCCCGGGTGCCAAATGTGCCGCGACGACCCATCCTCGGCGTGAACCGTTTCGACGCTGCCACCGAAGCCGATGTCGTAGGCGATCTCGGGACGCTCGAACTCCCAAGGGTTGCCGTTGGCCAGCCAGGTTTCGGGATATTCCTGCTGCCAGCCATCCTTGACGACCTGGCGGAACAGGCCGTGATCGTAGCGGATACCGTAGCCGTAGGCGGGGATCGCCAGCGTCGCCATGCTTTCCATGAAACAGGCGGCCAGCCGGCCCAGGCCGCCGTTTCCGAGCGCGGCGTCCGGCTCGATGGCGCGCAGGCGGTCGAGGTCGACGTCGAGGCCCGCCAGGGCTTCGCGCATCTGATCCACGATGCCGAGGTTGGTCATCCCGTCGAAAAACAACCGCCCGATCAGGAATTCGAGCGACATGTAGTAGACGCGCTTGTTCTTGGCGCTGTTGGTCCTGTTGTAGGACTCGCGCCAGCCATCCAGGATCCTGTCGCGAACGGCCAGTGCCGAGGCGACGAACCAGTCGCGCTCGCTCGCGCCTGGCACGGTTTTCCCCACCGAATAGTTGAGCTTGTCCACGATGGTCCGGCGCAAGGCCTCGACCTCGGTCGTCGTTGACGGCTGGGCGTGCTGGGTTGGCGGGTTTTGCGTCGTCAAGGTCATGGATGTCTTCGTCCTTGGAGGGATACCCGGCTCGGTCGTTCTCCATACTGCGATTAGCAGAATTTGCCCGATGGCGAGCGGGATTTCTGCCCCTTCGACGTGGCCAACCGGTCAGCGGCGCCCTTCGCCGGCCGACCAGAGAGCCGACAGCCCTTCCCGGTAGGTGGGATAGGCGAGGTCGACATCGAGTCTCGCCTTGATGGCCCGGTTGGAAACCCTGCGGTTGGCGGCGTAGAAGCTCCGCGCCATCGGCGACAAGGGCGCCTCATCGAAGGGGAGCAGCGGCGGCGGCTCGACCCCCATCAGGCTGGCGGCGTAGTCGACCACGTCCGAGGCCGGGGCGGGCTCATCGTCGGTGACGTTCCACACCCCGCCCGCGCCCGGCCCGGCGAAAGCCCGGTCGACCGTTCTGGCGATGTCGGAGACGTGGATGCGGTTGAACACCTGCCCGGGCTTGTGGATGCGGCGCGCTTCGCCGTTGCGCAGGTCGTCGAGCGCGTTGCGGCCTGGCCCATAGATGCCGGCGAGGCGCAGCACCGCCACGCTCTTGCCGGTGCGCGCCCCAAGCGCCAGCCAGGCCTCCTCCACGGCGAGGCGCGCCCGGCCCCGCTCGCTGAGCGGGGCGGGCCGCGTCGTCTCGTCGATCCAGGCACCGTCGTGATCACCGTAAACGCCGATCGTCGACAGGTAGGCGATGCGTGACACCCGCGACGTGGCGATCGCCTCGGCGAAGCGCCCAAGCACCGGGTCGCCGTCACGGCCGGGCTGCACGCTCACCAGCAGCAGGTCGGCCACCGCCAGGGCCGGACCGATGGCCGGATCGGCGGTGGTTCCGTCGAAAAGGCAGGCGGGTGCGATCCGCCCGTCCCACTCGACCTGCCCGTCCAGCAGGGCCGCCTTTTCGGCCGTGCGGACGGTTCCAACCCCTTGCGTGAAAGCCTGCCCCCGGGCGAGATAATGGCCCGCCGTGTAGCCGATGCCGAACACGAACAGCCTCATGCAGCCTCCCATTCGGCCGCGACGTCCGAATCCGTTTCCCTTGCCCGCGCACTCCCGCCGAGGTGAGTCGCCTGGGCGGGGCCGAGCAGGCGGTGCAGCGCCCACACCGCCATGGCCCGCACCAGGGGCGAGGGGTGGGTGAGGCGGTCCAGCGCCGCGGTGGCGAGGGTGGGATCACCGGAATTGCCGATCGCGATCAGCACGTTGCGCAAGAAACGCGCATGTCCGACCCGCTTCACCGGACTGCCCGAGAACAGGGCGCGGAAGCTTGGCTCGTCGAGGCCGGCCAGCATCGCCAGCGCCGGTTCGTCGAGATCGGCGCGGGCCGTGAGCTTGGCCTCGCGCGAAGCGGCCGCGAACTTGTTCCAAGGGCAGACCGCGAGGCAATCGTCGCAACCATAGACCCGGTTGCCGATGGCGCCGCGGAAAGCCCGGTCGATGTGGCCGGCGTGTTCGATCGTCAGGTAGGAGATGCAGCGGCGCGCGTCGAGGCGGTAGGGAGCCGGGAAGGCGTTCGTCGGGCAGGCGTCCAGGCAGGCGCGGCACGAGCCGCAATGATCAGCCATCGCGGGTTCGGCGTCGAGGTCGAGGGTCGTGAACACCGAGCCGAGGAACAGCCACGATCCGAAATCGCGCGACACGAGGTTGGTGTGCTTACCCTGCCAGCCGAGCCCCGCCGCCGCAGCCAGCGGCTTTTCCATCACGGGGGCGGTGTCGACGAAGACCTTGACGTCGGTGCCGCGCGGGGCCGCGGCGGCGAGCCAGGAGGCGAGCTGCTTCAGCTTGCCCTTGATCACGTCGTGGTAGTCGCGGTGGCGGGCATAAACCGAGATGTTGCCGGTGCCGGGCCGAGCCGGCGCCTTCAGCGGGTTTGCGGCCGGGCCGTAATTGGTGCCGAGCATGACGATGCTGCGGACATCGGGCCACAAGGCGCGCGGGTCGGCGCGCCGGGCCGCTGTTTCGGCCATCCAGGCCATATCGCCGTGCTGGCCTTCCGCCAGCCAGGCTTTCAGCCGTTCAGGTGCTTCGGGAATGGCGTCGGGCTTGACGACGCGGCACGCGTCGAAGCCGAGGTCTGCGGCGCGCGCGCCCAGGCGATCGCGCAGCGAGGGTTGGTTCAGAAGTCGAGGTCGGCGTAGCTCGGGCTCGGGGTGAGGCCCGGCACCCGGTCGCTCAAAAGGGCCCGGAACGAGGGGCGCGACTTGATCCGCGCGTACCAGGCCTTCGCGGTCTCGTCTTCCGTCCATGGCACATCGCCCAGAAAATCGACGCTCGACAAGTGCGCCGCCGCCGCCAGATCGGCATAGGTGAGGGTCTGGCCGCCGAGCCAGTTTCGCGAGCGGATCAGGTAGCCGATATAGCGCATATGGTAGCGGATGTTGGCGCGGGCCACCCGCACCGCGTCCATGTCGGGAGCGCCGCCGCCCTGCTCGTAGGACATGAAGCGCTTGTAGACCTTCTCGGTCACGAGGTGGCTCGACACTTCGGCGAAGAATTTCGCGTTGAACCAATCGAGCAGCCGGCGGACCTCGACGCGTCCCGCCGGATCTGCGGGAAGGAGCCGATGCTGGCCCAGAGCCAGCCCCCGCGTTTCGTCGAGATATTCGGCAACTGGCGACCAGCCGGGGACGGGGGGCAGCCCATCGTCGGTCAGCACCGGGGTGGTTCCGGCCGGGTTCATCAGCAAGAAGTCCTCCCGGCGGTCGAAGGGCCGTTCCTCGATCAGGGCGGGCTCGATGCCGAGTTCGCCGAGGATGAGGCGAACGAATCGCGAATGCGGACAAAGGGGATAATGGTACAGATCCGTCATTTCGCCCTGACGACCGGCCCACGACGCGCGAGGGCCTGGTTCGAGGTGAGGTCGCCGAATTCGGCCTGGGCGACGATCGAACCCCTATAGAACACGTCCGGGCCGGGCGAAAGCACTTGCGCTGCTTCAATCCCCAAGATGCGGGTTCAACCGGCATCAACCCGTGGGGCGGGTTCGGCGTCGTCGGGCCACGTCTTGTCGGGCCAGCGGCACAAGTCCCGCACCAAGCATGCCGGGCAGTTGGGGCGCCGCGCCGTGCAGGTGTAGCGCCCGTGCAGGATCAGCCAATGGTGGGCGTGGCGCTTGTACTCGTCCGGCACGAGCCGGTTCAGGCCCGCCTCCACGGCGTCGGGCGTCGTGCCGCGGGCGATAGGCAGGCGGTTGGACACCCGGAACACATGGGTGTCGACCGCGATGGTCGGCTCGCCCCACAGGGCGTTGAGCACCACGGCGGCGGTTTTCTTGCCCACGCCCGGCAGCGCTTCGAGGGCGGCCCGGTCGCGCGGAACCTCGCCGCCGTGATGGTCGACCAGGCGCCGGCTGAGCGCCAGGACGTTCTTGGCCTTGGCGTTGTAGAGCCCGATGGTCTTGATGGCGTCGCGCACCTCCGCTTCATCGAGCGTTGCCATGGCGGCCGGCGTCGACGCCTTGGCGAACAGGCCTGGTGTCGCCTTGTTGACGCTGACATCCGTCGCCTGCGCCGAAAGCACCACGGCGACCAGGAGCGTGAAGGGCGTCTCGTAAAGGAGTTCGGTGACGGGGGCCGGGTCGGCCTCGCGAAGCCGCTCGAAGATCATCGCGATGCGCGCCCGCTCGGCATCGTCGATCGCTTCCGGCACCGGCGATTTGGTCGCTGGGCCGCCCCCCTTGCCAGGGTCGCCCGGAAGCCGCTTCTCTTTCGGTGCCATGCCGTCTTTATAAAAGCCCTGTGGCCGGGAACAAGCCGCGAGGTCGATCGTGTCGCACGCCCCTGATCACCCCGCCGACGTTTCGATCCTGTCGACGCGGTTGCAGCCGCACCGGTCCATGACGCGCGGCCAGTTCCACGTCCTGCTCCTCGCCGTGGGGGCGGGCGGCATCGTGGCCACGATCCCGTTCGTCGTCATGGGGGCTTGGCCGGTGGCGGGCTTCATGGGGATCGACGTGCTGGCGGTGTATCTCGCCTTCCGGTCGAACTTCCGGGCCGCCCGCGCCTATGAGGACGTCCATCTCACCGTGCTGGAACTCACGATCGCCAAGGTCAGCGCCAAGGGCCACAAGTCCGAATGGCGGTTCAACCCGTCCTGGGTCCGATTGAAACGCGAAGAGCACGAGGAGTTCGGCACTCTCCGGCTCGACCTCGTGTCGAAAGGGAGATCGCTGGAAATCGCCGCCTTCCTCGGCCCCGACCAGAAGACCGCCTTTGCCGAACGGCTGTCGCGCGGCCTGGCGCAGGCCCGGGCCGGCATGCGGTTCTGATCCCGCCCGTGTTGGCCGCCCCGGAGGGCGGCCGGGCAGTCGATCACGCCGCCAGGTTGCGCAACACGTAGTTGAGGATGCCGCCGTTGCGGAAATATTCGAGCTCGTCCGCCGTGTCGATCCGGCAGATGACCGGCACGTGGCTGACCCGCCCCTTGTCCGACGTGATGACGAGTTCCATGGTCTGACGCGGCTTCAGAGCCTCGCCCAGGCCCACGATCGACACCGTCTCGTCGCCCTTGAGGTTCAGCGTCTGCCAGGAGGTGCCCTCCTCGAAGGTCAAGGGCAGGACTCCCATGCCGACGAGGTTGGAGCGGTGGATGCGCTCGAAGCTTTGCGCGATCACGGCGCGGATGCCGAGCAGCTTGGTGCCCTTCGCCGCCCAGTCGCGCGACGAGCCCGTGCCATATTCGCGGCCCGCGAACACCACCAGCGGAACGCCCTCCTGCTTGTACAGCATGGCGGCGTCGTAGATCGGCAGTTCCTCGGCCGAGGGATAATGG
>CALMOK010000164.1 GCA_937871825.1 uncultured Alphaproteobacteria bacterium
GCAGCGGCCGTCACCCCGGCGAGCTTGGCGGCGTCGGCCAGGGTGAACCCGCCTGGCCCGTGTTCGGATGCGAGACGCCGCGCGGCCTCGATCAGGGCTTCCCGGAGGCGGCCATGGTGATAGGCGCGCCGCTCGCCCCCGAAGAAGCCGGTGCCGTGCTTCATAGCCGGACGCCCAGCCGGGATGCCGCGAAGCCGATCATGCGCCCGCCAGGCTTTCGCAGGCTGCCGCGATCTCGGCCAGAATGGCTTTGGCGGCGAGCCGGGGGTCGGCGGCACCGGTGATGGGCCGCCCGACAACGAGGTGATCCGCCCCGGCCCTGATGGCGTCGTCCGCCCGCATCACCCGTTTCTGGTCCCCGGTGACGGTGCCCGAGGCACGGATGCCGGGGGTGACCAGCGCCATGGCGGGGCCGACGAGCGCCCGCACGGCACCGACCTCCATCGGCGACAGCACCAACCCATCGACGCCCAGCGCTTGCGCCTGTGCGGCCCTGTGGGCGACGAGTTCGGCGGCCCCGAACCGGTATCCGGCCTCGCCGAGGTCGTTGTTATCCGCCGAGGTCAGGGCTGTGACGGCCAGGATACGCAGCGGAGCGTCGCGCTTGGCCTCCATGGCGGCCCGCATGGTTTGCGGGTAGCCATGTACGGTCAGGAAGCTGGCGCCGATCCGAACCACCTGGGCGGTGGCCCCCGCCACCGTGTTGGGAATGTCGTGCAGCTTCAAGTCCAGGAAAACCTTGTGGCCGGCGCCACTAAGGCGCTCCGCCAGCCCCAGCCCCCCCGCAAAGGCGAGTTCGAGCCCGATCTTGTAGAAGCCCACGGCGTCACCGAGCCGGTGCACGAGACCTTCGGCCGCCTCGACGCTCGGCACGTCGAGCGCGACGATGAGCCGGTCGCGGTTCGGAATGGGCATGGTCACCTCGTTGGATGTCGGCCGGGTCCGCCCGCCGCATAGCAGCTTCGCAGCCGTCGGCAAATCGCACTCGCCGACGCGGCCACGCGTCCATCGAAATGAACCCGCTTGGGGCGTGGATCAGCAATCTTGGTTCATCGGCCTCGGTGGCGATCGCCGACGATCGGCCTAAAAACCGTCAGGGCTTGCCTAGCGACAACAGCATGGTGCCGGGCGAGGCGATCCGCGTCGCCTTCAAGGCCGTCGAGGCTGTCACGAATTGCTTGAAATGCGGCGTTTCGGCATGCGCCTTGAAGGCGGCCGCGTCGTCGAAGACCTCGAACAGCAGCAGGTGGTCGGGCGCGTTCGCCGGCTCGACCACGTCGAACCGGCGGCATCCCGGCTCGCCGATGCTCGCCCGGGCGACATCGAGGATCAGCGTTCTCAACGCCTCGATGTTGGCATGGTCGGCCGTGTAGTCGACCGACACGACATAGAGCGGCTTGTTCGACCCGGTCTGGGCCGCCGCTCCGGCCACGGCGATGGCCTGGATGCCGGCCAGAATGGCAAGTTTCAGCAGAACCGTGCGTGACATCGTCCGTCCATCAGCGCTGGAGCACACCATCGGATATGACGGCGGTCGTCGGCTCGCCGGAACACCCCCGGCTTGGCCTTGCGCTCGGCCAGGACGCGCGCCTTGTGCCGCTCGAGCCCCAACTTGACCTGCAGGGTCCGCAGTTTCAGCTCTTCCCGGGCCTCGATGGAGCGAAGCTGGAACTCGGTTCGCAGCTTCTTGCGGCGGTCCCGCAGGTCGTCGGTGAGTTTCTCGCCCCGGGCCTTGAGCTTGTCCATGAGGTCCGGCGCTTCGCCGCCTTCGCCGTCCCCCAGACCCTCGCGCTCGCGCTGCGACCGGTAGACCCAGACGCGCGCCGGCGGCAGGTTCAGCCAGACCGGCGCCGAGCCCTTGGCCTGAAAACTCCGGTCGAACGGCCCATCGGGTTTCGGGATCGGCGAGGTGAGCCCGTAGGTGAACTGCACGAAGGGAGCCTCGGGCCGCATGAGGGCGAAGGCGTCGAACAGCAACGCGAGGCGCAGGTGTTCCGGCTTGGTCAGCAACGGCAGGCTTGAAATGACGGCCGCCGCCGGGCTTTGAAGAAGGCCCTGCAGGGTTCGGCCCAGCCCGTAGGCATCGCCGTGCACGACGTGGCATCCGGGATACCGCCGGGCCAGGAGGCGGCAGAAAGCGGCGTCGAACTCCACGAGAACCAGCCGCTCGGGTGCGATCCCGCGCCGGATCAGGGCGTCGGTGACCGGCCCCGTGCCCGGGCCGAGTTCAACGACCGGGCCCGTGAGGGAAGGATCGACGTAGCGCGCCATGGTTTTGCAAAGCGAGCGGCTCGAAGGCGACACCGCCCCCGTGGTGAGCGGGTTTTCAAGCCAGGCCTTGATGAACCGCGCTTCGTCTTCCCAGCGTTCGCTCGCGACCGACTTCGGCTTGTGTCGGGACGGTCGGTCGGTGTCGAACAAGGGTGAACGCAACGCAAGATCCCCGGGGTCGAAGCGGCGCGGCGGACCGCTCAATGGCTGAGCTGGTCGAAGAAATCCTTGATCTTGTCGAAGAACCCGGCCGACTCCGGATGGGTCGTGGTCGACGAGATCGACTCAAACTCGCTCAACAACTCGCGCTGGCGCTTGCTGAGGTTCTGCGGCGTTTCCACCATGGCCTGGATATAAAGGTCACCGAGGTCGCGAGACCGAAGGATCGGCATGCCCTTGGCCTTGATACGGAACTGCTTGCCGCTCTGGGTGCCTTCCGGAACCTTCACCTTCGCTTGCTGGCCGTCGATGGTGGGAACCGAGAACTCCCCGCCGAGCGCGGCCGCCACCATGGAGATCGGCACCCGGCAGTAAAGGTCCGCACCGTCGCGCTGGAAGAACTGGTGCGGCTTGACCGACAGGAAGATGTAAAGGTCGCCGGCCGGTCCGCCGCGCATCCCCGCTTCGCCCTCGCCCGAAAGCCGGATGCGGGTGCCGTCCTCGACGCCGGCCGGGATGTTGACCGACAGCGCACGTTCGCGCGTGACCCGCCCCGATCCCGCGCAAACCGCGCATGGATTGTCGATGATCTCGCCGCGCCCCTGGCAGGTCGGGCAGGTTCGCTCGATGGCAAAAAAGCCCTGCTGGGCGCGCACGCGACCCTGTCCGCCGCAGGTGGCGCAGGGCTTGGGCTTCGACCCCGGTTTCGCGCCGGTGCCCGAGCAGGTTTCGCAGGACATGGACGTCGGAATGTTGACGGCCGCGGTCTTGCCCCGGAACGCGTCCTCAAGCGTGATGTCGAGGTTGAAGCGCAGGTCCGACCCGCGTTCGCGCCCACCCCCGCGTCCGCCTCGCGAGCGGCCCATCATGTCGCCGAACAGGTCGTCGAAGATGTCGGACATTGAGGAGCCGAACCCCTCGCCCATGCCGCCGCTCTGCTCGAAGGCCGCATGGCCATAGCGGTCGTAGGCGGCGCGCTTCTGCCCGTCCGACAAGCATTGATAGGCTTCGTTCAATTCCTTGAATTTGGCTTCGGCCGCCTTGTCGCCAGGGTTGCGATCCGGATGGCACTGCATGGCGGCCTTGCGGAATGCGACCTTCAGCTCAACTTCGGTTACCGTTCGGCCGACGCCGAGGATTTCGTAATAATCAGCTTTGGCCATTCAAGCCATGTCCCATCATCCGCGCCGAGTGCGAGCCGGCCTTTCGCGCAAGGCCGATCGTCGATCAGCGTTTCGACCAGGCTGAAAGGCCCGTCATCGCTCGACCCCGGTTGCGGTCCAAATCGGTAAATCCGTCTGCGTCCCGTGTTGGCATGAGCATAATTTCGCCGCAAGGCCAAACCGGGGGGCAGCAACAACGAGCGGCCCCGCGCATCGGATGCGCGGGGCCAGTTGGTGAAACCGCCTGACTCTGGCGGATGTGACGCCCCTTTTGTCCGGACGTCAGGCGCGACGCTTGGCGTCGTCCTCGCCGACTTCCTTGAAGTCAGCGTCGATGACATCTTCGCCCCCGTCCTGGTCGGTCGAGCCGGGCGCCGGACCATCACCGCCGGCCTGCGCCTTGTACATGGCTTCGCCTAGCTTCATGGAAGCCTGCATCAGTTCGTTGGTCCGGCCCTTGATGGCCTCAGCGTCCTCACCCTCCAGGGTGGGCCGCAGCGCCGCGATGGCGCCTTCCACCGTGCTGCGATCCGCATCCGAAACCTTGTTGCCATATTCAGCGAGCGATTTCTCGGTTGAATGGATCATCGCCTCGGCCTGGTTCTTGGCATCGATCAGTTCGCGCCGCTTCTTGTCGTCGGCGGCGTGCAGTTCGGCGTCCTTCACCATCTTGTTGATGTCGGCGTCGGACAGGCCGCCAGAAGCCTGGATCCGGATCTGCTGTTCCTTGTTGGTCGCCTTGTCCTTGGCGGTCACATTGACGATGCCGTTCGCGTCGATGTCGAAGGTGACCTCGATCTGCGGCACGCCGCGCGGGGCGGAGGGCAGACCCACAAGGTCGAACTGGCCCAACACCTTGTTGTCCGCCGCCATCTCGCGCTCACCCTGGAAGACCCGGATGGTCACGGCCGTCTGGTTGTCCTCGGCCGTCGAGAAGACCTGGCTCTTCTTGGTCGGGATGGTGGTGTTGCGGTCGATCAGCCGGGTGAACACCCCGCCGAGCGTCTCGATGCCAAGGGACAGCGGCGTCACGTCGAGGAGCAGCACATCCTTGACGTCGCCCTGGAGCACGCCAGCCTGGACGGCCGCGCCGATCGCCACGACCTCATCGGGGTTGACGCCCTTATGGGGCTCCTTGCCGAAGAACTGCTTCACGACCTCCTGCACCTTCGGCATGCGGGTCATGCCGCCGACCAGCACGACTTCGTCGATCTCACCGGCCGAAAGCCCCGCGTCCTTGAGCGCCTTGCGGCAGGGCTCGACGGTGCGCTGGATGAGGTCGTCCACAAGGGATTCGAACTTGGCGCGCGTCAGCTTCAGCGTGAGATGCTTCGGGCCGGACGCATCCGCCGTGATGTAGGGAAGGTTGATGTCGGTCTGCGTCGCGGAGGAGAGCTCGATCTTGGCCTTTTCGGCAGCTTCCTTCAGGCGCTGCAGGGCCAGCTTGTCCTTGCGGAGATCGACGGTGTTCTCCTTCCGGAACTCATCGGCGAAATATTCGACGAGGCGCATGTCGAAGTCCTCGCCACCCAGGAAAGTGTCGCCGTTGGTCGACTTCACTTCGAACACGCCGTCGCCGATTTCCAGCACCGACACGTCAAACGTGCCGCCGCCGAGGTCATAAACCGCGATGGTGCCCGAGCTTTTTTTGTCCAACCCATAGGCGAGGGCCGCGGCCGTCGGCTCGTTGATGATCCGCAGCACTTCCAGGCCGGCGATCTTGCCGCCATCCTTGGTGGCCTGACGCTGGGCGTCGTTGAAGTAAGCCGGAACCGTGATGACGGCCTGGGTGACGTTCTGGCCGAGATAGGCCTCGGCGGTTTCCTTCATCTTCTGCAGGATGAAGGCTGAAATCTGGGACGGTGAATAGGGCTTGGAATCCGACTGCACCCAGGCGTCGCCATTGGCCGCGCGGGTGATCTTGTAGGGAACCAGACCCATGTCCTTTTTGGTCATCGGGTCGTCGAACGTCCGGCCGATCAGACGCTTGATGGCGAAAAACGTCCGTTCCGGATTGGTGACACCCTGCCGCTTGGCCGGCTGGCCGACAAGCCGCTCGCCTTCATCGGTGAAGGCCACGATGGACGGCGTCGTGCGCGCGCCCTCGGCATTCTCGATGACCTTGGGTGTCGAGCCTTCCATGACGGCCACGCATGAATTGGTCGTGCCGAGATCGATGCCGATTACTTTTGCCATGTTGGTTCAATCCTTTCTTCTCGCAGAACCGCCGAATCCCGAAGCGATCCGGCCATGGGGTGGACAAGGGTTGGTTAAAACGAACCCATTCCGCCCGGTCCCCGACGGTGACTGGAAGATGGGAATGCGGACCTTCAGCGCAAGCGCGGAACGGCAAGATAGGCTGGCTTTTTTGGCGTCCGACCCCGGCTGAAACACGGGGCCGCGCCGCGCGTCTAGCGGTTTGCCCCTTGCATCCGGGCCCGATGGCCGCAAGAGTGCGCCGC
>CALMOK010000165.1 GCA_937871825.1 uncultured Alphaproteobacteria bacterium
ACTATCGACACCAGCCCGACCGGCATGTCAGATGCTTCGGCTGCCCGACGCGCGACCTCATCAAGTTGCGCCGACCCACGACCATGTGTGCCGATCCTGTAAAGTCGATCCGAGGCGAGGCGCTTCCTTTCGTCCGGAAAGACGGGCGGCAGGGGATCGACCGGTTGCAGGACGGACGAAACCACCCGGTCGCGTCCGCTGCGTTTCGCCTCGTAGAGGAACCGGTCTGCGGATCCAATCAACGTCTTGGCGTCATATCCAAGCCCTTGCGGGCTCGCCGTGCTGCATCCGATGCTCACGGTGACGACGCCACCGCACGCCTCGTTGCCGACGTGCGGAATTGCGAGTGCCTGAATGGCGGTCCGCGCGACCCTCGCCATCCTCAACGCTCCCGCCTCGTTTGTTGCCGGCAACAGGATGGCGATTTCCTCGCCTCCGTAGCGACCGACGAGATCACTCGGGCGGCCAAACAGCGCCTTCAGCGTCGTCGCAAGGGATTGGAGGCAGTGGTCGCCGGCCTGGTGGCCATAGCGATCGTTGAACGCCTTGAAACGATCGACGTCGAGGAGGAGAAAGGACAAGCAGGTCTGCTCGCGGGCAGCGCGGCGGCACTCGATCGCCATCACCTCGTCAAGCTTACGGCGATTGTCCAACCCCGTGAGGGCATCCGTGGTTGCGAGTGACGATAATTCATCCCTCGCAACCCTAAGAAGGTGCAAGGCCCGGTCGCGTTCGGCAAGCACAGCTGACAAAACCAGCACCAGGGCCGCCGCCACGCCGGCGAACAACTGCAGCAGGAGGTTGCGCTCCAGGGCGGACGCGTCGGCCACGACCATTGTTGGCCCACTCCCCGCCGCTGTGAAGCCCACGGCAACCAGTGTCGCCAGAAACAGCCCTAACGATCCCCCGGCGAGCCCAAACAGGAGGACGATGACGATGAGGGGCGGCACGACCAGGAAAAGCAGTGGGTAATGCGATTGGATGAACACGAACGAAGTCGTCCCGAGCATCGTCGTGAAAGCCCCGATAACGGCCAGCGTCCTTTTCGGATCCAGAAGCCCCGACAAGTCCCGTCGAAAGACCGCCAGCGAGAAAGGCGTCACGGTGATGATGCCGAGCGCGTGGGCCATGAACGAGGCGATGATCAGGGGCAATGACGAGTTCTCGAGCCATAGGGCCTTCACGACTGCGTTCACGACCGCGGCGCCGGCGGGCGCCACCGTCCCGGCAACAAAGGTGAAGCACCACAGGCTCTGCGGCCGGGACAGATCGCAATCCTCACCGACGAACCCGCGAACGAGCCTGAAGGCGACGACCACCTCGCATGAGTTGACCACGATGAGCCGCAGGCAGGTGACGAGCGGAAAGGGCGACAGGAAGGTACCGACGGCGATGGCCGATAGTCCCGTCAGCGCGTAGCCCCGTCGTTCGTCCTGGCGAGCGGTGAGCAACACGGCCAGCACAAACCCGTTGGCGGGCCAAATGGTCGGAATTTGGCCGACGCGTTGCGCCAAGTGCATCCCGAAAAAAGCGATGCTGGCGGCCAGGAAAGCGACAAGGCAAAGGGGGCCGACGATGGACCTTCGATTGGCGTCCCGCAGCTTTACGGGATGAGCAACTGAACGGTCGGTCAAACCATCATCCTCCGCGCCAGGTCCCCCAAACCTTCAACCATCAAGGGAACAATCTGGCGTGGGCTCCATCGTTAAGGGAGAAAGCTTAACGGGTGCCAAGCCGCGCGTCTTGGCGAGCCGGAAAGCGTGGGAATCGAGTTCCACGGCAGAACCCATGACCGACCTGTTCCAGGTGATCGCAATTGGCGCGGCGTGCGGCCGGTGCGATCGGCCCCATCACGCTGGCCATTCGACTTTGCACCGTGCCTTAGCGCGCTTCCCGGCAGGGTCGGCCAAGGACCAAGTGTTAAGTACGATCGGCTCGGTCGCGTCATCAGGCGCGTTGGAACAGCATGATCTCCACCGCGCCCGCGAACAGGTGATAGAACGAACTCGCCGGGATGCTGGTGGCCGTCAAGGTGCCATCCAGCGTGAACTGGTCGTTCCAGCAGCCCCGGGGGCAGCCCGTTAGGTAGCCGACCAGAATGCGCCCCGCCACCGCCTCAGCGGCCGCGGCGAAGTCGGCCCGTCCGGTGGCGGCAGCCTGCACCACGAAGGCCTTCAGCAGTTCGGTCTGCGGCCAAAGCCGACGGCTGTCGGACAGTGGGCGACCGGAAATGTCGACTTCGTCCGCAAGGAAGCCGCTTTCGTGCCGGCCGATCCGCAACCCCGTATCGAGAAGACGCGAGCACGTCTCGTCGAGCGGGCGGCCGGTCGAACGCCCGAACCGACGCAGCAGCCACACCCATTCGACCATGTGGCCTGGCTCAAGCCGTTCGGAGCGATACTGCGGACCAACCTGCCATTCCGGCCCGAAGAACTCCCGCAACACGCCGGTTTCCTGGTCGAGGAACCGACTGTGGAACAAGCCGAAGAGTTCGCCCGCCCGGGCCAAGTGGCGCGGCTGTCCGGTGCTTTCGAAAAGGGCCAGATTGGCTTCAAAGAAGTGCATGTGGGGATTTTGCCGACGCGGCAATTCCCCCGCCGTGCTTTCGGCCCAGCCCCCGTGGCGGCCTGACATGCCTTCGTCGATGACCCGCAGGGTTTCATCGACCCATTGCAGGTAGCGCGGGTCCTCCGTCGCCTGGTGGAGGGAGGCGAGCGCGTGAAGAACGAAGGCGTGATCGTAAAGGTCGCGACGCCCGTCGAGCACGCGGCCCGTCCGGTCGAACCGCGCAACCCAACCCTGGCGACCGTCGGGAGCCCAGGCGAGTGCCCGCAACCGATCCATCATCGCTTGGGCGAGCGACAGGCAGACATCGCGCGGCGCCAGTCCCAGGGTGGCCGCATGGGCGAAAACATAAACCTGGCGCATGCCCGTGCGGAGCCGCAGGTCGGCCGATGGCCGCGGCGTGCCGTCGAGGTTCAGCGTTTCCCAGAACAAGCCCTTGTCGTCGCAAGCCGCGCCAAGCCAGACCGGCAGGGCTTCGGACCGGATCCATTCGACATAGGCCTGCAAAGACATCCGGCTTCTCCTGCGACGCTGGCGCGGCTTGGACCACCGCCGGCGCCGAAAGGCAACCCATCGTCAAAGGTGGGCACCCCCTGCAAGCAGCGGACCGTCAGGTCACGTTGTCTTCGGTATCCATCGACGTGCGCTGGGTGACCTGCATCCCGGTGTCCCGCTCTAGGTCCTCAAGACGGTAGGTGTCGAGAACGGCGCCGGCATCGTCGAGTAGGCGAACCGCGTTCGGAATCTGCTTGGCGTCGCCGATCATCAGTTCGGCCTTTGGCTGCATGGTGGAGCCGTCCTGCTCGAAGAAACCCCCGAGATATTGGCGAAGCCGATCACGGTAGGCTTCCTGGTTGGACGCGGCGTCATGCCAGGGCGTTTCGGACAGAACCGCCGGCTGCCCGGCTTGTTGGATCAGCAAA
>CALMOK010000166.1 GCA_937871825.1 uncultured Alphaproteobacteria bacterium
CCTTGTGGAGGCTGACGTCGACGAAGGAGGCGAAATGCTGGACGACGTTGCCGTTCTCATCCCTCACGGTGCTGATGAAGATCGCCACCCAGATCACGCTGCCGTTCTTACATCGAAAGCGAACCTGCGTATCGAGCCCACGACCACCCTCGAACGCCGTCTGGATCTCGGTCAGCGCCTCGGGATCCGTGTCGGGCTCGATGAGGAAGTTGAAGTTCTGCCCAAGCACCTCGTGCTCTTCATAGCCCGTGAGGTTCAAAAATGCCTGATTGACGAAGACGATCGGATTGCTCGAGTCTTTGGCGTTGGTGAAGATCATCGGCATTCGTGTCGTCTCGGCAGCGACGACGAACGGACCAAGATCCTTTCGAAAGCCTTCGACATCGGCCTCGGCAGCCTTTTGGCTTTCGGCTCCGTCTCCGTCCGTCATGGCATCTGCTTTCTTTTGCGCTGCTGTTGCCGAGTCCCAAGCCCATCGTTCACGTTGGGTGCGAGGCTCTGTGAGTTGTCTCCGCATCCTGAACTTCCTCGGCCAGCGTGGCTTCATCCCACGCCTCGTTGTTCTCGAAGACCGGGACGAGCTGGTCTTTCATGTTGCGGACGTATTCGACGATCTGCGTCTGGGTGGCTTTGATCCGGGCGTTCCGGCGATTGTCCTTGTGCGTCACCATCCAGATGCCGGTCTCGGGGACTTTGGTCGGCAGAGCGATGCGTTTCAAGCCAGGTTCCTGATCAGCCCTGAAGCAGGCGAGGCAGGCAAGCCCGCCCCCATGGGCCGCGGCATTGACCGCCGCTTCGTGGCCGGTGGTCTGCACGGAAACCCGAGCCCGCGAGGCGATTGTCGCAAGCCACCCGGTTTGCTCGGAGTCCTGCAGGTCGTCGAGCTGGGCGATGATGTGGTGCCCGGAACATCCGGCTTCGAAGTCGATCTCACCATGGCTGTCGAGGTAGGCCGCGGATGCGTAGAGACCGAAGCGCAGGGTGCCGATCCGGCGCATCACGAGATTGTGCTGTGTCGTAGGCGTGAGCCGCACTGACACATCGGCTTCGCGCATCGAGAGGCTGAGCTCACGAGGATCGGGGATCAGCTCGACGAGGATGTCGGGATGCTTTGTGTGAAGTCCTGCGACAGCCGGTGCGAGAATATGACTGGCGACGCTTTCGGAACAGGTGACGCGAACGGGGCCGGACAGGCGCGTGTCACGACCGCCGACGTCGCGTTCCAGCGACAGGGCTTCGGCTTCGAGCCGGAGGGCTTTGGCGAGGACCTCGTCGCCGGCCGGCGTTGTGACATAGCCGTCCGGTGTTCGATTGAGCAGCCGAACACCGAGGCTTGCTTCTAAAGAGGCGTGGCGCCGACTTACGGTGGATTGGGCAACGCGCAGCTCCTTGGCCGCGGTCGAAAGGTTGGCATGCCTCGCGATTGCGAGAAAGAACCGCAGGTCGTCCCAGTCCAGCATCGCCGCTCCCCAAATGTCGACCATGCGTTGAGCGCTCATCCGCGTGATCAGGCGACGGTCACAGCAGGTGTTTTGCCCTTACGGCTCGCCGATGCCAACGGGGACATGCGACAAAAGGCTGTCAAAAGTGCATTGCGTGAACCGAAATCCGGATAGGACGATTCTACGATGCTGGCTTCACCATCTCGTTGGTGCTCGACAGCAGGTATCATGTGCTCTCAGTGGGGAACTCCGAACCTTTGACGCTAAAGAATGAGCCGAGCGGCCGGAAAG
>CALMOK010000167.1 GCA_937871825.1 uncultured Alphaproteobacteria bacterium
CGGGACGGCCCGGCCTTTCGACCGAACCGACCAGCTGAAGGAACCCTTCCATGGAACGACGCAGCTTCCTGCAAGCCGCCGCCCTCGCGGCCGGCGCCGCCGCCACCGGTGCCGGCCCCCTGGGGTCGGCCCAAGCCGCCGCCCTGCCGCCCGCCCTGCCCGGCAATTTCAATCGGCCAGCCGACCCCGCCGACCTTCCGCTTGTGACGGATGCGGGCGAACTCAAGGGCGAGATGCTTTACCGCACCCTCGGCCGCACCGGGGAACGCGTGTCGGCCATCGGCATGGGAGGCTTCCACATCGGCAAAAGCGTGCTGACGGATGACGAATCCGTGCGCCTGATCCACAAGGCGATCGATCGCGGCATCACCTTCATGGACAATTGCTGGGACTACAACGAAGGCCGCAGTGAGCTCCGCATGGGCGTGGCGCTCGACCAGGGCGGCTACCGCGACAAGGTGTTCCTGATGTCCAAGATGGACGGGCGCACCAAGAAGGAAGCCGCCGACCAGATCGACACCTCGCTGAAGCGCCTGCGCACCGACCACATCGACCTCGTCCAGCACCACGAGATCCTGCGCTACGACGATCCCGACCGGGTTTTCGCCGAGGATGGCGCCATGGAGGCCTTCGTCGAGGCCAAGCAGGCCGGCAAGTTGCGCTTCATCGGTTTCACGGGCCACAAGGACCCGCGCATCCACCTGCAGATGCTGGAGGTGGCGGCCGGGCGCGGCTTTCATTTCGACAGCGTGCAGATGCCGCTCAACGTGATGGACGCCCATTTCCGCAGCTTCGGGCACCTTGTCCTGCCCTACCTCGTGGCGCAGGGCATCGGCGTGCTCGGCATGAAGACCTTCGGGGACGGCGTCATCCTGAAAAGCGACGCGCCCATCAAACCACTCGAATACCTGCATTTCTCGATGAACCTGCCGACCTCCGTGGTGATCACCGGCATCCAGAACGACCGCGACCTCGACCAGGCTTTCGAGGCGGCCAAGACATTCAAGCCGATGGACAAGGCGGCGGTGGCCGAATTGCTGTCCCGGTCGAGGCCCTATGCGCTTGAAGGCAAGTACGAACTGTTCAAGACGAGCTCGACTTTCGACGGAACGGCCAAGAACAACAAATGGCTGGGCGACGATGTCGCGAGCGTTCAGAAGCTCGCCCCCACCATGGAGTGAGCCTGGGGCGACGCCGCCATGGAAGCGGCGTTGCCCCTCCGACGCACTTGCGTTAAGGCCAACCCAGCCGTTGACGCCCAAGACACGGGCGAGAAGAACCGGAAGATCAGAATGGCCGATCCCAACGACATCCCCATGAACAGCCAGTACATGGACTATGCCGAACACGAGCGCACCTACGACGCCTTCATCCGCATGACGAAATGGGCCGCCTGCGTGGTTGTCGGGATCGTTATGCTGATGGCGATCTTCCTGACCTGACCGTCGTAATTCCGGCGGACCGGATCCCGGCAACGGCGACGACCCGGCGGTGATCGCCGGGCTGGACCTTAACCTTGTTCATCGGAGCTGCTGTTGATGCGCCTTGCCGTGCCGGCCGAATCGGATGCCTTCGAGCCCCGCGTCGCGGCGACGCCTGAAACAGTCCGGAAGTTCGTCGCCCTGGGGGCGAGCGTCGTTGTGCAGAGCGGCGCCGGCACCAAGGCCGGCGTACCCGACCGCGACTACGAGGCGGCCGGCGCCACGATCGCGCCCGATGCCGCGATCACCCTGCGCGACGCCGACCTGGTGCTCAAGGTACGACGCCCGACGGTGGAGGAGCTCGGCCTCATCAAGCGCGGCGCGACGGTGATCGCCATGATGGACCCCTACGGGCAGGAGGACGCCCTGGCCGCCATGGCGGCGGCCGGCGTGTCGGCCTTTTCCATGGAGCTGATGCCGCGCATCACCCGCGCCCAGGTGATGGATGTTCTCTCGAGCCAGGCCAACCTCGCGGGCTACCGGGCGGTGATCGACGCCGCCGAACAATATGGCCGGGCGCTTCCGATGATGATGACGGCGGCCGGCACGGTTCCGGCCGCGCGGCTGTTCGTGATGGGGGTCGGGGTGGCCGGCCTGCAGGCCATCGCCACGGCGCGGCGGCTCGGCGCCATCGTCACCGCCACCGACGTGCGCCCGGCCACCAAGGAGCAGGTGGAATCGCTCGGGGCGAAATTCGTCGCCGTGGAGGACGAGGAGTTCAAGCAGGCCGAAACCTCGGGCGGCTACGCCAAGGAGATGTCCGAGGGCTACAAGGCCAAGCAGGCCGAACTCGTGGCCAGCCACATCGCCAAGCAGGATATCGTGATCACCACGGCGCTGATCCCCGGCCGCCCGGCACCCCGCCTCGTCACCGCCGCCATGGTGGCGTCCATGAAGCCCGGCTCGGTGGTGCTCGACCTCGCGGTAGAGCGCGGCGGCAATTGCGAACTGTCCCGGCCCGGCGAGGTGGTCGAGCGGGAGGGCGTGAAAATCGTGGGCTACCTCAACGTTCCGGGCCGACTCGCCGCCACGGCGTCCAACTTGTACGCCCGCAACCTTTTCGCCTTCGCCGAAACCCTGATCAACAAGACCACCGGGTCGATCGCCGTCAACATGGACGACGAACTCGTCAAGGCCACGGCCCTGACGCGGGACGGCGCGGTGGTTCATCCCAATTTCCAGCCGGTGGCCTGAGCGGCGCCACGCGCCCCATCGATCAATGTCACATCCAAGCAGGGGGCCGCATGGCAGCCGACACCGCCGAGCAACTGTATGAAAAGGCCCGCGCCGCCGCCGCGGCGGCCCAACAGTCGGCCGACGCCGCCCACGGCTATGCGGCGCAGATCGCCGACATGGTGGGAGCGGGCGCCCACGCGGCCTCGAACGGGGCGGTCGACCCTTTCGTGTTCCGGCTCGCCATCTTCGCCATGGCGGTGTTCGTCGGCTATTACGTCGTGTGGTCGGTCACCCCGGCGCTGCACACGCCGCTGATGTCGGTCACCAACGCGGTGTCGTCCGTGATCGTGGTGGGGGCGCTGCTGCTGATCGGCGTCGACACCGGCGAGGGCCACGCGGCCGGGGCCTGGGTGGCGCGGATCTTCGGTTTCGTCGCCCTGATCCTGGCATCCGTCAACATCTTCGGCGGCTTCCTGGTCACCGAGCGCATGCTGTCGATGTACAAGCGGAAGGGCTGAGCCCATGAGCGAGAACGTCGCCGCCCTGCTCTACCTCGTTTCAGGCATTCTGTTCATTCTGACCCTGCGGGGCCTGTCGTCCCCGGCGACCGCCCGCCAGGGCAACCGCTTCGGCATGATCGGCATGGGCCTGGCGGTCCTGACCACGCTGCTGCTGCGCCCGCCCGCCGATGTGTCGAGCTGGCTCATGGTGATCGTCGGCATCGCCATCGGCGGCGGCATCGGGGCCTGGCGCGCCCGCACCGTGCAGATGACGGCGATGCCGCAGCTTATCGCGCTGTTCCACGCCCTCGTGGGGTTCGCGGCCGTGATCGTCGCGGCAGGGGCGCTCTACGCCCCGCAGGCCTTCGGAATCGGCACTCCCGGCGCCATCCACGGTCCCAGCCTCGTCGAGATGTCGATCGGCGCCGCCATCGGGGCCATCACCTTCACGGGTTCCATCATCGCCTTCCTGAAGCTCGACGGGCGGATGTCAGGCAAACCCATCACCCTGCCGAACCGCCACGCCATCAACATCGCCCTGGCGGTGCTGCTCGTCGTGCTGGTCGCGGTGTTCGTGAACAGCGCCAGTTCGCTCGCCTTCTGGGCGATCGTGCTGGTATCGCTGGCGCTCGGCGTGCTGATCATCGTGCCGATCGGCGGCGCCGACATGCCGGTCGTGGTGTCGATGCTGAATTCCTACTCGGGCTGGGCGGCGGCCGGCATCGGGTTCACGCTCGGCAATCTCGCCCTCATCATCACGGGGGCGCTGGTCGGCTCCTCGGGGGCCATCCTGTCCTACATCATGTGCCGGGCGATGAACCGCTCCTTCGTGTCCGTGATCCTGGGCGGGTTCGGCGGGGACACGGCCGTGGCGGGCGGAACAACTGAAACCCGGCCCGTCAAGCACGGCTCGGCCGAGGACGCCGCCTATATCATGAAAAACGCCGCCAAGGTCATCATCGTGCCGGGCTACGGCATGGCGGTGGCGCAGGCCCAGCATGCCTTACGGGAAATGGCCGACACGCTGAAACGGGAAGGCGTCGAGGTCAAATACGCCATCCATCCCGTCGCGGGCCGCATGCCCGGCCACATGAACGTGCTGCTGGCGGAAGCCAACGTCCCCTATGACGAGGTTTTCGAACTCGACGACATCAACGCCGAATTCTCCCAGGCCGACGTCGCTTTCGTGATCGGCGC
>CALMOK010000168.1 GCA_937871825.1 uncultured Alphaproteobacteria bacterium
TCAAGGGCTCTGTTCAGACCATCATCCCCCTCGGCCAAAGCGGCGCGCTGCGATTGACGACGGCCCGCTACTACACGCCGTCCGGCCGCTCCATTCAGGCCAAGGGCATCGATCCCGAGATGCAGATCCTGGAGGACGTGCCCGATGACCTCAAGGGCAAGGACGACACCAAGGGAGAAGCTTCGCTCAAGGGTCACCTCAAGAATGGCGACGACGAGAAGCAGGGATCGCAGGCCTACGTGCCGCCCGATGCCAAGAACGACAAGCAGCTGATCGCTGCCCTCAACCTGCTGCGTGGCAACACAAAGGCGTCCAACGCATCCACCGACGCCCCGAAGTCCCCGTCGGTTCCGAACTGACGGCCACGAGGACCAGCATGGCCGTGCCGAGCCACCCGCTTCGGCGCTGCAACCCCGTTCCTGGCGAGCCCGCGCTTGTCGGGGGCGGGACCGTGCGTGGCGTCACGCAAGGAGCGGCAAGGTAGGGGTGGGATGGCTGGCGATCCGCTTTACGATCCATTGGGAACGCAGCCGCCCCGAAGGCGTCGGGGGCGGAGTGTTCTCCTGCCCGCCTGCTGTTTGGCGGCCTTTGCTTTGGCCTTCGTTGGTTCGCGGCTGATCGGATCGTCGAAGCCGACGCGCGACGAGGGCGTCGCGATCGCCGCTATCGAGCCGGCCCCGAAGATCGCCCCGACCCCATCGGCCAATCCCACGATAGAAGCCACCCCCACCCGGGCCGACGAGGGCCGCGAGCCTCGCCGGGACTCCAATATCGTGGTGCAGCCGAATGGCGACACCGTCGAGTATCAGCACGGCGTCAAGATCATCAGGCTGGGCGCTGCCCGGCAGAACCAGGTCATCACGGTGCCGGCCGGACGTGCGGCGGAACCGGACGCGGGCGGAGCCATCAGCTTCAAGCCAACCACGGACGCGGTGCCGGTCGAGGCGTCTGCCGTCAGCTTCCCTGCCGCGATGCCGGTCCGTGCACCCGCCACCGCCGGAACGCCGCGTCTGGCCCTGATGATCGGCGGTCTGGGGCTCAACAAGGGGATCACGGCGGAAGCCTCAACGCGCTTGCCACCCGAGGTGGGTTTCGCGTTTTCGCCCTACGGGGCCGATCTCACGGCGGAGATCAGTTCCGTGAAGGCGAACGGCCACGAGGCGATCCTGCAACTGCCGATGGAAGCCCGCGACACCGACGATGGGGCGGCGCCTTCGCGTAGCCTGACGGCGAACGTCGACGCGCCGGTCTTGCTGGACCGGCTCCACTGGCTCCTGGCCCGCGCCGCCGGTTATGTGGGCGTCAGCAACCAGGGCGGCGACGCGCTTCTCGCCGATGCCGCCGCGGCGTCCCCGGTCTTCAAGGAACTTGCCGCCAAGGGCCTGTTCTTTGTCGGGAGCGGCACGGTGCCGGTCGGGCGGATCGATGCGGCGGCCCGGGCCGCGGTTCTCCCGCATGGTGCGGTCGACGTCGTGTGCGACATCAGTGGCGAAGCCGCGATCCGAGCCTCGCTCACCCGGTTGAAGGATGTGGCGCGCCTCAACGGTCAGGCCCTGGGCTATGTGGCATCGCCGTCCAATCCGGATCAGATCGCGATGCTCGCGGCGGCGCTTGCCGCACAATCGATAAGGCTCGTGCCGGTCGGCACGCTGATCGCCAGCCACCCGGGGGCAGACCAGGCCAAGCGGAATTAGCGGCACGCCAATCCGGTAACATGACGGAGATTTAATGCGCGGACGTTCGTTGTGCCGTGATTGCCCCATGTTTTCAGATCAGATCAAACATCACCTTAGCGAGGCGAGGTGTCCGACCCATCCGACCCGCCCCATAAGGTGATCCATGCGAGCCACCGGAAGACCAACATGACGGAAACCAAGGATCGCGGAGGCCGGGGCTGGTCGCGGGCGATGTTGATCGGGACCGTCTTGGTCCTTGGCGTTGGCGTCTACGAGTGGCGCTCCAACGAGGCCGTCCGGGACGAGGTCTACGCCGCCATCCCGGCCCTCAGGCCGGGCGGTGCCGTCAAGCCGCCTCCGGGTCCGCCGCCCGCCATCCCCGTCACGGCCGTGGCGGCGCGGACCGGCGATTTCCCGGTCGTCTTGGTGGGATTGGGAACCGTGCAGGCCAACAACACGGTTCTGGTGCGCAGCCGCGTCGACGGCCAGATCATCAGCCTGCATTTCACCGAAGGGCAGGTCGTGCAAAAAGGCGATCTGCTGGCCGAGATCGATCCGCGCCCCTACAAGGCCGCCCTCGAACAGGCGCAGGCCAAGAAGCAGCAGGACGAGGCCAACCTCGCCAACTCCAACCGCGACCTGTCCCGCTACCAATCCCTGGCCAAGAACGAATATGCCACCCGCCAGCAACTCGACACGCAGACCGCGGCTGTGGCGCAGTTGACGGCGCAAATCGCCTCGGACGAGGCGGCCATCGACAATGCCCAGACCCAACTCGATTACGCCACCATCCGGGCGCCGATCACCGGCCGGGTCGGGTTCCGGTTGGCCGACCAGGGCAATATCGTCAACGCGTCGAGCACGTCCGGCATCGTGTCGATCGCGCAGCTTCAGCCGATCGCGGCCATCTTCACCGAGCCGGAAAACAGCCTTGGCCAGTTGCAGGCCGGCGTGGCGGCGGGAACCGTTCCCGTCAAGGCGCTGACGACGGACAGCAAAACGGTTCTGGGCGAGGGCAAGCTCGACACGCTGAACAACGAGGTCGACACGTCGAGCGGAACCATCCGGGTCAAGGCCCTTTTTCCCAATGAGGACAACAAGCTTTGGCCGGGCTTGTCAGTGGTCACCCGCACCACGGTTTCGATTCGCAAGGGCGTCGTGATCATTCCCGAAGCCGCCATCCAGCGGGGACAGAACGGGTTTTACGCCTATGTGGTCGGGCCGAACAACAAGGTCCAGCAGCGTCAATTGAAGATCGGATTGATCAGCGACGGCAACGCCCTGATCGAGGACGGCGTCAAGGCTGACGAGCAGGTGGTGACGGCGGGCCAGTACAGGTTGCAGCCGGACGTCCTCGTCAAGATCGGCGGACCCGACCAGAAAACCGCAGACAAGGAGCCTTGATCGTGTACGGCGGTATTTCGGGACCTTTCATCCGCTATCCGGTCGCCACCACGCTGTTGATGGTCGCCATTTTCTGCGTGGGCCTCGTCGCCTACCCGCTCCTGCCCGTGGCGCCCTTGCCGCAGGTCGACTTCCCCACCATCC
>CALMOK010000169.1 GCA_937871825.1 uncultured Alphaproteobacteria bacterium
GGAAAGATCGGCTGGCAAGCCTTCCGGCGGCGGCCAATGGGTCGAGGGTGATCGGGTCGACGCGGCTGCCGCGCACGAAGTGGCCATCGTGCGATCGCTCGACAGCGCCAGGGCTGCGACCGACATGGTGTTCAACGCTTTGCCGGTGGTGGGCCTGCTGGGCGCGAAAGTCATGCGGATGGCGCTGGTCGAGCGGTTGACCATCGCCCAGGTCGCTGACGAACTCGACGGGCGATCGGAGCGCATGCAGGTGGGTTTCTACGCCGAGACATTCCGGCGGGCGTGTGAGGCGCTTGCGGACCATTGGGCAGGACGAGCAGGGTCACGGGCCAGTTAGATCAACTTTTAGATAGTAGCGATTCCGATGCTATGATCGAGCCTGCGCGAGCGAGGCATGCCGCCTTAACTTGGACCAGTTAGGACCGCTGAACATGATGGTGCTCCTGCTCGGCTCCCAGGCAAGCGGCTCCACCTGGCTCTTCAACGTGGTTCGGCAACTGTTCGAACGATCCGGCTCGGAACTGTTCGCCCTCGCGGCCGACGACGGCCTTGACGCTCTTGATCGGATGCCACTCAGCTTCAGTAATGTGCTTGTGAAATCGCACAGCATGGATCAACGGCTGATCCGTATTGCCAAGCTAGCGGGCGCGAAGCTGATCATCTCAATCCGCGATCCGCTCGACAGTGTCGTTTCGCAACAGGAAAGATTTGGACTGTCCATTAATTTAGCGACAGTCGATCTCACACGATCGTTCGCAAGCATAGCTTCACTACCAACAGACATGCCGCAGTTGTGCCTTCGCTATGAGGGTGGCTTCATGCGAAACATAGAGACCATCCGTGACATCTCGCAATTCATCGGCATCCCGGCATTGCCAAAGGACATAGCGCAAATCTTCGGATCTCTTCAGCCAAACGCCGTAAGAGCGGATATTGAGGCTCGGTTAAATACGCTGCCGCCCGAAGCAACGGCTACACATGATCCAGCCACGCATTGGCACCCCAACCATGTAGGGGATGGGCGGATCGGCAAATGGCGCGAGCGTTTTGACGAGGCGACAAGAGACACGCTCGAAGGATGCCTCGCGCCGCTGGTATCAAGGGAGCTCTGGCAGCATCACGAAATTTGTTGGTCCGGCAGGCTCTTTCAATACAACGGCGGTGAAAGCGCTGAGGCGGTTGTCGAACTTACCTGCGATGGTAGCTCGCGCAGCCTTGTATATGGTCCCTATCTCCATCTGCCGCGCGGCCGATGGGAAGCGAGCCCGATCATTCAAACCTCATCGAAGTGGCACGAGGTGCAAATCACTGCAGACGTATTCCTGCCGAACACTGGTAAGGACCCGATTGCGCGGCAAGGCGCGGTCCGTGGCCGCAGGACGGAAAACTTGACGATCGAGTTTGATCATGGCGATCATTTCCAGCCTGTCGAGGTCAGATTAAAGTCGGTTGCCGGATCGCGGGGAGATATACGGTTTTCCGGCTGCTCCTTGCGGTGGCTTGGTTCGCTGCATTAATCGCACAGTCCCGCTATGAATCCACAAACAGCTGTTCCAAGCTCGATCCTTCGATCGACGCTGGAGTGTGCTCTTATCGCTGAACCGATATGTGCAATCATTAAAGACGACACATCCCATCGACGTCGCTGGGTGTAGCGCCTGCGGCCAGTCCGCCTTTTAAATCGACCCACTACCGAAATTTCCCGTGGTGACTTGACCGCGCGGTCGATTGGGTTCAAAAGGCCATCGTACACAAACGCGCTTCGGTGATCCCGGGGCGCGTTTTGCGTTTCAGGATCATCAGCCATTTAGCCCGCCAGCACCCGCTCGGCGGGTTTTTCGCGTCCGGAGCATCGCATGGTCCTGGAGCGCATCGCCGACTTCCTCCGCCAGCTTCTCACCCGTCACGACGAACTCAAGCAAGGGCACCAGGACATGAGCGCCAACCTCGGAATCATCATCACCAAGCTGACCGACCAGGGCGCCCAGATCGACGCCCAAGGCGCCCAGATCGACAAGCTGATCGCCGAGCGGGATGCCAAGGAGCAGGCCGACCTCGACACGATCAACGCCATGATCGACGCCAACGGGGCCAAGTCGTCCGCCAATGCGACGAAGATCACGGGCGCGCTCGGCGTCGCCGATGCCGGATCCTCCACGGTGACGGTCTCATCGCCGGTGACCGCGCCCGCCACCACTATCCCGGTGACGACCGACGCGCCCGTTGCGCCTGGCTCCACGGTGTTCGGCCCCGGCATCAATGTCGGCACGACCGTCACCTCGTCCGATGGGTCGAGCATTACATTGAGCATCCCGACCGTCGACGATCATGCTGGCGGCGAGACGTTGACGGTTGCCGCACCGACGGGCTGATGGCTCTTCGGACGCTCAGACCACAGCTTGGCACGCCTGATCGAAGTGTCGCCAAGCTGCCACCCAAGGCAGCCGATCCCTTCTACAAGACCACGAACTGGGCCAAGCTTCGACAGGCCGTCTTCGATCGTGACGGGCCGATGTGCGCCGTCCCGACATGCAAGTGCAGGGCTGTTGTGGTCGACCATATCGTGAGCCGCAGGAACGGTGGCACGGACGACGTGGGCAACCTGAGAGGACTGTGCGCCGCTCATGATGCTCGCGTGAAGGAAGACGCCACAGGCGCCCGACGCAATGGTGGCCGGTTCGAACCCCGTAGCTGCCACAGCTCGCAACGCCTCTAGGCTTAAGCTGACTATCAAGCCGGTGGCCCCGAAAGCCGCGCTGAACGTGTTGCCGATGCTCGACCGGCAGCACGCCCCACTCGTTCACTCGGTAGTCATGTCGCCGATTGCCCCAATCGTTTCGTGATTCTTCTCGTTGGGCTCGCTGTTGGCTGGCTTCTCTTCTGCGGCGATCTTTTCGTGAAGCCGACCGACTTCATGGTCGTGGACGAGCTGCGACAGGGAATGCTCGTTCATGGACGCCAGCACGTCCGACAGCTTGGTGTGGTCGGGCGCTCCTTCCGCGAAGTGCTGCCCGTAGATCTTCCGCAATGTGCCCACCAGCGTGTTGCCGTGCTTCTTGCTGATCTCGCCGTTCTTGTCGCGATGGCGGTGGTGAAGGCCAGGCTGTTCCATTCGGCACTCCTATGTCGGGACCATGGAAATGGGGCGCGAGCGGCAAGCCTCAAGCGGGCTGAAACGGTCAGCAACCCCACCCTTCCCTGCCCATGCGTTTTGCACATTGATCGAGATCAAAACGGCACAAGCCATGCACGACCGCATGGGTGGGGGGAGCGAAAGTCTGGGTGCCCCCCGGCCCCGGGACCGGCCCACACCACACGCACAGATTTTTCAGCCTTCGCCGTCTGAAACAATCAAACGGCTTTCAATCAAACGGCGACTGAAGTTCGGGTCATGACCAAGCCAACCGGCGTCGGACGCGGCGGCAAACGGCCAGGCGCCGGGCGCAAGAAGGTTCCGGCGCAGCCCAGAACACCACGGCAGGTTGCCGAGGCCATCGTGCCTTCGCCACGCAAGATCGCCGCGCTCCTGAAGGGCATGACCTTCGACCAGTTGCGGGAGATGGCGCGCGAGCGGGCTGTGATCGCGATCGACACGCTGCAGGATGTGGCCTTGAACGACGAGCGGGGCTCGGCTCGGGTCGCGGCGGCCGACAAGCTGCTGGGCTGGGCCTTCGACAAGCCAAAGCCAGGCGCCAAGACGGAAGACGACGACAAGCCGCCGGCGGAGCCTGAAGCCGGTAGCTGGGCGAGCCTGATCAATTGACCGACTGGGATCTGTCCTGCCCCGACTGGCAGGAGCGAATCCGGGACGGCCGGTCGCTGGTGCCGAACCTGCCGCTCGATCGGCAGCGGGCGGCGCGGGCGGTGGCGATCTTCAACAAGCTGCGCATCCCCGACGTGCCGGGCACACCGACGTTCGCCGAGGCGGGAGGAGATTGGTTCAGGGAGATCGTAGCGGCCCTGCACGGGTCGTTCGATGTGACGACACGGCAGCGGACGATCCGCGAGCTGATGCTGCTGATCCCCAAGAAGAACAGCAAGACGACCAACGGCGCGGGTCTGATGATGACCTCGCTGCTGATGAACGACCGCCCTCGGGCCGAGTTCCTGCTGGTGGCGCCAACCCAGGAGGTGGCGCTGCTGGCGTTCAACCAGATCGCGGGCATGATCGACCTGGAGCCGGCATTTACGCAGGGCGCCGGCATGTTTCACGTGCAGTCGCACCTCAAGAAGGTGACCCTGCGCAAGAGCGGCGCGACGCTGCAGATTAAGAGTTTCGACACCAAGGTGATGACGGGGGTGAAGCCTTCCGGGGTGCTCATCGACGAGCTCCACGTCATCGCTCAGTCGCCCGACGCGGATCGCGTGATCGGCCAAATCCGCGGCGGCATCGTTTCACAACCGGAGGGGTTCTTCTTCTTCACGACCACGCAGTCGGAGCGGCCGCCCCGCGGGGTGTTCCGGGCCGAGCTCGACAAGGCCCGCGCGATCCGGGACGGCCGGGCCACCGGCAAGATGCTGCCGATCCTTTACGAGTTCCCGCGGGACATCGCCGAGGCCCGCAAGGCGCCCGACATGCCCTACGCCTGGGAAGATTCGTTGCTCTGGCACATGGTCACGCCGAACAACGGTCGGTCCATCACGGTCGAGCGACTGGTCGAGGATTACGACACGGCCAAGCTGGCCAGCGAGGAAGAGCTACGGCGGTGGGCCAGCCAACATCTCAACGTCGAGATCGGCATGGCGCTGCGGGCCGACCGTTGGGCCGGCGCCGAACGGTGGGAGCTGCAGGCCGACCCCGAAATCAGCCTCGAGGCGATCCTGGACCGTTGCGACGTGGTCACCATCGGGGTGGACGGCGGCGGCCTCGACGATCTCCTCGGCCTCGCGGTGCTGGGCCGGGACAGCGAGACGCGGCATTGGCTGCTCTGGGTTCACGCCTGGGCCCACAAGAGCGTGCTGGAGCGGCGCAAGGGCGAAGCGTCGAACCTGCGCGATTTCGAGAAGCAAGGCGACCTGACCGTCGTAGACGATATGGGCCAAGCCTTCACCGAGGTGGCCGACCTGATCGAGCGGGTGAACCGGGCCGGGCTGTTGTCCAAGGTCGGGTTCGACCCTGTCGGGGTGGGCCTCATCGTTGACGAACTCTCTCGACGCGGCATCAACCAGGCGGGCGGGCAGGTCGAGGGCGTGTCGCAGGGCTACAAGCTCACGGGCACGATCAAGACCACCGAGGTGCAGATCTCGGACGGAAACCTCGTCCACCCGGGCCAGCCTCTCATGGCGTGGTGTGTTTCGAACGCAAAGGTCGAGCCGAAGGGCAACGCCATCGTGATTACCAAGCAAGCCTCCGGGTCGGGGAAGATCGACCCGCTTATGGCCACCTTCAACGCGGTCGCGCTGATGGCCTTGAACCCTGAGCCGATCAACAAGCGGTCTGTCTATGAGACCCGCGGCATCATGATGGTGTAGGCCTGATGGGATTATGGGACCTGTTCCGTCGCGCGCCGGCGGCGTCCGCCGCGCCCGCGATGCCACAGGCCCAGGCGGCACAGTGGTATCCGCTGCTCGACGATGCGCTGGCGACAGTTCTGAGCGAGGGGCGGGAGTCGGGTTCGGGGCAGCTTGTTTCTGCCCACACGGCGCTGCTCAACTCGGCGGTGTTCCGGTCGGTCAGCCTGATCTCCAGCGCAATCGGCATGCTGCCGCTGCACCTCATCAACCAGGAGACCAAAGCGAAGGCCACCGAGCACCCGCTATTCAAGCTCCTGCACCAGGAGCCGAACAGCTGGCAGACGTCGTTCGACTTCCGCAAGCTGATGCAGCGCCGGGCCCTGGTGAAGGGCAACGGTTTCGCTCGGATCGTCTGGTCGCGCGGCAAGGCAACAGCGCTGATCCCACTCGACCCCGATGCCATCACGCCGGTGCAGAACCCGGACTGGACGGTGTCCTACAAGTTCAATCGCACGGCGGGAGGCTCGGTCATGCTGGCGCCCGAGGAGGTGTTCCACCTGCGCGGTGAAAGCGAGGACGGGATCAACGGCATCTCGCTGGTGTTCCAGGCCCGTGAGGCCATCGGCTTGGCACTCTCGGCCGACAAGGCCATCGCGCGGGTGTTCCGAAACGGCAGTTTCATCGACGGCACGCTGCAGACCGACATGGCCCTGAGCGACGAGGCCCGGGCCAATATCAGGGACTCGTGGGCGGCGCGGTACGGCGGTGCGGAGAACGCCGGCAAGACGCCGCTGCTCGATCACGGCCTCAAATACGTGGTGACGGGATCGACGGCCAAGGACGCGCAGACCAACGAGACCCGGGCCCGGCAGATTGAAGAAGTGGCCCGCATCTTCGGCGTGCCGCGGCCCCTGCTGATGGTGGATGACACGAGCTGGGGGTCGGGCATCGACAGCCTGGGCCAGCTCTTTGTGCAGTATGGCCTCAACCCCTGGTTCGAGGCGTGGCAGCAGGCGATCGGCCGCTCGCTGCTGCTGGGGGCCGACAAGGACAACTACACCGCCAAGTTCAACGCCAGCGCTCTGGAGCGCGGCAACATGGAAGCCCAGGGTAGCTTCTTCGCCCAGGCGCTCGGCGCGGGCGGTGCGCAGGCCTGGATGACGCCGAACGAGATCCGCGATGTGCTCGACCTGCCGTCCCACCCGGACGGCGACAAGCTGACGAACCCAATGACGGCGCCCGCCACCCCTGCCGTAGAGAAATCAACCGATGCTCCTGCCTCAGCGTAGCGGCCCCGTCTTCGCCATGGCGCGGCCGGCCAAAATCACCGCGCCCGTCAAGACGAACGTGGCCGCCCTGTCGAAGCCCGAAGTGTTCGGTCACTGGCAAGCCGGCGTGCGCGCGGCGGGGGACATCGGCAAGAATACGATCACG
>CALMOK010000170.1 GCA_937871825.1 uncultured Alphaproteobacteria bacterium
GACGACCATAGGAAGGCGGCCGACTACACGGTGGCGCGGGAAAAACTCGCGCGCGTCGAGATCGTGATCGACACCGCCATCACCCTGGCCTGGGTTCTGGGTGGCATCGGATTGCTGTATGGGGCACTGGCGGCGCGCTTACCGTCGTCCACGGGATTGAGCGTCGCGTTTCTGCTCGCGACTTCCGCCATCTCGACCGTACTCGGCCTTCCGCTCGCCGCCTACAAGGCTTTTGTGATCGAACAAAGGTTCGGCTTCAACCGCACCACGCCTCGCACGTTCATCCTCGACCGGCTCAAAGCGTGGATCATCGGTCTTGCGGTATCGGTGCCGCTGCTGTTCGCGGCTCTTTGGGTGATGAACACCGCCACGGGCTTCTGGTGGTTGTGGACCTGGGCAGCCCTCGTGATCCTGATGGTCGCGGCGCCGACCATCTACGTGCGGGTGATCGCGCCGCGTTTCAACCAGTTCACCCCGCTCGGCGACACGGCGCTGCGACACCGCATCGAAGGCTTGCTCGCCAAGGCGGGCTTCAGGTCGTCGGGGCTTTTCACAATGGACGCGTCGCGCAGAACCGCACATGGCAATGCCTATTTCATCGGCTTCGGTCCTGCCAAGCGCATCGTCCTCTTCGACACCCTCCTGGCGCGCAGCACCACCGAGGAGGTCGAAGCCGTGATCGCCCATGAACTGGGCCATTTCCGCCACCGGCACGTGCTGTTCGGCTTGCTGCAGGGGGCTGCCACAACCCTGGCGGGATTGGCGGCGTTTGGCTGGCTCTGCAAGCAGCCCTGGCTGTTGTCGTCCTTCGGCATCGAATACCGCGACAACGCGCTCGAACTCTTCGTTTGCCTGCTGCTGGCCTCGGCGGTCGGGCCGCTGCTTTCACCGCTGACGAACTGGATTTCACGCCGCAACGAGTTCCAGGCCGACGAATACGCCAGGATCACCGTGGGCGCCGATCCGATGATCAGCGCCTTGACCAAGCTGACGCGCGACAACGCATCCACGCTGACGCCAGACCCCATCTACGCGCTGGCCTATTACTCCCATCCGCCAGTGCCGATCCGCGTTCAGCACCTGCGGATGAGCGTCGGCCGGACGATGGCTGAACCTTCAACCGTGTGAGCGGCCGGGTCGCCATCCGTCCGTATCGCGCCAACCACGTTGAGCTTTGCGCCACGTGTCATGGGTTGGAGATAACCGTCCATTGCCCGCCGGCCGCGTTCGAGGTGACACAAGCCTCGATGAAGCGCATCCCGCGCACACCATCGCCTACCGTCGGATAGAGCGCCGTGGCATCCACAGCGCCCTGTCGTGCCGCCTCGATAGCCTTGGCGGCCTCGGTGTAGATATTGGCGAACCCCTCGAGGTAACCTTCGGGATGCCCGGCCGGAATGCGACTGCTCCGAACCGCCTCGGGCCAAGCACCCGCACCGTTGCGGGTCATCAACTGCTTGGGCTCGCCGTGCCGGGTGAACCAGAGGCGGTTGGGGTCCTCCTGGTTCCATTCGAGCCCGCTCTTGCTGCCGTAGATCCGCAACGTCAGGTGGTTCTCGTTGCCCACCGCGACCTGGCTGGCCCACACCATGCCTTTGGCACCGTCAGCGTAGCGCAGCAGGATCGAGGCGTTGTCGTCGAGCCGTCGGCCTTGTCCGAACGTCGCGAGGTCGGCCAGCAGCGACGTCGGTTCCCGTCCTGTCACGAAAGCGGCAAGGTTATAGGCGTGGGTGCCGATGTCGCCGATCGAGCCGCCGGCGCCCGAGCGCTGCGGATCCGTTCGCCACTCGGCTCCCTTGATGCCCTGCTGTTCGAGGGGCGTTGTCAGCCAGTCTTGGGCGTATTCGGCCTGCACGACCCGCAGATCACCGAGTTCCCCCGCCGCCACCATGGCCCGGGCCTGCCGGATCATCGGATAACCCGTGTAGTTGTGAGTCAGGATGAACAGCTTGCCGCTTGTCGCGACGACCCGGGCGAGCGTTTCGGCATCCTCCAGCGTGGCTGTGACGGGCTTGTCGCAGATTACGTGCAGGCCCGCTTCGAGGCAGGCCTTCGCGGCCTCGAAATGCAGGTGGTTGGGGGTGACAACCGCGACGACCTCAGCGCCGTCCGGCCGACCGCGTTCCCCGGCGACCATCTCGTCGACCGACCCGTAGGCCCGGTCCGGCGCGAGACCAAGGTCGGTGGCCGATCGCCGGCCTCGATCGGGATCCGACGACAGCACGCCGGCGACGAGGGTGAACCTATCGTCCATGCGCGCCGCAATCCTGTGAACGCCACCGATAAAGGCGCCCTGCCCGCCGCCGATCATTCCCAGCCTGATCCTGCCCGGTGCCATCTTGGTCTTCCCCCTGAACGGCGGCCCCATCGGGACCTCTTGGCTCGATCGATTCGCTCGACGACACGACCCGACGGTCGTCTTGCGGAAGCCCGATTTTCACGACACCATCGCCAAAACGCAAGGGAGAGATGCCGCGTTGTCCGAGCCCGTCATTCTTGTCGATCCGCTGCCCCGCACGCTCGACCTCATCATGGAGCCGTCCGTTCGTCGACGGCTGGACGCGCTCGGTCGTCTCGTTGTCGCGGAGGACGGGCCGATGCCGGACGAGGTCGTGGACGCGCACCTTGCCGACACCGTCCTGGTGATCGGACAGACCGCGCTTCCGCGCGAGCGGCTGAACCGGATGACGGCGCTGAAGGCCGTCATCAACGTCGAAACCAACCTCCTGCCCAACATCGACTACCAGGCCTGCCAGGAGCGCGGCATTTGGGTTCTGACGCCCGCTTCGGCCTTTGCGTCCGCGGTGGCGGAAGCAGCGCTCGGCATGGCGCTCGATCTCGCGCGCGGCATCACGGCGGCTGACCGCGCGTTCCGGGCCGGAACCGAGCGATATGGTCTCGACGGCAACGCCGACACCTTCCGCTTCGCCGGTGCCCCGGTCGGCATCATCGGGTTTGGTGATCTTGGCCGCAATCTGCGCGAGCTGATCCGCCCCTTCCGCAACCCCGTCAAGGTTTACGATCCCTGGCTGCCGGACGAACTCGTCGCCAAGCATGATTGCACGCCGACCCCCCTCGACGAGCTTTTGTCGACCAGCCAGGTGATTTTCATGTTCGCCAGCGTTACGGACGAGAACCAGGCGATGATCGGTGCCCCTGAGTTCGCGCGAATGCGCCAAGGGACCGCCTTCCTCATGATGAGCCGGGCCGCCGTGGTGGATTTCGCCGCCATGCTGGACAGCGTTCGCCATGGCCATATCCGGGCCGCCACGGATGTCTTCCCGGACGAGCCGGTTTCCCCCGACGACCCGGTGCGCGCAATCGAGGGGCTGCTGTTGTCGGCACACCGCTCGGGTGGCACCCGGGATGCCCTGCTGGAGATCGGTCGCATGGCGGTCGCCGACGCCGAACTCATCCTGCGCGGCCTGCCGCCCCAGATGTGCCGACGCGCCGATCCCTCGGTCGCGGCCCGCCTGCGCTCAAAACCCGTTTCAATCACCTGAAAGGGAGAGGCTCGCCAAGGAGATCCGATCCGGTTTCCCTACCGCTTGGGCCAGGTGAAATCATCACTCCGACTTGGCCTTGGTTGGATCGGCAGCCCAGCGACGAGCGACCGCTCGGCGAGATGGTCCTCGCCATAGGCTCGCCCCTGAAACAGGGGATCTTCCGTGTCGGCGAGCCGACCGTCGATCGATCGCGCGGGCGTTGTCAGGCTGATGACCCGCCCGACCTTTGGCAGCCCTGCGGCGGCCGGCTTGTCAGGAAGAAGAGCCGGCAAGCCGGCTTCGCGCCGGATCTGCGCACCGATGTCGACTTCGAGCGCGTTGTCGAAACCGGGCTGATCGGGAATGTTGACCGGGGTGGTGGCCGAGGCACTCACGGCAGCGGCGCGCTGCTGGTCGCGCCGGATGTCGCCTTCCACGAAGCTCGCCAGCTTGCGTTCCCCCGCGCGCGTGAAGTCGATCCCGTCCGCCGCCCGCAGCTTGACGATCCGGCCGTTCAAATCAGGGCCGCTACCGCTATATTGCCCTGCTTCGTCGGAGAAGGCTTCCCAACTGTCGACATAGGTTGCACCGGCCTTGACGGCCCGGTCGCGAATGATTTCGTTCAAAACGACGAATTTAGCCGAAAGGTCGGCATCGCCGACGATCGGCAAGCCCACCCAGGTCAGCGGCACGTGCCGATCCTGGAACAAACCCGCCACGGCGGCAACCCGTTCTCCGTAGAGTTGCCGCCATTGCGGCGTTTGCAGGTCCACCACGGCGGTGCCTTGGGTGATCGGCATGGTATCGTTGGCACCCAGCATGATCACGGCCGCGTCGATCCGGTCCCGACCCGAAAAAAGGTTCTGGACGGCGACCGGCCACTCGAATTTCTCGTTCTGCGATAATCCGAACGGCGCGTGGGTCTTATCGAGGATCGTTACGTCCGACTGGTCCCCATAGGTGAGTGCGAGCCCCTCCGACAAGGCTTCGGCGAACCCGTCCCCCAGGACCGCGATCGTAAAGCCACGATCGGTCTTGGGGATGACGACAGCGCGCGCCTGATCCGACGCAGGTTTAGGCCCGCTCGAAACGCGTCGCTCGGCTGCGATTGCACGCGGCCCCACGGCCACCATGGCAAGGGTTACCAGGAAAACGATCGCTGATCGCAAGCGTGGTCTCGGCATGGCTGCGGGATCTCGAAGGGCAAGCCTGATTTGGTCCTCAGGATAGTTCAAACAAGCAGTTGGCGCATCCCTCCAGTTCGGTCAGGGGCGGATCAGCGCGACGCCACCGGCCATTGCCCCTTGATGGGCCCCCATCCGGCAATCCGATCGCTGAGAAGAGCCACGCCAAGCGCGTAGGCCGTCGAATTGTTGTAGCTTTTGATCACCTTGAAGTTGGGCGTGACCAGGAAAGCCGGGCCGCCCTGCCCCGTCGGCAGCAGCAACGCCGCCTTGCCGTCGAGCGGCATGGCGCCACCATCGGCGCGCTGCAGCCCCTGCTCGGCCCAATGGGAGAAACCGGCATAATGGGTCGGCTGGCTCGTGAAGGCGGAGCCGGCCGGCAGCACGACCTCGTAGCCCCAGGTTTCACCAGCGATCCAACCGTGCTTATGCAGGTAGTTGGCCGTGGACCCAATCGCATCCGGTACGCTGGTCCAAATGTCTCGACGGCTGTCGCCATCGAAATCGACCGCATAGCTCTTGAAGCTCGACGGCATGAACTGCGTCTGCCCCATGGCACCGGCCCAGGAGCCCATCATGTGGCCGGAGTCCACATGGCCCTCCTGAAGAATGACCAGGGCGGCGATGAGTTCTTTCCTGAAGTAATCACCCCGATAATGCTGATAGGCCAGCGTGGCGAGTGACCGGATGACGTAGTCACCACCCACGTTGCCGCCGAAGTTCGTTTCAAGGCCCCAGACACCCAAAACGATATATCGGTCCACCCCGTAACGGGTCTCGGCCTTAGCGCTCCAATCGGCCCAGTCCCGCGCCTTGGACCGCCCTGTCTCGATCCGTTTT